>DNGJ01000499.1:0-6938 GCA_003486305.1 Cyanobacteria bacterium UBA11371
TGTACCCATTTTTTCGGTCAATGCCAGCCCCACCGGAACCAAGGATTTCGTTGTACCAGATATTAGCGCCTGGGGCATTGTTGAGCAGAATTCCAGGGGTCGTATCGTTGTTGTAAATGACATTGCCAGATACGAGGGTATCGGTAACATTGTGCAGCCGAATACTGCCCAGGTTAGCGTTATCAATGATTTGCCAGTTGTTGCGGTTGGCAACAGAAGTTTTGACAATCGTGCCGTTACTGCTATTGGTGAAAAAAGTGTTGCCCGCAATGGTCAAATTGTCCCCAGCGCCATTGGCAACAATCTTTTCAATGTTCAGCGCTTCAATTGTGACGTTACTAGCACCATTGGTAACGCGGATTTCTCCAGTTCTGTGGAGGCACCAATCCCACATGCCCGTGCTACTTAGAGTCAGGGGTTTGTTGATAGTTGTGATGCTGCTGTAGACACCGGGATTGACCAACACGCTGCCCCCGCTGCTTGTGCCGTTGATAGCGCCTTGTACTGTAGCGAAAGCATCAAAGCCCATTCGGGTGGCTGGGCCTGCACCATCTGGATCTGTTCCAGGAGCGACGCTAATCCAATCATCATCAACAAAAGCAATGGCTACCATACTGCCTTAATCTTGTTTGAGAAACATGTTCAGTCATCTCAAAGAGCAGCTCATATTGCCAACAAAAGCGGTTCATTAACACTTCCCCAAAGCCCCAATGTCAACTGATGAGAAAAAGAAATAGTCAAAGAAAAAGACCTACGGCGCGGGTGAAAACCAAGAGGAATTTACTCATGCTGAGCCAACTAAACCTGGAACAACGTGCTGCCGTAGAACAAATGCAAGCCTTTTTATCAAAGTGTTCCCAGGAGCAGTTCTTCCTGCTTGAAGGTGGTGCAGGGCGGGGCAAGACCTACTGCGTGCAGGCGCTGATCCGAAAGTTGCAGAAGAACAACAATCGACTATTTATCGCAGCCGTAGCGCCAACTCATAAAGCAGTGCGCGTCATGGAGAACATGGCAGCATCGTGGGACGTGCATAACGTAGACTTCGCCACCATCTATCAACTTTTGGGCATGAAAATGGACGTGAACGCAGTAGGAGAGCGGGTACTGAGCGAAGGACGGGACAGCAAGCTCAAGAACTACGAATTAGTCTTGCTCGATGAAGCCTCGATGGTGTCTTCAAAGCTCTGGAAATTACTTCAAGAAGTTGCACGTCGCCGCCGCGTTAAGTTCATCTTGCTCGGTGACCGGGCGCAGTTGCCACCCGTCAATGAATATCAATTGAAATTCTGTGCGCTACTTTCTAAAAAAACAGGGAAAATTTATCGGTTACCTAGCGAAGCTGAGTGGGAATATGCTTGCCGTGCTGGAACTACAACACCCTTCCACTTTGGCGAGACAATTACTGCTGATTTGGCTAATTACGGAAGTTACCGCGAGAAAAACACAGATGTAGGGAGTTTTCCACCCAACGCCTTTGGACTCTACGATATGCACGGGAACGTCTGGGAATTGTGCGCTGACCCTTGGCATGAAAATTATCATGGCGCACCGTTAGATGGAAGTGTGTGGGAGTCTGGTGGAAAAAATTATTTTCGACTGCTGCGCGGTGGTTCGTGGTACGCCGATCCTAGCGAATGCCGTTCGGCGTATCGTAGCAACTTCGATACCTGCTTTGGGGAGTACGACTTCGGTTTTCGGGTTGTATGCTCCTCGCCGTGGACTCCTTAGCCGTTTAACCTCTTGCCGCCGCGAGCGGAGCAAATTTTTTTTAATGCTGTCAGTCAACTCATCAAGCGGTGAATGTAGGGGCGGGTTTCACCAAAGACTCAAGATCCAGCAGACAATGTTTATAAACCCGCCCCCGCCCGCGTCGATGAACAAAACAGCTCACGCACCCTCCAGGGCACGGCAGTCAAAAATCTTCCATTTGGCGCCAAAATTTACTTTAGCCTTAGCCCCTACCCATGCCGTGTCCTGACGATTGGCGATCGCAACCAATAAAACCTATTTTCAGAGAAACCCGGATGGGTGAGCGTAAGTCTCTAAACCCGCCCCTGCCCGCGTCGATCAAGAAAAAATCAACCACACCCGTAGGGGCACGGCATGAATAAATTTGGCACCGGGTGGAAAATTATCGGATGCCGTGCCCCGACAACCATCGACGGCATGAATAAATTTGGTACCAAAGGGAAGATTTCCTTTTGCCCTGCCCCGACAATGAGCGATCGCAACCAATAAAATCTATTTTCAGCTCACGCACCCTCCAGGGCACGGCATGAATAATTTTGGCGCCAAATGGAAGATTTTCTGATGCCGTGCCCCGACAACCATCGACGGCATGAATAAATTTTCCATCAAAGAGAAGATCTTCGGATGCTGTGTGCCGACAATGAGCGATCGCAACCAATAAAATATATATTCAGCTCACGCACCCTCCAGGGCACGGCATGAATAATTTTGGCACCGGGTGGAAGATTTTCGTATGCCGTGCCCCTCTTGCCGCCGCGAGCGGAGCAAATTTTTTTTCATGCAGTCAGTCAATTCATCCAGCGGTGAATGTAGGGGCGGGTTTCACCAAAGACTCAAGATCCAGCAGACAATGTTTATAAACCCGCCCCCGCCCGCGTCGATGAAGAAAAAAGCGATCGCACCCTCCGGGGCACGGCAGCCAAAAATTTCCAGTCAGTCCAAAATTTACTTTAGCCTTAGCCCCTACTCATACAGTGTCCTGACGATTGGCGATCGCAACCAATAAAACCTATTTTCAGAGAAACCCGGATGGGTGAGCGTAAGTCTCTAAACCCGCCCCTGCCCGCGTCGATCAAGAAAAAATCAACCACACCCGTAGGGGCACGGCATGAATAAATTTGGCACCGGGTGGAAGATTATCGGATGCCGTGCCCCGACAACCATCGACGGCATGAATAAATTTGGTACCAAAGGGAAGATCTTCGGATGCCGTGTGCCGACAATAACTGACCACAACCAATAAAATATATCAAACAGTTTTATTGACAAAGGCAGCGCGCAAGTGAAGTCATCCAAGGGTGTGTATAAAGTCGAGAAACAAACTAAAACCGAAAATCTCTACAACTGTGCTTTTCCCTTACTGGAAATAAACAAACTCTTAGCCGTATCTGCATCAAAAGGCACTTACGATTTAAACCCATCCGCAGAAAAAGAACCACCACCCGGATGCCCTAAAATACCACAATCATTACAACTGCGCCCCTATCAACAACAAGCCGTTGATAGCTGGTTTGCAAATCAAGGTAGAGGCACGCTAAAAATGGCAACCGGAAGTGGAAAAACGATCGCAGCACTAGCAATAACCACGGCACTTTATCAAAGAATCAACTTGCAAGTTTTGCTCGTCGTCTGTCCGTTTCGCCACCTCGTCACCCAATGGGCAAGAGAATGCCAAAAATTCGGCATGGAACCAATATTAGCGTTTGAAACCGTGCGTCGCTGGCAAGTACAACTTTCAACGCAACTCTACAATGTGCGTTCGGGCAACCAACCGTTTGTTGCGGTCATCACCACCAACGATACACTGATGAGCGAAGGCTTTAAATCCCAATTAAAATACTTCCCTGAAAAGACATTAATTATCGGCGACGAAGCCCACAATCTAGGCGCAAAGCGTCGCGGGGAAAGCTTACCTCAAAACATCGGATTGCGGCTAGCTTTATCTGCCACCCCCGAACGCTATTTCGATGAAGATGGCACGCAATCTATTTATGATTATTTTGGCTCCGTCTTGCAACCAGAATTCACCTTAGCCGATGCGATTCAACAGGGAGCATTAGTCCGCTATCTTTATTATCCCATATTAGTTGAACTTACGGAATCCGAAAGCCGCGCCTACTTAAAATTAACCCGAAGTATTGGGCGAATGCTGTTATTTCAGCAACGAGGCATCGATGCATCCAATATCTTTGACGAGGATAATGAAGACTTAAAAGCTTTATTGATGCAGCGTTCCCGAATAATTGGCTCTGCTGCTAACAAATTAAAAGCGTTGCGTCAAATCATGGCGAAACGCCTGCACACAACTCACACCTTATTTTATTGCGGCGATGGTTCAACCGAAAACCAACATCAATTAAAAGCCGTCACCCAAATTTTAGGTGCAGAATTGGGATATCGAGTCAGCACCTATACCGCCGAAACGACTTTAGATAAAAGGGAGAATTTACGGCGTCAATTTGAAAGCGGCGAGTTGCAAGGTTTAGTAGCAATTCGCTGTTTAGATGAAGGAGTAGATATTCCCGCGATTCAAACCGCTGTAATTTTAGCCAGTAGTAGAAATCCGCGCCAATTTATCCAGCGGCGGGGACGAATTTTGCGCCCGCATCCAGGTAAAGAAAGAGCAACTTTATTCGACACAATTGTATTGCCCCCCGAACTCGACCGCGAAACATTAGAAATCGAGCGCAACTTATTGCGAAAAGAATTAAAACGCTTGGTAGAATTTGCCGACTTAGCAGATAACGCCGGAGAAGCAAGAGTAAAACTACTGAACCTGCAAAAGCGATACGGATTGTTAGACGTTTAAATCGTCTACAGAGGATCTTAGAAACCGGGTAACTTGGCAGCGATGTAGAGACGTTACATGTAACGTCTCTACATCAAAACGATTTTTCATAGAAACAAAGGTGGATTTGCGTAATATTATGTCCGGAGGAAAAGGTATTGTATATTTTGATGAGTGTAGGGGCGGGTTTTACGAAAAATATTTGCCAGCAGTGCAAAGTATTAATAAACCCGCCCCGGCTTTATACTATACCAATACCACCTGACATAATATAAGTCTTGATAACGATGGGCAATCTTTCCCAATTGTATTAAATTAATAAAATATAGCCGATTTCACAAAAGCAGCCAAGTGACAAACGAACCGAATCTAAATGACGTACAGGAACCAATTACAAGCGCACCGCCGGAAGTGCGTAAAATTATTGAGCGCGTCTTGCAAGCGGAAAAAGATAAACTGCACAGCAAAAGACCATATAACATCAACGATGATATTTTAAGAATTGTGAAGGAAGAGATACAATGAGACTAATTTCAATCAAACTATGCAATTTTCGTCAATTTTACGGTCAAACACCAGAAATTGCACTCGCCAGCGGAGAGCAGAATACAACAATAATTCACGGCAATAACGGTGCGGGTAAAACAACGCTGATGAATGCATTTACTTGGGTATTGTACGAAAAATTCAGTGCCGCTTTTGCCGCCGAAGACCAATTAGTTAATAAACGAGCAATTACCGAAGCCGCACAGGGAAGAGCGGTATCTTGCTGGGTAGAAGTATCGTTTGAACACGACAACAAACGTTACTATGCCAAGCGTTTATGCCGCGCCTACAGAAATGAAATGGGTATTCATCACGCTCAAAGTCAATTGTTTATGCAAATTGCCGGAACAGATGGGGAATGGTTCCATCCTCCCCAACCTCCAGAAGATATTATTGGGCGAATTTTACCGGAAAGTTTACATCAATATTTCTTCTTTGATGGCGAGCGAATTGAACAAATTGTCCGCTCGGAAAAAAAAGCTGAAATTGCCGAAGCGACTAAAGAATTGTTGGGAGTCGAAGTATTAACTCGTGCCATCCGCCATTTGGGAGATGCGAGAAAATCCCTGGAAGGTGATTTGAGACTTATTGGCGACCCTCAAACTAAGAAACTCATACGGGAAAAACAAAAACTAGAACAAGAAATTGAGCAATTACAAAAGCGTCAGGTTGAAATAGCAAGCGAATTAAGCCACCAAGCGGATTTGAAAAAAACTATTTCTAATCGTTTGCTAGAACTCGGCGGTGCGGAAGAATTGCAACGCTTGCGGAATGAACTGCAAGCGCAGCTAACATCGATTAAAGAACAAATGAAACAAGGGAATGAATCGATAAAAAAGGCTATTTCAACGCGAAGTTATACAATCTTTCTACCTAACATAACGGCTGAATTCCGGGATTTTATTAATAAATTGCGCGATCGCGGCGAGTTACCGACAGCAATTAAACGCCCGTTTGTTGAAGAATTACTGCAACGGGGACGTTGTATTTGCGGTGCAGAACTTCATGAAGGAACTCACGCTCACGCAAATGTACAAACATGGATGGATAAAGCGGGAATGGCAGATATAGAAGAAACCGCGATTCGGATGAGCGCGCAGGTGGATGAACTTGATAAGCAAGTGCCTGAATTTTGGCAAGAAATTGACCGACAACAGGCTAATATTAATCAATACAGGATCGAGATTTCACGCATCGAAACGCAGCTTGAAGATATTAATAAAAAGTTGCGTAAATTTCCGGATGAAAATATCCAGGAGTTGCAAAAGCGTTTGGATGAGATTGAAACTAAAATTAGCGAGTTAAACCGAGAAAGCGGGGCTAATAAACAGCAAATAGAAAATCTTAAAACTCAAGTTGAAAGCTTAGGCAAGCAAATTGACAAGCACCAAATGAATGAGATGAGGCAAGTTGTGGCGCAAAGGCGTATTGCTGCAACTCAGGATGCAATTGAGCGGTTAACTGAAGTTAAATCTCGCTTAGATAAACAGTTTCGCTTGCAGTTGGAAAAGCGGGTGCAGGAAATATTTAGCGAAATTTCCTTTACTCCCTACATTCCTAAATTGAGTGATAAATATGAACTGACGTTGATAGAAAATACTTCAGGAAAAGACGAACTGGTGGCAGCTTCTACAGGGGAAAATCAAATCCTCAGTTTGTCGTTTATTGGCGGAATTATTGACGGGGTGAGACAGTGGCGTCAGAAAAATAGTTTAATGGGGCCGGATAGCAGCACGTTTCCAATTGTAATGGATTCTCCGTTTGGCAGTTTGGATGAAATTTATCGCAGGCAAATTGCTAAAGTTCTGCCAAAATTAGCCAATCAGTTAGTGGTTTTAGTGACTAAAACTCAGTG
>DNGJ01000499.1:7158-9867 GCA_003486305.1 Cyanobacteria bacterium UBA11371
GGCAGAGGAAATGTCAGCTAGAATTGGCAAAGAATACGTTTTGACTTATTACTCGCCTAAACTTGATTGTGAAGAAGATTCGATCGATTTAGGTGGAGTGCAATATCCTTTAGTTAAGCAAAGTCCGAATGAGTTTGAATATACTGAAATTGTGGAGGTGGATTATGCTTTCTAGTTCAGCAACATTACAAAACAAGGTTGAGGGGAAGCGATCGCACAACTTATAACCACGCTATGATTGAAAAAACAAGCCTAGTATCAGGAGGAAAATAGTATGGCTGAAATTATTGTGAAAAGTACAGACCCAGAAAAGGCATTGGTAATGCTTAAGGATGCGATCGCTAAAAAAATCGCTCTTTTGGAATACAGCCTGGAAAAGTATCGTCAAAGGCTAGAAAATTTTGAAAAAAAATACAATATAACCTCAGAGCAGTTTATCAATGAATGGGCGGCTGAAGATTTAGAAGGAAAAGATATAGAATATGTAGAATGGGCTGGTGAGTACAAATTATCTTTGGTGGTAGAGGAAAATCTGAAAATCCTAAAGAGTTTAGAATATGTCACTCAATGAGCATATTGAATCAGTAAAGAGATCGGTTCAAAGGCTAGATGATTATGGATTAGCTGAGACGATTGAACCATTCTCAGATCTGAGAATGGATAACACAGGTTTTTTGTCTATAAAAGTAACTCTCATCAATAAGAATGAACTTTATATAAGAGAGTATTTAAATGGACAAAGTGGGGTCGAAATAGTCAGCTACTCCTATCAGTATCAATCGGCCGGCAGATAAAACTTTAATATTTAGGTATGATAATTCAAAGCATAAGCCTGCTTTGGGATTTGACGATCATAAGCATTTGCGAGATGGTTCTATCATTCCTAGTCCGTTGCCGAGTATTGATGAGATATTAGATGAGGTAATAGCTTGTTTGGGTTAGAGTAAATAAGGAGTAAGTTAATGCGGAAAGAATATAACAAGCTGGTGCGCGATACGGCTGACGCCACGCTACGCGATCGCATCCCCGAAATCATCCAACAAAATGGTTTAGAATACCAGGTTGTTACACTCACAAGATCGTAATATTGTCAAGAATTGAGACAAAAATTAATCGAAGAAGCACAAGAAGCTGCTGAAGCAAATGAGGAATTAATAACAGAATTAGCAGATTTATATGAAGTGATAGATGCTTTGATGGAAACTTATGGAATCAAGCGGGAATTAGTATTAGCAGAACAAGAAAGAAGAAGAAGCGATATGCCTCCGGCACGCTTCGCGAACGCGGTGGTTTTGAAAAGCGAATTAAGTTATTGTGGACTGAGAAATGAGTGCAAGAATTAGAATTGCTAAAGATAAAGCCGAGTTGGTAAAAGCTTTAACCATTGGCACCGATACAAAGGGGCCATTTCAGACTTATGCTGATGCGATCGCATTTGCGGCGGCGTTGGGTGCGAAGCGGAAAAAGCGGGTAACTTTGGGAGAAATTGCTAAAAAAGAAGTCACACCTATAGCGATGGAAGTATTTGTTTCTAGGGGGTACGATCTGGTAATTAAGTTGTTAGCGATCGCCGAAACAAAAGACACCAAAATCCTCGCCCCCAGCGATGTTGATGCCGAAGAAAGTCGCATCCAAATTTTTGAAGAATATGCCAACGCAGGACTGGAAATTTTACAAGAGGAAATGCGCGGCGCAGTAGATTATACAGAAAGGCTGCTTTTAATGCTAATTTCCGAACGAGAAAAACAACAGCAGCCAGAAGGAGAATTTGATTTAAGTAGGTTCCTGGGTTAAAATTTACCAACTATCATATCATGTCCAGTAGCTTTTGTTGTGTATAGTTTTTGACGGGAGTAGGGGCGGGTTTTACGAGATATTTTTGAATGCAGCGCACTGGATAAATAAACCCGCCCCGCCATACTAAACACTCAGCAAGTTGACCTTTCTTTGAAACTCAGTTTATGGTGAATTTCCTATGACTTATACAATCGACCAATCTCAACCTATTACAGCTTTACCTGACCATACTCAATTACCTGAGTCAGACGGCACCTTTGTGAAAAACTTTCAAGAACATCCTCAAAGCATTCTGTTAACAGATTCCATTACCCCTGTCCTGCAAAGACTGCATCCCGATGCTAACTATTGTATCGGTCAAGATAGCGGAATTTATTGGCGATTGACAGACCCGCCAGAACGAGGTGCAGAAGCACCAGACTGGTTTTACGTGCCAAATGTCCCGCCAACTATTGACGGTCAAATTCGCCGTTCTTACGTCATGTGGCAAGAATTGATACCGCCATTAATTGTGTTAGAATTTGTATCCGGAGATGGCTCAGAAGAACGAGACAGAACGCCTTTATTGCGATCATCTCAACAGGAAACGAAACCGGGGAAATTCTGGATTTATGAAAATGTGATTCGTCCAGCATTTTATGGCATTTATGAAGTCAGACGTTCCCGCGTAGAGGTTTATCATTTAATAGAGGGTCAGTATCAATTAGTGCCCCAAAACGAGCGAGGACATTACCCAATTCCAGCGTTAGAAGTGGAATTAGGAATTTGGCAAGGTCGCTATCAAAATTTAGAATTGCCTTGGCTTCGCTGGTGGGATTCAGAAGGGAATTTATTGTTAGCAGGAGAGGAAAGAGCTGAACAAGAACGTCAAATAGCTGAACAAGAACGCCAAAGAGCTGAACTAGCAGAACA
>DNGJ01000429.1 GCA_003486305.1 Cyanobacteria bacterium UBA11371
GGGCGGAGCCGAAAAACGCGGAAGGGGCGGGTTTTACCGATAACGCCAAACCACTTTCCGACAATTTAACAAACCCCGCCCCCGTCGCCTCCCCCATTACCAATTACCAATCACCCATTACCCATTCCCAACCCTTACCAGACTATTACAATCGCATTAATCCAGATTTGCTCAGGTTATTGCCCGGTGATGCCAAGGTAATTGTCGAAGTTGGCTGCGGCGCAGGAGCATTAGGAGAACAATACAAGCGCATCAATCCCAACTGCAAATACATCGGCTTGGAACTGAACCCACAAGCAGCACAAATCGCCGCAACCAGATTAAATCGTGTAGTCGTAGGAAGTGCCGAAGACCCAAACCTTGCAGCAGATATCCCAGAGGGGACAGTAGATTGCGTGGTGTACGGGGACGTACTGGAACACATGTACGACCCTTGGGGAGTGATGCAGCGCCACGCAGCATGGTTAAAACCAGAAGGTCAAGTTTTGGCATGTATCCCCAACGTGCAGCACTGGAGCCTGCTCGTCAAGCTGCTGCGGGGCGATTGGAATTACGAAGATGAAGGATTGCTCGATCGCACCCACTTGCGCTTTTTTACCTTAGATAGCATCAAGCAACTATTTGCTTCTGCGGGGTTACAAGTGTATGAAATTCAAACGCGGGCAAATAAAGGAGGGGATTATGAAAAGTTCCAGCAGGTAATAGCGCCCGTACTCAAAGCTGTGGGTGTCGATTCGGCTCAATTTGCCATCCAAACGGGTGCTTACCAGTATGTGGTGCGCGCAATTAAATCTTTAGTAGCGCCCCGACGTCTTTTGATTCAAACGATGATGATGGCGCCTTTGGCTTGCGACAGAGTGCGAGTTTTGGAGCCAGACCGCCTCAGTTCTACAATACCAGGGGTGCGGACGGTGGCGACGGTGAAAACTGCCGATTTGAACTATGCCCAAGCTGGAGAAGAAAAGGTATTTATTTGGCAGCGAGGCTATTTGCAAGCGCCCGATGATATTCCCAAAATCCAAGAATTGTTGCGAAGGGGCTATTTAATTATAGCAGAAATTGATGACGATCCAATGCGTTGGCCTGCCCACGCAGAAAATCAATTTTTTACCTACCGCAGTTGTCACGGCGTGCAAACTTCTACCGAACCTTTGGCTGAGTTTTTGCGCCAAATTAATCCTAATGTGAAGGTGTTTCAAAATCAGCTTGCTTATCTACCAGAAAAGAGGAATTACAGTGAAGGTGGAGAGGTAAAAATCTTTTTTGGGGCGCTGAATCGCGAGGAAGATTGGGCTTTGATTATGCCTGCTTTGAATCGGGTGTTGGCAGATTATGGGGAAAAAGTGCGGGTGCAGGTAATTTATGATAAGCAGTTTTTTGATGCTTTAGAAACGCCCCACAAGGAGTTAGAACCGTTTTGTAATTACGAACGGTATCAGCAAATTTTGCACGGGTGCGATATTGGTTTGTTGCCGCTAAATTTTACCCGTTTTAATAGTATGAAATCCGACCTCAAGTTTATTGAATGTGCGGGACATGGGGTGACGGTGTTGGCGAGTCCTACGGTATATGAGGGATCGATTTTAGAAGGGGAAACTGGGTTAATCTATCGTTCGGTAGATGAATTTGAGGCGAAGTTGCGGCAGTTGATTGAGGATACGCAATTTCGGCATCAGTTAGCAGCAAATGCCTATCAGTGGGTGAAAGAAAATCGCTTGCTGTCGCAGCACTATCAACAGCGGCGAGATTGGTATTTGCAAATGCGAGATGAATTACCCAGGTTGAATGAGGAGTTGCGAAGTCGAGTACCGGAATTGTTTGGTTAAGAATCCGGGATTTTGTCGTTGAAGCAAAAAATAAAACAGGACTGGATAAATATCCAGTCCTGTTTTTGTTTATGCAATTTTTACGATTGAACGAGTTTTACAACTTACTAGGCAATGATGATGAAGTCGTTGGAAGAGAGGGTGGTGACGTTTTGTAAAAACAGGAACTTGCCTTCCGGGAAGCTGTTACCAAAGCCAGGAACTGGACTACCAAGAGTGTCTTGCTGGTTCGGATTGTAGTAGAGGAAACCATCACTCTTGTTTAAAACAAACACCCCTGTGGAAGCCTTAGCCTGCTCTATGGATGTAACAACTGCAACGCCCGGTACTTGACCCAGCTCTAACGGAGTACCAAACAATTGTTTTGATACAACGATCTTGTCTGTCCCTGACTGAAAGTCAGTGATTGAATCCAGTCCAAACTCAGTTAGGGTGGCGATTGTGTCTGCTGCTGACCCAGTGACGGTGACACTGGTGTAGAAAAAGAAGTCGCTGCCAGCACCACCTGTCAGGGTGTCGCTCGCTTTACCACCATAGATGCTGTCGTTGCCTTCTTCCCCATTGAGCAGGGTGTCTTGATTCTGACCACCATAGATGAGGTCATTACCAGCACCACCAAGCACTTTATTGAGACCATCTCCAGCTAGTATGGTGTCACCGCCGCCACCGCCATAGACGACATCGTCGTTGCCGCCAGCGTTTATGGAGTCACCGCCACCACCACCGTAGACGGTGTCATTACCACCCCCGCAGTTGATCTTGTCGGCACCACCTGCTGTGTCATTAGCACTTGCAGTATTACCACCGACTAAAAAGTCATTCTGACCAGTACCTTCAAGGGTATCGCTACCTTCACCACCATAGAGGGAGTCGATATTATTAGCACCACCCTCAAACCCTCTTAGGCTGTCGTTGCCCTTGTCGCCTTTCAGGATGCCGCTTTTGCCGCTACCCCAGATGGTGTCATCATCTTGACCACCAAAAACGGTGACGTTGCTGGCTTCGGTTGCTATGTCGATGTAGTCAGCGCCCTGATTACCGAAAATGATTGCCCCTGATCCAGAGGGGTCGATGGAGTCGTCGCCTTGACCGCCATACACCGTATCTCCAGCAAGAGCTTTGATCGTATCGTTACCGGATTGTTTTCCCTCGGCATCGTCACCGTACAACAAACCGCCGCCTATACCAGTGAGGCTGTCTTCATCGGCGTCACCGTACAGCGTTACACCTGTAGCACCAGCGACCAGGATATCTTTACCTTGACCGGCATAGAGAATACTGTTTTGAGCGCCAAGCAAGCTGTCGTTGCCAGCATTTCCGTAGAGCGTATCGCCAGAAAACGCTTTCAGGGTGTCGTTATCATCACGACCGTACAAAACGCTTTGACCACTGTTGCTGATCAGGTTGTCATTACCTTTGTCGCCAGAAAGGGTACTGTTGCGACCACCCCCGGTTACAGTATCGTTGTCTTTACCGCCATAAACTATGACGTTGTCACCGACGACTGTGAGGTTGTCGTCCCCTTGCAGTCCATAAATTGTATCGCCAGCAGCAGCACCGATAATCGTGTTGTCGGGTCCCTGGGTAAGTATAATCTCAGCCATTTATCGTTCACTCCTCATTTTGTAGTCGTGTACTGGATATGTTGATGATATATCCGACAAAGTTGCTACAATGGCTCCTTGCCGATTGAGCTTCACAGCCAGATTTCCCGGTTGGTTTCGCTCGTTCGGCCTCCAGTAGTATAGCTTGCATCATTGATTCTCTCCAATTCCTAGACAGCGCCCCAGCTAACGATTATTGCCGCCCCATGAATAAGATTTAGGCGCTAGACCGGGTTGGTCGAACGAAAATAGGCCATTACAACAAGGCCACCCGGTTAGTTTAATCTTTTGCCTACTTTGTCATGACCTTTGCACCATTCTTATAGTTCCCTTTTTATACAAAAAAATTTCACTGGTTGACGGAAAGTTTGAACAACGATGGTTATGATACAGGAGTTTGCGAACTTTAATACAACAAAATTTGGCAAATTTTTCTACCGCACCGCCAAATCCTGACCCAGGGGCAATTGGTAAGTGGTTTTACTGAGGTCGGGCGGGAAAGATCGATTTGCCACATCTTGAATTAGTTGGATGTGCTGGGGAAGTAATTGTTGGTGGGAATATTTTTCTAGGGCGGTTTGCCTCGCTTTGGCGCGGATTTCTGCCATGCGGGTGGGATGGTCTAATACTTCGCAAATGCGGTCGGCTATTTGCTTGGGGGAGAAGAAATCTACCAGCAAGCCGTTTTCTCCATCCTGAATTACCTCGCGCACGGGTGGGGTATCAGATCCCAAAACTAAACACCCGGTAGACATCGATTCAATCATTGACCAAGATAATACAAATGGTCGGGTTAAATAAACGTGAACCGAGGATGCTTGAATTACTTTCAGGTACAGTCCGTAGGGTAAGGTGCCGACAAAGTGAACGCGGGATAAGTCTAAGGGGACTTTTTTCAGCATGTGCTGTTTGTAGGTTTCGCCATTGGGTAGGGATTTGCCGTAGCAGACGCGATCTGCGCCTACTATTACTACGTGGCAGTTGGGACGGCGTTCTTGCAGGTAGGCGAGGGATTCGATAAATTCTGGAAAGCCGCGATATGGTTCCATGCCTCGTCCTACGTAGGTGACGATTTCGTCTACGTCTGATAAATCGAGGTTGGGTAGGATGAGTTTGGCGTCTGGGTTGGGTTTGAAGTATTCGGTATCTACGCCGTCGTGAAGGACGCTGATTTTACTGTGGAATTCTGGGGGAAATTGGGATTGTTGCCATTTGGTGGGGGAGATGCCCCAGTCGCAGCTGTATAGGTCGATTAATATGGGGGCGTTTTTGATTCTGATGCGCGCCATGTCATCGACTGTGAGGGGGTCTGCGGGGTCAAAGTCGGCGTCGGAACCGATGGAGTGATAAAACCACTCGAAGTAGCATAGCAGGACGGCGTTGGGGAAGGCGTCTTTGACGAATAAGGTGGGTCCCCACCCGGAATGTCCGTATACGATGTCGGGGACGAATCCTTCTGTTTTGAGTTGTTCTGCTACTCGGAATACTGCTTGTCCGTGGAGGACGCCGCTTTCTAGGAATCGCACGTAGTGATGGGTTTCGGGGCGGGGGGTGCGACTGGGTTGAAATAATACTTTGCGGACTCCGGGTATTTGCCATTCTGGGTTTTCGACTTTGGTGGCAAATACTACTTCGTTGTTGGGGTCTTGACCTAGTACTGCGGCTACGTGGCGAAATTGGGCGGGAAAGTTGGGATGTAAAAATAGGATTTTCATTCGGGTTTTGGGTGGGTCGGTGCTTGTTGTGGGGGCAATATTAGTTATATCTTGGTTTCGCGAGGCAGAGCCTCGCTTTCACTCGTTCCCAGGCTGAGCCTGGGAACGAGTTGGAGAGTTGGACTCCTTGGCTTATATCAAGTCCTTAAGCATCGGCATCGCACTCCTTGGGGCGGGTTTAACGAGATATCTCGTGACCTCCTTTGATTGATTGGTAAAACCCGCCCCTACACAACACAATTAACTATATAAGTCCGATGCTAACGGACATGATATTACGCCTGGGAACGAGTTGGGGAAGATCTTGTGTCTGTTTCATCGCCCGCCAGGGAATGAATGATACTGTTGGTGAATCTGAGATGGTGTATTGGTAAGAAATTCTGTAGGGGCTTTCGCAAGAGGGCGACAGTTTATGAAATCCAACCGAGATATAACTACCCTCTTGCGAAAGCCCTCCCTCACAGATAACCTGTATCTACAATCTTGCGCCAAGACAGGGCGAAGCATTTGGATACAAACATTTTCGTTGAGTGGCAAAGGTTATCGCCCAAATGCTTCGCCCCTACACTAATTAATTCGCCAACAGGATCGTTGATTTCCGGGCTGGTCTGTTTTATCCCCAGTTACCCAGTTAAAGTTTCTGTTTAGGTAGTTTTCTAGGTTTTGATTGTGAGGTTGGAAGTAGGTGGTTAGTTGTTGGTACATTGCTGGATCGATGGGTGGGTATTCTCCTGCATTATATTTACCATAGTCTGGGAGTTGATATGGGGGGATTTCTAGGAAGTTGCAGACTTGGTTTAGGATGGTTGGGGGGTGGTTGTATAAATCTTCGCTTTTGATGATTAATATTTGTTGTTTGGGGAAGAAGTTCATCCAGTTTTTGATCTGGTCTAGGTATTTGCCTCTGGATAGGTAGGTGTAGTGTTGGTGGTTGAAGCTGTAATAGTTGGGGTTTTCTAGGATTTTTTCGGTTTCGCCTGCTAGTCGGGTGGGTTCTGATGCGATCGCTTCCTCTATCCCTTTCTCTTCTACTCCCAATCTCACTTCGTGATAATAATGCGATATCGCTCTCTCTACTGGGTTTCTCAATAATATTATTATCTTGACTTTTGGCAATGTTTGCTGTACTCTTTTCGCTACTAATGGATGAAAGATGTAGTAGGGGCTGGCTTCTCCGGTGATGAGGTTATGTTGGCGATCGCAGGGGTGAAATTGCTCTTGATACCATTCGATTCCTTTGTCAAAGTTTAGGTCAAAATAATGCACTTCTTTTGTGCGCGCTGGTACAACTTGCGGATGTTGAATTAGATAGTTGTACAACGATGTTGTGCCGCTTTTTTGCGCGCCTATTATTATAAAATCTATTTCCCATCCCATTGTTTTGATGCTTTTCTCCCCTCAAAAAATACTCCGGCTGCCAAAATTTCTCGACCTTTTTGTTCGAGTGCTATATCTAGATTATTACCTTCTTTTAAAAGGAATTCACGCCAATTTTGTAATTTATTTTTCCAGGATTCTTGAGTAATATAGGGTAAAACTGCTTCGATTTGCATGATGAATCCAAAGGAAGGATACTGATAAGGTCTAATTCCACTGCGTAATTCTTCAAAATCAGACATTACTAAACGAAGGCCGTGCAGTGTCATGTTAAAGTAGTGACTGGGATCGCCGTGTAGTGGCTGCATAAAAGCTGTATCGATAAAGATTATACCCCCTGGTTTTAAAATTCGATGCAATTCTTTAGCGGTTTGGAATGGATTGGGTATATGTTCAAATACTGCTTGACTGATAACTGCGTCAAAGATTGCATCTGGAAAAGGTAATTTGGTTGTGTTGCATACAATATCGGTGTGGGGATATTGCTGCACGTCAAGATAGCAAATGTTGGGTTTTAGATCTGCTTCGGGGGTGTTTCCTGCACCAAAGTCTAAAACGAGTCCATCTCCTATTTTAGTCAAAAGTTCAATAACATAGGGCGAATAGGGATGGGTTTTTTCGGTTTCTGTTAGTCTCAGAAATGGCAAATCTCCTTTTTGCAGGATGTGGGGGGTATTGCCTCTGGTGTAAACTGGATAATTACAAACTTCGCATGGTTTATCTAATTGATTGAGTTTGCTGCCACATTCTGGGCAATATAGTATTTGTTTTAGTTCAAATTTTCGGTTTCTGGGTTGCTGTTGTTGGTTGTGATTAGCAACTAGGGTAAATTGTTTTTTAACTAATGAAATATTTTGATTTTCTTCGCATATTTCAATTTCTATAACTTCCCCGGGTTTGATTGTATTGGGAATTAGAATATCCCCTGAAAAACCGCTGTTCAATGCATTTTCTTGTAGGGGAAAAGCTGCGGCTACATCGGGGCGTAGGAGTCGATGAGATAGTGTAACATAGGGTTGATTGTTTAGCAATACGTTCAGTCGGAATTCTGTTTTTTCTTCAGGTATGTACCAACCGGAAAGATTGGTAATATAGCTAATTTTTTGACTGTTTGGGGTATCGAGGTTAAACATTTTTTTTATTCCATATATTCGGGCTATATATATCAGTTTTATTTTGAGCTTTCGCAGTTTAAGTTTGAGGGACGGATGGAGGATTTTTGATAACCTATTTTTGGCTAAGATAAGCTTCGCGGAAAAGTTGAGCATAAGCTTGGGTCATTTCGTCGAAGGTGGTTAAAGATTGCAGGACGTAGCGCGAGTTTTGAGCCATTTGTTCGCGGAGGGATTTATTATTTAGGAGGGATGCGATCGCAGTTGCTAATTCTTCTGCTTTCCCTGGTGGATAAAATATCCCGTTGATGTTGTTACGGACTTGTTCTTTAATCCCGAATACGGGGGTGGTGATGATGGGTAGGTTATACGCCATTGCTTCTAAAATCACTCTGGGATAGCTTTCGATGCGGGAAGTGCAGACAAAGATGTCGGCGGCTTGGTAATATCTGGCTGTATCTCCGGTTTCTGGTACGATTGTTAATCGTTGTTGTAGGGATGGTGGTAGTTCTGCTGCTAGTTTTGCTAGCTGGCGACTGTAGTAATTTGGGCGATCGCCGACGATGAAGCAGCGAATGTTGCTATGGTGTTGTTGGGGTAGGTGGGAGAGGGCGCGAACTAGGTCTTGTTGTCCTTTGCGATCGCATACTGTCCCCAATAGCAAAATTACCACATCTTCGGGTTCGACTTCCAAAGATTTCCTCGCATCTAATTTCGTCCACGCTTGCGCTGCTTTATTCAAACTTTCTATATCTAACCCGTTGTGAATGACTGTAAAATTGCGTTGACTGTTTAATGGTAGATATGCATCCCGCGTCGCATCGGCGACAAAAATGATTTGGTATGGATAAGCGAAGCATTCTAAGGCGCGGGCGGCTATTTCTGCGCCGAAATGGTTAAAATATGTTTGCCAAGGTTCGCTTTCGTGCAAGTTCCAAACTGAAGGAATGCCGATTTTATGGGCGCAATCTACCATAAAAAAGTTATTCAGGGTATTGGCATATATTAGATCGATATCGAGTTGCTTAATTTCTTCTCCCAGTTTTTGCAATGCTTCGTCGTATGCATCTCGGGTATAAATATTCGCGAGGGGATGTTCGCGCACGATGACTTCTATTCCCTGTTGTTGGTATACTTCTTGCAATGGCCCTTGATTAACGCAGAAAGCAATGGGTTTGATAATTCCTTTTTTGGCAAGGTTTACTGCTATTTCGTATTGATGCAGCGGCGCGCCTGTGAAGTTTAAATCGTTGCTGCACATCAATATTTTTAGCGGTTTAATTAGTGGGGGCGGGTTTATGGAGATTTC
>DNGJ01000428.1 GCA_003486305.1 Cyanobacteria bacterium UBA11371
GCTTGTACCCATTTTCTCGGTCAACATCAGGTAATTTGAGATTGGAGATTGAACAATTGCAGATTTAAGCGCTATTCAATCTCAAATCTGCAATTGTTCAATCTGAAATTTTAATGCGGAACCGGGGACTTGAACCCCGAAGGCATTACTGCCACTAGAACCTGAATCTAGCGCGTCTACCAATTCCGCCAGTTCCGCAGGTTTGTTTAATTTTGTCGCCGATTTACTATTGTGTCGTAAGTAATCTGATTTGTCAATAGGGTGAATTGGGTTTTTTGGCAGCCTGGTTGTAGGGGCGGGTAATACCTGCACAATCTGTGGCACCAAGAACTATCTCGTTAAAGCGTGCCCCGCTGGGTAAGCGTGCAGATCCAGCCTGCCCATTAACCATTAGCCATTAGCCATTAGCCATTAGCCATTAGCCATTAACCATAAGCTTTTTAAGCAAAACACTAGACAACTGACATCTTTCAGGTAGAATCTAAACCAAATTTGAAGAAATCTAAAATTGTCCCTTGATTGTGGAGGGTAAGACAATTACTTTCTCACTTAACCTAACCGACAGTAACGCTTTGCCAGAAGACGACCAATCCGTTTTGCAAATTTGGGGGCGGTCTTCCCTGCAAGGTCACGTCCAAATCAGTGGGGCGAAAAACTCTGCCCTCGCGCTCATGGCAGGTGCCTTACTCTGCCCGGATGATTGTCGCCTTCGTAACGTTCCCTCGCTGGTGGACGTGCATCGTCTGGCTCTAATTCTGGCAGCCTTGGGCGTGAAGGTAGAGCGACATGGTGATATTTTAGACATCAATGCTCGTGACATCGGACAATCCCAAGCGCCTTACGAGCTGGTAAGCCAGCTGCGCGCTAGTTTCTTTGCGATCGGGCCGATATTGGCAAGACTTGGGGTAGCCAAAATTCCCTTACCGGGGGGCTGTGCCATCGGTGCTAGACCCGTGGATCTCCACGTGCGGGGTCTGCAAGCGATGGGGGCGGATGTGCAAATCGATCGCGGGATGGTAAATGCCTACATCCCCGGTAGCAATCGCCGCTTGAAAGGTGCCAATATATACCTGGATTACCCCAGCGTTGGGGCAACGGAAACGTTGATGATGGCGGCAACGCTAGCAGACGGAGAAACCACAATCGAAAACGCGGCGCAAGAGCCAGAAGTTGTAGATTTGGCTAATTTATGCCGTGCAATGGGGGCGCGGATTCGCGGGGCAGGAACTAATACGATCGTTATCGATGGTGTTAAGAGCCTGCATTCTACGGAATACAGCGTGATTCCAGACCGGATTGAAGCGGGAACTTTTTTAGTCGCGGGAGCAATTACGCGGTCGGAAATCGCGATTACGCGCGTCGTGCCGGATCATATAACGGCAGCGATCGCAAAACTGCGAGCCATCGGCGCTAAAGTTATCGTCGAAGCACCAGATTGTCTGCGAATCCAGGGCGCAAACGCTCACGTACCAACGGATATCGAAACTTTACCCTATCCCGGTTTCCCCACCGACCTGCAAGCACCATTCATGGCGCTGCTATGCCTGTGCGAAGGTAATAGCATCATTTCGGAAACCGTGTTCGAGAATCGTCTGCGCCACGTAGCCGAGTTAAACCGCATGGGGGCAGATATCCGCGTCAAGGGTAACAACGCTGTCATCCGAGGTGTGCCTTTCCTATCCGGCGCACCCGTCATGGCAACTGACCTACGCGCCGGTGCGGCGTTGGTGTTGGCAGGATTGGCGGCGGAAGGTAAAACGACTATCCAAGGTTTGCGGTATATTGACCGGGGTTATGAAAGCCTGGAATTGAAGCTGCAAAAACTGGGAGCAAAAATTAAGCGCGTTCCCGCTGAGGTAGAAACTGAAAGCGATGCGCCTCCAGTTGCTCAAACTGATAAAGTTGGCTAAACGAGAGATTCTGCGGGCAGGTATTTAACCTGTCGGCAGGCATCTGGGCGGGGGCGTGTTGATCTAGCATTTCTGTTGAGATCGAAGATAGTTGGTAAAACCCGCCCCTACATCAACCGGGCGGGGGCGGGTTTATCTAGTATGTCTGTTGAGATCGAAGATAGTTGGTAAAACCCGCCCCTACATCAACCCTTAATCTACGATGCATCAAAGCAACCGCACACGATGTGAAGCTCTTCGCGAGAATGGGTAAGCACCTGTGAGGGTTACTGTAGGGGCGGGTTTTACAGAATATTTTTGCCTCCCACAGATAACCCGGATCAACCCGCCCCCACCAGATGTTAGAAACCCAAAAGCCGCACTAAGATCTGTAGAAGGAAGTGGCTGCGATCGCTCGCGAAGCAACCAACCAAGCTAAAGAACCCAGATCTTAAAATCTATCTATACATGTATTTCCCTAAGACGCCGCTGATCGGTTTAAAAGCAGACCAATTTCGCCATCCTCTAGATTTAGAGGCAACTCAGGCGATTAAGCAATTATCTGGCCTTGATGTGATGGTACGCAATTTGTTGGGGCCGGTGGCGGAACAGTTTTTCTATTTGGAAAATATTGCCGCAAGCGTGTTGGTGGGCGAAAAACAACTGCCCCAGTTTCACAAGTTGCTGCTGGAAGCTTGTCAAATTTTGGATGTGGAAGTGCCCCAACTCTACGTGCGCCAGCATCCGGTTCCCAATGCTTACACGTTCGCGATGCGCGGGAAGCAGCCGTTTATCGTCATGCATACGTCTTTAATTGACTTGCTCGTGCCAGAGGAAATTCAAGCGGTGATTGCTCACGAATTGGGACACCTCAAGTGCGAACATGGGGTTTATCTAACCATCGCGAATTTAATTGTACTGGCAGCGGGACAGCTGCCCAATTGGGGGGCAATCGTGGCGCAAGGATTGCGAGATCAAATGTTACGCTGGTTGCGCTGTGCTGAGTTTACCTGCGATCGCGCCGCTTTACTCGCTACCCAAAACCCCAAAGTTGTCAGTTCTGTCCTGATGAAGCTAGCAGGCGGTTCCCCAACTTTAGCGCCCCAATTGAACTTAGAAGCGTTTTTAGCCCAAGCCCGCGCCTACGATGATATCAGCAACAACGAAATCGGCGAAATGCTCAAGCAGGCGCAAACCAGCGCCCTGACTCACCCAGTGCCGGTACTGCGAGCAAGAGAAATAGATCGCTGGGCGAGCAGTAAAGAATATCAATTGTTGTTGCAAAACGGAGAAATGGTGTATGATGGTAAAGCTTCACCCAAGGGCGGGTGGCGAAACTGGTAGACGCAGTAGACTCAAAATCTACCTCCCGCGAGGGAATGAGAGTTCGATTCTCTCCCCGCCCATTTTGAGACAGCAAGTCAGTATATGAGCATTTCAGGCATCTACTAAACAAACGCCATCCAGCTTTGATGGACTCATAAAGATACCTCAATGCTTCGTAGCCAATCAATTTACTGGGGTCTGTCATTTTCTTGTCTCAACTTTGTCTCAAGTAACTGTGCTGGTGAGACAGGATTGAGACAGAAGCTTAATTTTACGTGGGACTGGGTAAGGAGTTCGAGTTCGATTCTCTTCCCGCCCATTTTGAGACAGTTACTCCCTTCCCGCCAGAAGATTACGTACAATTTTTTTCTCCTCTTTTTTCTCCTCTGCCCCTCTGCCCCTGGAGCGGCCTTATACATATTCTTTCAGCGGGAAAGGAGTAATCTGGGAATGGGCTGGGATTTGTGAAAACTGGGGTGCAAAAGCTTTCGCGGTAGCGCGTTTGGCGCATTGCCTGTTGAAATTAAAGAAGCTATAGGATGAGGTTGAAATATTTATGTCAGTGATGCGGCGACCAATTTTAATTGGAGGAATTGGACTATCTTTCTCCCTGTGGGCGTTAGAGAGTTTCCATCACTCGCTCGATCAAGTGGATGAATGGGGGATGTTGGGTGCTTTAGCACTCGGCGCTGGTTTCTGGTTATTCCGGAAACAAGGTAAAATTGTCCAGTTGCAGCTAGATGCGCCGCCCGTGGATCGGGAAGCCGCAGAAAAAGCGATCGCAAAGGTAGAAACGGTTATTTCCCAGTTGGAAGCAGAAGCGCAAAACCACAACGCGATTCCCCAACTGCGCGAGAAAGTTGCCCAATTAAAGGCAGAATTAGACCGAAAAGAGCTAACTTTAGCGGTTACAGGTGGAAAAACAACGGGTAAAACTACTTTAATTCATCTTTTAGCAGAAAGTTTGGTTTCCCATCTCAAGCAATCCGTGACGATTAAAGAGACACCCGCTTTGTTTACTGGGAATGGGGATGATACTGCTCTTGATGTGGCGATCGCTTCCGACTTGGTATTATTTGTCACCAACGGCGATTTGACAGATTCGGAGTTTGAATTTATCCAGCAACTCAAAGCCGCAAATCAGAGGGTTTTGCTGGTGTTCAATAAACAAGACCAGTATTTACCCGCAGACCGCGAAGTTGTGCTGCAACAATTGCAACAACGGATGGGCGGGGATGTAGTAGCGATCGCAGCATCTCCCAAAGCGGTGAAAGTGCGCCAACATCAGGAAGATGGCAGCGTCAACGAGTGGCTGGAAGAGCAAACGCCAGAGATAACGGCATTAACCGCGCAAATTAGCCAAATATTGGCACAGGAAAGCCAGCAGCTAGTGATAGCGACGACTTGGAGGAAAGCTGGGGTGTTGAAGGCGGAGGCGAAAGGGGTGTTGAATGGAGTGAGAAGCGATCGCGCGATGCCTCAAATCGAACAATATCAGTGGATAGCCGCAGCCGCAGCATTTGCCAATCCCGTACCCGCACTCGATTTAGTCGCAACGGGTGCAATTAACGCTCAATTAGTGATGGATTTGAGCAATATTTATCAGCAGAAATTCTCCTTGGAACAAGCGAAAACTGTCGCGGGAACGATGGGAAGTTTGATGCTAAAACTGGGTTTAGTTGAACTTTCTTCTCAAGCAATTACCGGGATTTTGAAGAGTCACGCCGTTACATTTGTAGCGGGTGGTGCAGTGCAGGGTGTGAGTGCGGCTTATTTGACTCGATTAGCTGGACTTAGCTTGATAGAGTATTTCCAAGAGCAAGAAATTAGCGTGGAAGAATCGCGTAGTTTGAATGTTGAAAAGTTGGGCGAAACGCTGAAGAAAGTGTTTCAGGAAAATCAAAGAACGGCTTTCTTGCAGGGTTTTGTTAAGCAAGCCGTGGCGCGGATTTTGCCTGAATCTTCGGCGCAGAAACAACTTGCAGCTGAGGCGACAACCGCTTAGTAACTGATAGCGTTACTAGCGAGGCAGAGCCTCGCAACACTCGCTCCCAGGCTGGAGCCTGGGAGCGAATTACAGAGGCTCCGCCTCTGATAGCTGTACTAGCGAGGCAGAGCCTCGCACAACTCGCTCCCAGGCTGGAGCCTGGGAGCGAAGTACAGAGGCTCTGCCTCTGATTGAAAATCATTCAATATCAATTATATGACTGTTGCCAAAAATACAGAAAATATTGTTTTATCTTTTCCAGATCATACGCAATTACCAGAATCCGACGGGACAATTGTGCAGAATTTTCAGGAACATCCCCAAAGCATTTTACTGACAGATTCTATTACCCCAATTTTGCAGCAACTTCATCCGGATGGACAATATTGTATCGGTCAAGATTCTGGTATTTATTGGGGTTTAACTGACCCGCCACTGAATGGATGTAAAGCACCAGATTGGTATTACGTACCCAACGTACCGCCAATGCTTAACAATCAAGTACGGCGTTCTTATGTATTGTGGCAGGAATACGTTGCACCGCTGATAGTGCTGGAATTTGTATCGGGGGATGGTTCGGAGGAAAGAGACACAACCCCACCACCGCCACCTGAACAACAGGGGGAATGGAAAGTAGGTAAATTCTGGGTGTATGAAAGGGCAATTCGCGCGCCTTTTTACGGCATTTATGAAGAGAAAAAGGCAAGTGTGGAAGTTTATCAATTGATTAATGGTCGCTATCAGTTATTGTCAGCAAATGAGCGGGGTCATTATGCAATTGGGCCAATGGGTGTTGAGTTGGGAATTTGGCGCGGGCAATATCAAAATATGGAATTGAATTGGTTGCGCTGGTGGGATAGTGAAGGTAATTTGTTATTGACTGGGAATGAACGGGCTGAATTTGAAAGACAGCGTGCTGAAAGATTGGCGGAAAGGTTGCGTCAGATGGGGATTAATCCGGATGAGGTGTGATTGGTTTTTGGGATGCGATCGCTTTACTATCGGGCATAATCTAGGCAAGCAGCTATCTGATTTTTTGACAAATCTGGAAACTCATTGATAATTTCATCTTGAGTTTTTCCAACGGCTAAATAGCCCAATATAAGACTAACTGGAATTCGAGTGCCTTTAATTCTCGGCTTACCCCGAAGCACGTCTGGGGTGCTGACGATATATTCTCTCCAATTGACTGGCATGGATTACGCTCCTTGCTGCGCGATCGTACACTTATTGTAGAGAGATCAAACTGTTTTAATCTGGAAGCTGCTGTGCTTCAGTTTTCTCGCCAGTGCCAGGTATCGGAAAGCTGAAATGTAGATTTTGCGTGGGGAAGTCTTGTGTTTGCAAATCTTTAACAAAAGCTGTGACGCTTATATGTTAAAGTTTACAAGTCTCTGCGCGAGAGAAGAGAACATAACCCCACCCCCACCCAACGGGAGATACCGTAACCCCAACCCACCACCACCCCCCCGGGAGATGCCCCCACGGGGCGTTAGGGGAGAAGGTTAAGTCAGAGTTTAAAATCAGCCATTCGCTATTGACACGCCATCTCACGCGATCGCCGAACTTTTCAAAGACTTTCCAATCATACTCCCCCAGCTTGCCACCGACTTCCAGCCAAATGCGCTTCTGCACGCTAAAGCCGAAGCGCCCATTGCTATATTTTACCCAAAGTTGGTCAATCGTGCGTAAATCCTCGCAGGGAAACTTGTTGATGCTGTCGGTATCAAGCCAGCCAAAATATTCTCGCCCCGCCACCTTCAGTATTACCCTTTCCGTTTCCTGATCCGCTTCTTTCCATTTTCCTGTTGCTAATAAATCCCGCAATTTTTTATAATCCATTCCCACAGATGAACGCAAATTATCCGGCGCAGGTGCGGGTGGAGAAACCGGAAAAGGACTGGGTGTGGGTGGAGGAACGGGTGAAGGACGAAGTGCAAGTAATTTCAACCAATCCTGCACCGACTGCGGGCGATTTTCTGGTAAAAATTCCAGCCATTTAACAATAGCTTCATGCACTCTGTCGCTAATATTGGGATTAATTTGAGCAGGCGGTTTTAAAGGTACATTAAGCGCTCTATCAGATGCAGAGGTTGGCACAGTACGAGTGAGCAAATAATACAGCGTTGCAGCCAGGGCATAAACATCAGTATATTCTCCCCGCTTTGCCTTTGGCGCATAGTGTTCTATCGGTGCAAACCCAGGCGTACAATATTGAGTATGGGTCATCGTCAGGTCTTGTGTAAACTCCCGCGCAATGCCAAAATCAATCAACACCGCTTGGGCATTACTAGCGCGTAAAATAATGTTGCTAGGTTTCACATCTCGATGTAGCAAACCTTCCCGGTGCATTGCGGTTAAAGCATCCCCAACTTGCTGAATATAGCGTAATGCTTCTGCTTCTGATAAAACACCCCGCTTTTGAACGTACTTCTCTAAATTTGTCCCTTCAATATATTCCATCAAAATGCAACAGAGGAAAAAACTAGAAGGTGGCGCACCAAAATTAAACAAGCGATTGCGAAGATTATTCTTCTGCACGCTTTCTTGCAGCAACTGATAAACTTTAACGATATGAGGATGATTTTTAAACTGCACTAGCCGCAGCGCCTCGTTCATAAAATCTTGCTGCAATTTATCAAAATACTGGCTAGCTTGTGCCTCTTCGTTGAGGGTTTTGATAACGTATTGTCGCACCCGATAGGTAATGCCAAAACCGCCCCTACCCAGGATTTCTCGGATGGTATACTTACCATCCTGCAACCGTTCTCCTCTTTGCCACTGCATTGCGCGTAAGTTTTAAAACACCTTGTATCAATTTTGGCACAGCGATCGGAGCAATGGAGCGAGGCTAAAATCTTAGGTTTGTAGTAGGCGCTTCAGCGAAGACAGCGCTTACTACTAACATTTTGCACTATTATCCACAACCGCCAGAGAATAAATTCTCTGGCTAATAGCGAAAGTCCATTGAAATGGACTCATACTAAATCCGCTTTCATTACCCCCTTTATGCTGAACGACTGAAGTCGCGCCTACACAAACAAAGACCGCCTGCGCGGTCTATAAAAATAAGGGGGGTTGTTAACCCGTTTGGTATTAAATCCGATCAACAGTCCACAAAGCGTGGACTTTAGCTATTAGCCGTGGACTTGAGTCCACGGCGGGCGAAAAGCGCAGATGCAAGATATGGAACATGAGATTAGAACGCGAGAAGCCTTTCATTTCTGGAAACGCGCTGCGTAAGTTTGTCGCGAGACGATTGATTACCTTTGCGCCCCAGGCTTGCTGCTGTTGGCGCGTGAGGATATCTCGCCCAATTAGCCAGTAAAGTAATACTAGCTCGGTGTTGAGCGCGATCGCAGCCCTTACTTGCGCCTCTTCAATCCTTTCCCTCAAGCCGCGCAGAAACTCGTTATAACCTTCGAGGATATTGGATGTAACTTCGGATTTGCTATTTTTAGCCACAATTACCTTCAGTCTTTTAGTTGATATGGTCTAATTTGATTGCGCTGGACTTTATGATAATAAAGGCCAAATGCTAAACTAAAAAAACGAGCAAAATAAATCTATAACCCGTCCTTACCTATCTAACCTTGAGCAATCCTCAATCTACCCAAACTAATCCCGAAACTGGGCGTCAAACAAAGCAAGAATCCCATTTTAACCGCGCCCGTTCTTCTATCCGCCGCATTGTCTCCGGATATACTCCTAGAATGCGGGCATCTTTGCGGAAGGAAATGGATGTTTTAACCGGAAGTCTGCAAAAATTAGACCAAGGTGTCATCTGTATCGCCGCTTTTGGTTTGGTTAGTCGCGGTAAGTCGGCAGTTGTCAATGCTTTAATCGGACAAAAAATCCTGCAAACTGGACCACTCCACGGCGTAACTAAATGGCCTCGTTCTGTTCGCTGGACGCCCGATCCAAACGGTAAAATCCAAATAGAATTAATCGATACGCCCGGATTAGATGAAATTGAAGGAGAAGCACGGGCGCAGATGGCGCGGGATGTGGCGCGTCAAGCAGATTTAATCTTATTTGTTGTCGCCGGTGATATCACGCGGACGGAATATCAAGCGTTGTGCGAATTGCGACAAGCACAAAAACCGATTATTTTAGTATTCAACAAAATTGACTTATATCCAGATCAAGACAGACAAGCAATTTACCGCAATCTGCAAAAATTAGGGGCAGGAAGCAGTACCAGCAGGCGTCTGCAAGAGTTATTATCGCCAAGTGAAATAGTCATGGTTGCTGCCGAACCTGCGCCGATCGAATTGCGGGTAGAATGGCCTGATGGAAGTGTAACTCACGAGTGGGAGTCGCCACCGCCCCAGATTGATGAGTTAAAGGAAAAGATTGTTAGTATTTTAAATCGGGAAGGGCGAAGTCTTCTCGCCCTCAACGCCCTCGTTCAAGCTAGAGACGCGGAAGAAAATATCGCCCGTAAAACTCTAGAACTCCGCGACAAGGAAGCGGAAGATTTAATCTGGAAGTTTACGAAATACAAAGCTTTAGCCGTTGGCCTCAATCCGATCGCGGTTTTAGACGTTTTGGGCGGAACTGTGGCGGATTTAGCCTTAATTCGCGAGTTGGCGCGGTTGTATAATCTGCCCATGACGAGTTACCAAGCTGGGAAGCTGTTGCAGAAGATTTTATTTAGCAGTGGCGGTTTGCTGTTGGGGGAATTGGGCAGTAGTATTCTGTTTGGACTCGGTAAAAGTGCTGCTGCCGTTGCATCTGGCGAGAATCCGATTAATTTTACTGCTTATGGAGGGGCTGCGATCGCTCAAGCTGGTATCGCCGGGTATGGTATCTACGCCGTAGGAAAAGCAGCTAAAGTATATTTAGAACGAGGTTGCACTTGGGGCGAATTAGGGCCAAATACAGTCATCCAAGAAATTCTCAACCAAGTAGAACGCAATACAATTTTATATCGCCTGCGGCAAGAATTAGACCCCCAAACGGATAAATCTACTTTTGGGTAATGGGTAATGGGTAATAGGTAATGGGTAATAGTCAATAGTTCCACCAATTACCAATTACC
This sequence comes from Cyanobacteria bacterium UBA11371, assembly GCA_003486305.1. GTDB lineage: Bacteria > Cyanobacteriota > Cyanobacteriia > Cyanobacteriales > Aerosakkonemataceae > Microseira. Next base: position 10,247 of record DNGJ01000428.1, read on the forward strand.
AATTACCCATTACCCATTATCAATTTAATTCTTTACCGTTACCTTCAACGCCCGTTCAGCCATTTTAATCAATTTTTCGGGAGTTCTTTCCCGATTTACAGTCAAACGGGGGATTTGATACTGACTTCTCAACCAACCTAATTTGAACATCCGACTATTGTATAAATAGCCAGATAAATAATATTTAGCTACAGCAGCTTCCACCTGTTTATTGACATGCCCATAGGGATAAGCTAGATGAATCCCTACTGTTTTATTATCCAAGCCTTCCGTACACTCTATTAACTGCTTTTTCGATTCAGAAAGTTCAAAATCTAAATCTTGGGGATTTAGCTTGGTTAAATCTTTGTGAGTTTGTCCGTGGGATTGCAGATCGAAAAATCCTTTTCTGAATCCCTCTCTTAAATCTCCACAATTCAGATGAGTTGTACTTTTTGTCTGATCTTTAGCTAACAACCCTGGGTTAAGAAATAAAACAACTTTTACTTTCTTATTGTACGTTTGTTCTAAAAGTTCTAAAATCGGAAGTAAATTTGTGTAATATGTTTTATAAGAATCATCAAAAGAAATCATTATTGGCCTTTGCCCTATCCGTTCGGGAGGTAAAGGCTTCGATTTAGCTATAAAATAATCGTAAAGATCTTGAGTTGACAGAAACCAAAAATCCTGGCGGACTAAGTAATCTAAAAATTGCTGCAAATCTTGCTTGGTGTAATCGCTGTCTAATGGTTGTTTTGTTCCCGCATTATTATTAGGTGGTGGATTATCAATTATGCTGTGAAACCCCAGAATAGGAATTCTGGGGGCTGTGAGGTTTAAAATCAACCAATTCGTTGCTAAAACAACTATAAATGTTAGACAAAAGCCAAGGATAAAACTCTTGGATTTTTTAAACTTGATAAACTTCATGCGGCACACCTCTTAACGCAGTTTTCAATGGCTCTTAAGCTTACGCCGCGAACTTTTTTGTGGCATTGGTTTATCAATAGGCGGTTTGTAGCGAGGCGGAACTGGAGGAAAATTAGGCGAATTAGGTTTAGAGTTTTTGACAAGTTCCTGACAACCCGCCTTGAAATGATTAATCGTTGTAAAAGCTGCTAATGAAAAGTAGAAGATGCGGATCAGCCATTTGCTGCCCGCTAAAAATCCAGTAATAATCTCTGGTTTTATGCCGATTATTTTATTGATGCTCATGAAGTTTGCTTTAACTTTTTCTTCTAAATTTTCGGCTTTTTTAATTTCTGCTTGGTTGTTGGGTAAAACTGGAAATCGGGCTGTATAAACATAAAAGCCTAAAAATCCATCAATCCCAACTCTCCTACTTAAAAATGAGTCAGTTAAACTTTCTGCTTCAGCGTAGGATGTCTTTTCTTGAGCGGCAAAGTCTTCAATCCAGAGATTGTATCTGACCATAGCACTGGTACTAAAAATTAGCGGCACTAGAATAATGAGTAAGAGAGAGCTTGTCTTGTAACGAGAAATTTTTGGTAAGAAGGCGCTTGCCAACCCAAAGCCCATTCCTAGAATGGCAAAGACTAAGACGTTGACGAATTCAACCACTTCTAAAGTCGAGAATACATCCCCGATGATGATAATTTTATATAAAAATTGTTCCGCAATCAAACTCGCTCCAACTTTCATACCGGCTGTTGTCAGGATCAGGAAAACAGCAATAAGAAGATATATCACGGTACGCGATAGTCGTTTTGGCATTGATTTAAAGTAAAGTGAGAGATTATGGAGTGAGAGCCGCTTTTGCAGATTGAGCGATCGCTTCTATTTTCCCTAAATCGGGTGAAACCGTTTGACTATCCATTACCAGCCATAAAAGATATTCGATATTACCAGCTGGGCCGGTGACTGGGGACCAGGTTAAGCCGCGATACTGCCATCCCAGTTGTTGAGCAGCTTGCAATACAGATGCGATCGCTCGAACATGGTCGTCAGTATCTCGCACCACGCCCTTTTTGCCAACCCGTTCTCTCCCTACTTCAAACTGCGGTTTGACGAGCAAAACTGCCTCGCGCGGAGGTTGAAGCAGATTCCAGAATGCTGGCAGGATTTTTGCCAGAGAAATGAACGAAACATCCACAACACCCAAATCTGGTACTTCCCCATCGCCATACAACTGTGCAGGAGTAAGATAGCGCAGATTGGTACGTTCTTTTAAAATCACTCTTGGGTCATTCCGCAGACGCCAGTC
>DNGJ01000284.1:0-6474 GCA_003486305.1 Cyanobacteria bacterium UBA11371
TGCTAGGTTTGGAAAACCGCATCGTCTACACCGCAGTCGAAGTAATCACCGGCGAGTGCAAGCTAGACCAAGCTTTGGTAAAAGATAAACGGCAACCCCGTTTGGCGCTGTTACCAGCAGCGCAAACTCGCACCAAGGAAGCAGTTAATCCCGACCAAATGAAAAACTTGGTCGGCGAATTGTCTAAATCCTATGACTACGTTTTGATCGACTCCCCCGCCGGAATTGAAATGGGTTTTCGCAATGCGATCGCTGGCGCACAAGAAGCTTTGATCGTCACCACCCCCGAAATTGCCGCCGTGCGAGACGCCGACAGAGTAATTGGTATGTTGGAAACTCACAGCGTCAAGCGGATGCACTTGATCGTCAACCGCATCCGCCCCAAAATGGTGCAAGCTAATGAAATGATGTCCGTGCAAGACGTTCAAGAAATTTTGGCAATTCCCCTCATCGGCATTGTCCCCGATGACGAGCGCATTATCGTCTCTAGCAACCGTGGCGAACCTTTATCCCTGGCAACCGAGCTTTCTTTACCAGGAAACGCTTATCATAACATCGCTCGCCGTTTGGCAGGCGAAAAAGTCGAATTCCTCGACCTGGAAGTACCCCCCGACGGCTTCTTTACTCGCCTCCGTCGCCTGTTTCAGAATTAGTCGCAATTTTTGCCATAGCCAACAACCATGATTAACCAACTGCTAGAACGGCTTTTTCCTTGGACGGGTGCTAAAAACAGTCGCGAGGATGTCAAGCGTCGCCTCAAACTTGTGATCGCCCACGATCGCACCGGACTTTCCCCAGAGGCGATGGAGTCGATGCGAAAGGAAATCTTGGAAGTTGTTTCTCGCTACGTAGAACTCGACGGCGATGGGTTAGAATTTTCTATTGAAAGCCAAGAACGCGCTACCGCATTAATTGCCAATTTGCCCATTCGACGGGTGAAGGAAGATTCTTAGCTATATAAGTAAAAAATATTACTTAAAGCTTTCCTTGTTTACCCTAGAATGCAAGGTAACGGTTTCCACCATTGACCCAGTACGCTTTTCCGTACCGCTACACATCTAAGTTTTAAGCTTTAATAAATGTAGAGATCTGCGAAAATTGTTGAAGCAACACCCCATTAAAATAAAACATCCATAGGCTTTGATTGCCTCAATATCCAACCAAAGTTAAACACTTAACTCAGTCCGGAGATCTTTTTCTTATTCAGGAAAATAGTTACACTATTACCAGATAGAAATCAATCTGTCAACCTTGGGGGAAAGCAGCAGCCATGACGGAAATAGCTGATAAAATTCCAATTTACCGCAATGCCATTGAGCCGTTAGTCGCCCAAGAATTAGAGCAGCAGCTACAGCGCCTACCAAAGCAGATATTACAATATCTCAATCCGGCACAAGTCATGGCCTACGCGCTCAATCGTTTACCTGCCTTGTATGCTACTTCTGAAGAAGGATGGCATCGGCAACAGCTACGTGCAAAACAGCAGCTCAAGGAGCAAATTGCTACAGCGGTGCGCCAGGGATTGGCGGCGGTGCAAAAAGACCCCTTAAAAAGTTCAACCCCGCTCAAAGGAGAAGCAACATTCGAGCAAAAAGACATTTTGAAGGGTTCAATTCGCAGGCAACAATGGGCATCTTATATGCAAAAATCTGGCTATAAATCCGCTTATCTGCAATTATAAATATTTCACATAAACGCGATCGCACCGCTTGGTTTCCACCCCATCTGCCGGTTGATACCCGCTGCTCTCATACAGCTTCACCGCTTCTTTTAACACGCTCGCGGTTTCAATCCAAATTTGCTCAAAACCTAACAGAGCGATCGCTTCCTCCAATTGCCCCAGTACGTATCTGCCCAAACCCTGTCCCCTCGCATCTGCCAAAAGGTACATTTTGCGTATTTCTACCGCATTTTTTCCTCTATTAATAGGATAATATGCTGCCGTACCGACAAGCTGTCGGTGTCTTTCAATTACCCAAAACTCACCGCCAGTAGCAAGGTAAAAATCTTCTACTTCCAGAACGTCCCTATCTGCACCTGTTGGTTCCCAAGGTAAGCCATATTCAGCCAAAACCGAACGGATGAGTGCGGCGGCGGCGGTGCGATCCGAGCTTGACCAGGGGCGAATCCAAAACTCTCGATAGCCTGTTTGCATCATTAGATCGTAATACGTTGTTTCACGGTACTTTTAGTCTCAACACCTGGGCTAAACTTTAGTATGAAGTTTTTTAACGACACAGATGCACATATAATAATTTCTTTACCATTATTTAACCTGCACTAGAACAGAGAATTTGCCCAAGTTGTTTCCCGTAGATCTCGCACCAAGGTAGTCATAATGATTGAAATTAGCCTGAAAAAGCTTTTCTCCAAGAAAAAAGATGTTTCTGCGATTAGCGAGCTGGTCAATGCTATCGACCCTAGCATCAGCATTCAGGATATCAAAGGCAAAACTTTACTGGGAGTGGATAGAGAGAACCAAGGGAATAAACATGAAATAAAGGTTTCAGGACAAGTAGTTGGATGGGTAATTGGGGGAGAAAAAGCAGCCACTGTAGCAACTGCTATTGGTTATATAGCTAATAAAGAATTTGAAAAAAAGACCCTGGCAAATGAATTGCTAGATAGATATAGAGAAATCAGCTTAGTTTATGATATTTCTGAAAAAATAACTGCGAGTTTAGAACTGAAAGAAGTTGCCAAATTAATCCTCGATGAGGCCAGTAAACTGATAGAAGCGACCAGCGGATCGGTGATGCTGCTCGATGCAAAAACAGGGAAATTAGAATTCCTCTCAAGCCTTGGGAAAGAATACTACCCAAAAGCAAATTTAAAACTGGGTAAAGGAATTATTGGTAACGTGGTATACAGCGGAGTCGGAGAGATAGTCAACGATGTTTTATCAGATCCGAGATTTATTGCAAGTTCGGCTCCAATACGGTCGCTGATTTGCGTTCCTTTAAAAAGCAAAGACCGGGTAATTGGTGCAATTACAATGAGCAACTCAGCACCAGTTACCTATACAGCCCAAGAGCTTAAACTCTTAACCATGCTTGCATCCCAGGCAGCATCGGCAATTGAAAACGCAATTTTCCACGAAGAAAAGCTGCAAGAAAGCCGCAGAGATGCCTTGCTATTTCGTTTAGCCAATCAGATTCGTCTTTCTTTAGATCTAGATACTATTTTAGAAACGGCTGTTAGCGAGATCCGCAATCTTTTGCAGATCGACCGCTGCCAATTTATCTGGTATCGAGATCAAAGTAGAAGGCTGAAAAATTCAACAGCTGGTTGCATCTGTTTGCCAACAGAAAGTGAGGTTAATCAAACATGCAAAAGCCAGCATACTTTCAACGTTTGGGAAGTTGTCAATGAAGCCAAAAACCCTGAATTACCTAGCTTGATTGGTTACTATGGCGCCCAAGAGATGGGTGTTTTCACTCAAAAGCTGCTCGACAGGGAAATGGTGCGAATCGATCGGGTTAAAAGCGTAAGCGATCCGATGGAGAGACAGTTTTTTGTCGAGAGTAACTTCGCCTCGGTATTAGCACTGCCAATTCAGACGCGCTCTGGAGCAATTGGAGCGATCGCTTTGGGGACAAGCACCCAAGAGCGAGTTTGGAGTGAGGGCGAAGTTGAACTGTTACTAGCTGTAGGGAATCAATTAGCGATCGCTCTAGATCAAGCCGAACTTTACAAAGAAGCCGCATCCGCCGCCGCCGACGCCCAAGCACAAGCCCAACAATTGCAAAAAACCCTGCACGAATTACAACAAGCCCAAGCCCAACTAATTCAAAGCGAAAAAATGTCCAGCTTGGGGCAGCTAGTAGCAGGAGTTGCTCATGAAATTAACAACCCGATTAACTTTATTCACGGCAATCTTGCCTACGTCGAGCAATATACCCAAGACTTACTCCACCTGCTGCGACTTTATGCCAAACATTATCCACAACCAGCACCCGCGATTCAAGCTGAGACAGAAACCATCGACCTAGAGTTTATCATCGCAGACCTTGCTAAACTGATTTGCAGCATGAAAGTGGGAACCGAACGCATCCGCAAAATTGTTTTATCCCTGCGAAACTTTTCCCGTCACGACCAAGCTGAGAGCAAACCTGTAGACATTCACGAAGGAATCGATAGCACGCTGTTAATCTTGCAGCATCGATTGAAAGCAACAGCAGAACGCCCTCAAATTCAGGTAATCAAAAATTACGGCGACCTGCCATTAGTCGAGTGCTACCCCAGCCAGCTAAATCAAGTATTTATGCACGCGATCAATAACGCGATCGATGCTTTGGAAGAGGTAATGAGTAATGGAGATAAATTTTATAATTATTCTTCAGAAATTAGCGGTCGCCAATTACCAAAAATTTGCATTTTTACCGAATTTATTGATAGCAAAAGCATCATTGTTCGCATTATAGACAACGGAAATGGCATTCCAGAAGCAGTCAAAAATCGGCTATTCGATCCGTTCTTTACAACCAAGCCAGTAGGCAAAGGAACCGGGTTAGGGCTATCAATTTGCCACACAATAATAGTGCAGAAACATGGGGGAACTATCAAGTGTAATTCAAACCCTGGAGAGGGAACAGAGTTTTATATTCAAATTCCGATATTCGCTGCGATCGCCAAACCCAACCACGCGATCGCAAATCAATAATCCTATTGGTAATTGGTAATTGGTAACGGGTAATAGGGAATTGGTAATTGGAGAGTAATTAATATTTCCCATTTTCCGCAAAAACCAGGTTAAGCCTCGTCGCGCGTCAATCCTGTGGATGATTTGGCAGTAGGGGCTACTTTAACGTAATATTTCTTGGTTCGCAGTAATGGCTACTTTAACGAAATATCTCGTGCCCTCCACAGAATGGCTGCTTATACCCGCCCCAAAAGATTGACAATTACCAATTACCCATTACCAATTACCAATTACCAATAACTAACTGTGAATTCTCGGTTCGGGGTGCAACGTCGCAAGTATTTTGCTTTCCACAATTGCTAATTCTTCGAGCCGCTCTTTGACAGCAGAGCGGTCATAGTAAGTATCCGCAAGCACCCAATAAATGCCGTAGTGACGAGCCTCAGACGCCATCAAGCTGCGATAAAATTTAGATAGCTCTGGATCGGGACAATGGGTAGCTAACAAGCCCAGCCGTTCGTGACTGCGAGCCTCGATCAGTCCAGAAACCAGCAACGAATCTAAAAGTCGCTCTGGTTCCTGCGGACGAATTTGAGCCTTTAAATTGGCTCCATAGGGGGGAGAAGAAAGCGGCGCCAAAGCGACACCCCGCCGTTCGAGCCATTGGTTAACTAACTCAAAGTGTTCCAGTTCTTCGCGAGCGATCGCAGTCAGCATCCGTACTAACTTGGTATTAGACGGATAGCGAAACATCAAATTTATTGCCACTCCAGCCGCCTTGCGCTCGCAGTGGGAGTGATCCAGCACAATTGTATCCAAATTGGCGATCGCTTGCTCAACCCAAGCAAAGCTGGTCGGCTGCTGGAGGACATTAATCGTAGGTAGTGTATCAGAAAGCACAGACTTTATCCTTTACAGGATGAGGGGGGCATAATAAAAATATCAGGGTCAAGCAACAACATCTGCTAAATTCCACTTCGTTGAAGAAGCCCCGTACAGAGTCTACATAAAGTATCACTCAGTATTTAAATATCCGCATGAGCCAAATTACCCCCCGTCGCATAGTCATCGGCGACGTACACGGTCACTATAAAGGTCTGATGACCTTGTTAGAAGCGATCGCCCCTCACTCAGAAGAGCGAGTATATTTTTTGGGAGATTTAATAGACCGAGGCCCCCACAGCGCTCAAGTTGTCAAGTTTGTCCGGGAAAGCTCGTATAAGTGTCTGTTGGGTAATCACGAGCAAATGTTACTAGAAAGCTTTATCAACGGAAAAATTCAACACGGAGTTTTGCAAGCTTGGCTTTACAGCGGCGGACATGCAACCCTCGAGAGTTACCCCAAGGGTAGGATTCCCATCCACGATTTAGATTGGATGCAGACGCTACCCACCTATATAGACTTAGGCGATGTTTGGTTAGTTCATGCAGGCATCCATCCCGAAATACCCCTGGAACAGCAAACCGCAGACCAATTCTGTTGGGTGCGCCAGGAATTCCACAGTATGTCCGAACCCTACTTCGCCGACAAACTCATCATCACAGGTCATACCATCACCTTTACCCTGCCAGGAGTAGAACCGGGAAAAATCGCCGCTGGGTCGGGTTGGTTAGATATAGACACGGGAGCCTATCACCGCCGCAGTGGTTGGTTAACTGGATTAGATATCTCCAACAGCATCGTATATCAAGTCAATGTTTTTGATAATTGCGTCCGCATCTTGCCCCTGGAAGATACTTTAACGCCAGTCGAGCCGGATCGGATACTCGCTCGTTTATAAAACGGGGTCATGGCTAATTGGTAAAGCGATCGCTTCTTCATCGTCGCCAAA
>DNGJ01000284.1:6793-13303 GCA_003486305.1 Cyanobacteria bacterium UBA11371
GTAGGGGCACGGCTTCAAAATATCTTGGGTTTCAAAACAAACCCGATCGATGCCGTAAATGTAGGGGCACGGCGTCGGAATATCTTGGGTTTCAAAACAAACCCGATCGATGCCGTGCCCCTACTCGACACAACTTTGGTCATCCCTTATACGCGACGGCGGGTTCTGACTTCAGTTTGACTATAGCCGCTTCTGCGATCGCTTGCATCAGAGTAACCGCTACCTCCTCTAAAGCGAGAACCGCGATCCATAAATTCGGGATCGTTAGCTGGGTGCCATTCTTCATTACCCGAAATAGCAGCCGCTTGAGCATTCCACCAGTCGTCATAAGTCGCCCAAGGATACTGTTTTCTAAATTTGTCGTAGCTTTCTCTAGTATCGTCGTCGGCAAAAGCTAGCTCAAGATTCTCGAACAAAGCCATAATCAAATCTCTCCTTGTACCAGTTAAAAAGTCAAGCCAGTCGATAGCTAAACACCCTGTACTGCTGACTCTGATTGACTTTTGTTGTTCTATACTTCTAGTACAATCGATCCAACAGCGATCGCCACCAGCCAAGAGAAGTAGTTAATGCTGGCTCAAAGTCAGAAATAAAAACAATCAAACCCCTACCTTTTGGCAGGGGTTTAATGATAAATATTGTCCCGTCACTATCGTGGATTAGCACTCAGCAGCGGTCGAATTTGGGTCTTATAAGCAGTCTCGTCTAAACCATCGCCTACATTTGCTCTAGCCGGATCGAGGGCGCGTTCGATAGCGGCGATGCGATCGCGCGTAGCTGGATGGGTACTTAAAACCGTCGGCGGGGAGGGTCTATCGAGCAATTTTTCCATAAATCCCACCATCGCCGATTGAGGGTAGCCCGCCTGCGCTAACGTCCGCAGCCCGGTTTGATCCGCTTCAAATTCGTCTTTGCGGCTGCGGGGACGATTGAGCGCCAAATCTACCCCCAGATTCACCGCCGTACTGCGGTCTAATCCAGCTGCGGTCACAATACCTTGGGCGATCGCACTCTGACGCATTTGTTGCAGCAAGTGGCGGCGGGTGATGTGACCGATTTCGTGGGCTAAAACGCTCGCCAGCTGCGCCTCGTTGTCAGCCGTCCTCAGTAAACCAGTGGTAACGTAGACAAAACCGCCCGTCGTAGCGAAGGCATTAACATTGTCATCGCGTACCACCTGAAAAGTAAACGGAAGAGTGGGGCGCTCGCTTACAGCTGCCAAGCGCTGACCAATTTCATCCACATAGCTGGTAATCTGGGAATTGCGGAAAAGTCGAAACTGACGTCCCGCCATGCGATCGTTCATTTGCTGTCCCAGCTGGACTTCCTGCTGTGGCGACATATTAGACAATTGGATAACTTGAATCCCCCTAAAAATCAGATCCCGCCAAGGAACCTGCGCTTGGGTAGAATGGGGAGTTGCCACCACCAGCGATAAAGCGATCGCAAAAGATACTAACGGGTAAAACCAACGGCGACGCAGCCAACGAGAAACAAAAGACAATGAGTTCAACATAGCAGCGTATGATGTGAGGAAAAATAGTACGGCAACAGATACCGCCGCAAACCAAGGGTAATCGGTAAAACCAATTTTGGCCTTTCTCTCAAACTAGACGAACTTGGATTGCTTTAGGTTGCAATTTTATAATTCCCGTAGAAAGTTCGTTTGTCCCACTCCCTCTCCCTCCAAGTCATGGTAGCCTGACACAAGACACAACCTCTTGAGCTTCCTCCAGAATGAACCGGACAAGTTTTTATGAAAATTTTGGATTCTAAAGGCCGCTTATTCGGCAAAATGAGCATCCTAGACTTGGGTGCGGCGTTGGTAATTTTCCTCGTTGTGGTGGGGATCTTTTACTTTCCAGGTACTTCGGGTTCGATCGCTCAAGTCGGCGTCCCCACAAAACCGATTGAGGTAGACGTAGTTGTAAGAGGTTTGAGCATCCGCAATCCCCAAGAGCTAATTAAGGAATTCCAAACCAAAAAGAAAACGAATATTATTATCCGCAATCAACCCTACGGACAAGTTGATATTAAATCCGTCAGAGAACTACCCAGAACCGTACTCGTTCCCCAACCCGATGGTACTGTCAAAGCGCTTCCCGATCCGAGAAAAGACATTTTTAGCACCGATCTACTGATTACTTTAGCCGGAAATGCCCGCATCACCGAAAATGGCCCCGTTCTCGGCAACAGTAAAATTAAAGTCGGTACCCCCGTAGAACTCGAAGGTTTGGAATATAACTTCAACGCCAGCGCCATCGACCTTCGGATTAAAAACTGATTGAGCTAGTAACTCAAGTTGCTAGTTATCTCTCGAAGAGCGGCTAATGGCTAATGGCCTGTAAGGGCTATCGCATTCGCGCTGTTATTTTGTTGGGTGATGCCAAATATCTACACGCGAATGCGATAGCCCCTACGGCTAATGGAGCGTAAAAATCATCTATTAGCAATTAGCAGTAGGGGCGAAGCATTTGCGCTGTTATCTTGTCGGTAAATTTGAAATATTTCTACGCAAATGCTAATGCCTCCGGCACGCTGCGCGAACGCCCTTACAGGCAATTAGCAACCCCAAATTCTGGTAGGGGCGGGTTTTACCAAACATTGTTTGTCACCGAGAAATATTTCGTTAAACCCGCCCCTACTTGCGTTAGTAGGTAGTGGGTAAAAAATATTACCTACTAACCCAGGCGCTGCAAAAATTTCCGAATTAAACCAATCGTCACCGCAGGTAGTTCTAACTGCGGCGTCAATCCTACATCTTCTAAGCGTTCAAAAAACTGGATAGCCTGTGGATTTAGATTGGCTAAACGCTGTCCTACTTCTGGGCTGGTAAATTGAGATTTTCTGCCCCAAATAATCGCCGTCGGAACTGTTAGCTGGGGAACGTACAAAGACAAATCGAACGATAAATCGCCCCGCACAAACGACAGCGCTGCGTATTCTGCATTTTTTTGCAGAGCAGATTCCAGGTAGGCGTCAACGATTTCCTCGTATACGCGGTTAGGATTGGCAAATTGACGTTGCTCTAAGAAACTGCGAATGCCGTTTTTGTTGGCAACTCCCGCAGTATAAAATAGTCGGTCGAGGATGGGGACGCCCGCTAGTTGGGCAAATAACGTATTGGCATAATTGTCGCCAAAATCGGCAAGTCCCGATGGGGTGGTCAATATTAGAGACTTGAATAGATCCGGGCGGGAGATCGCTAAGCGAATCGTAAACGCTGCGGTGAGGGAAGATGCGATCGCATACGCACCCCCGCTACAAGTTTGCGAGATCAACTCGGTAATCGTCGTCAGATAATCGTCAATCCGATAATTCCGCGCTGGATGGTTAGATCTGCCCCATCCAATCAAATCCGGTGCCACAATGCGATAATCTGCCGCAAAAGCTGGATACACCTTAGACCACTCGTAAGCAGAAGAACCGCCACCAAAACCATGCAGGAACACCAGGGTTTCTCGCTCTTGCTCCCTCGCTGCTGCATCCTCACTCAGCCAAGGCGCGCTGGCGGCAGTATAGTACACCATTTCTCCCAGGGAAGTCTTTACAGATCTCTGTTCAAAACCGGGCGGAGTAAACATGGACAAATTAGAACGCTATTCTAAGCATCCACCCTCGTTTTTGCTGCTGTCTTCTGGCCTTGGGTTGATTTTTTCAGCGGCAGAGGGTGAGGTTTCTGTTTCAGGACTTAGGCAAACAAACCGGGTTTCTCGGAAAGATCGACCGAGAAACCCGGTTTCTTGTTCTTCTTCCCCACTCCCTTTTTAGTCAAGGGTTTTCCCTGCCTTTTCAGGCCACACTTAAAGCAGAGGTTAATTCAAACGCATTTTTTTAAAGATTCCAGGAATTTTTTTCCGGCTGATGCCGCCCAATTTGAGGATGAAACGACCGCGGGCCATGCATTTTAGCCTATGTTAATCTATGTGGGGGGTCTGACCCCTCACCCCGTTTTTTCGTGTTAATCTATCTGAAGTAAGTTAATTTACACCCAAGCAACCGTAGAGTTAACGATTTACCTCGCCAAAACTTTAGGCGTGTGATAGAGGTTTGAGGAGTTTTTTTGCGTCGTAATTCCAGCGGTCACAAGTCATCCGGTTTCTAGATAAATGTATAAATAAAAGCGTGTTATGAGCAAGCAGAGCAGTGGCAAGCGCTATAGTGCCGTGGCGTTGGCAGCACCCAAGCAAAGAAGGATGGATGATTCAATGAACGCACCGAATTTTGTTGCTTTTCCTTGCCGAAATCAAGCGACAATGCCATCCAATCTGCTTGTGAGTCCGAACCGCGTCCAGTTGAGCTTTGAAGAGCTAAAGTGTTTTGAAGTTGTAGATCGGCAGTTTGAACCCTGGGGCGTAAGGTTCCGCAATTGCATCGCCATCCGTCCTTCTAACCCAGCTTTTCCGCCTCACTCCGGTACCACAGTATTGATGGCTGCGCCCAAAAATGGTTGGCTGGAAGCGACTTTCCCCCATTGGGTGCGCTCGCTCAAAGCATTTGTCACCAGTTCCCAGCGACTGCTTCTATCTGTCTATAACAGCGATAACGAGCTACTGGCTCAAATCGAGATACCCGAACCCAATCTAGCTGGAATTGATTCCCCCATACCCCCTAACAAGGAACTGCTGATAGAAGCACCCAACATCTACCGGATTAACTTCTGCGCGTTTGATGGTCAGTTCACCGTAGATGATTTAAGCTTCGAGTTCTGAGCTATCGTATTAACGTAGATATACGGATCGGTGGTACTGTAACGTGGCACAAGCTTCGTCTTGGTGGCAGGAAATTATCAACAGCACTCCAAGCTCGTCGCTACCAGAATTCAAAAGTAGATCGCTCAAATCGTTGTCGAGCCAAAGTTTTGGCAAGCTGGGAATTTGGCTGTTGGGTTTGATGATAGCGACGCTGTTGCTATTTTGGCTCTGGAAGCTGTGGCTGGTAATCGGGGTAGGCGTGCTGGCAATGGCGTTCGTCTATCGTCTACAAGAGTGGCATTGGCAATTGTATTGGTTAAAGCTGCGCCAATTCTTTTGGGACCCAAACCGTCAGTTAACTATAGCAGTTGCGAGCGGGGGTTTAGCCAGTCTGAGTACTTACCTGGCTGTGGAAATTGGCTGTGATACCCATAGTTTCAAGATAGCGATCGCCGTACTTCTGCAAGGGTCGATCGCTATCTTGACTTTGGTGATTGTGGTTTGGCAAGCGATCGCCGCTCAACTGCATCAAGCGGAAACCCAGTTTGATGCAATGGTTGCAGATTTGACTCATGCAAAACCCCTCAAGCGCCTGATAGCGGTAAGGCGGCTGGTGCGCTTGGCAACTAAGCGTAATATCGATCCAGCTCAACAGCGCTCAATTGCCAATTACTTTCGCCTGATGCTAGATCAAGAATCGGAACCCGCAGTCAAAGATGCGGCGATCGCTGGCTTGCAGGCTTTAGAAGGCGTCAAACAGCTCAGCGGGGGCAATTCTGCTTTATCGATGCCAAATACCGTTAAACGGTCTGCTGTCAAAGTTGACCAAGGCTAAATTCCCCACAGCCAGATGAGGAGCATGTATTTCCCAAATCTAAAATCTCAAATCTAAAATCTCAAATTCCATGCAACTGGCTCCCCTTTATCCAATTTTGTACCGAATTCTCAAACCCACTTTTAATAGCTGTCTTTGGTGTGGAACTGACTCTCAAGCACAAGTGGCACTGACGTTTGATGATGGCCCCCACCCGGTATATACTCCCCAACTGTTGGAGGTATTAGACCGCTACGGGGTTAAAGCCAGTTTTTTTTGGTTGGGTGCTTGTGTCAGTCGCGCCCCAGATGTCGCATTAGCCGTGTACGATCGCGGTCACCAGATTGGATTGCACGGTTGGGATCATCGCAATTTTCCCACTCTTACCCAGGCAGAACTGAAGCAAAGTTTAGAACAAACCCAAGCCGCGATCGCTCGCGCCTGCAAACTGGATTTACAATATGTGAGCCAGAAGATGCGCGATGTCCGACCCCCAAATGGTCTTTTTACCCCGCAAACCCTAAAATGGTTGCACGAGTGGAACTATCGCCCCGTGATGTGGAGCGTTGTCCCTGAAGACTGGTTGCGTCCCGGTATTGAAGTCGTAACGAGTCGGGTTTTGCGCCAAGTTCACAACGGTTCCCTGATCGTATTGCACGATGGAGTTTACGGTGGGCAAGATGTCGCGCAAACAACTGACCAAATTCTCAAGAATTTGTTACAACAAGGCCAAACATTTGTTACAGTAGAGCAACTTTGGCAACAAACTAATGAGGTTAAAATGATAGGTCGATAGGTCACAGGTCAAACGGGAAAGCCGATTGTACCGCTAGCCCATCCCCAATCACCAATGACCTAAAACTGATTAATCGCTCGCAATACCCATTAGAAATGTTAATTTATCAAACCTGATAGCTGTCATCTGACGCGAGGGTTCATTAAAATGGCATACAGGAGTTCAGCTATTTGTCAAGACAATCCAGGCATAAACCTATTAGCTTA
>DNGJ01000284.1:13439-15596 GCA_003486305.1 Cyanobacteria bacterium UBA11371
CTGATAGCTGTCATCTGACGCGAGGGTTCATTAAAATGGCATACAGGAGTTCAGCTATTTGTCAAGACAATCCAGGCATAAACCTATTAGCTTAAGCTAAAAATAGGGTTGGAACGCTGGGATTGGAGCTAACTCCTAGCTCAAGTCAGCTAGCTGTGCGTGAAGCTTGCGGTATAGCGCAAGCGAATCGCTCTTGCAAGGAGATGAGATCGCCCGTCTCTAAAACCAACTGCCACAGCTTGACGGTAGGCTCACAACACCAAGTACGTGCGGCAAGCGCGGAATTTACGCCTGTGGACAGGTTAGGAGCCGACTCCCCACCGCAGAAGCAGGAAGCAAACGTCAAAGAAAGCGAAATGCGCCCTTTGAGTAAGTTTTGTCTTGCACAAAAGCAATCAATAGAATCAAGGAAATCAGCTAAATATGGGTGCAGAAAATTTTTCCGTATTAGTCACAACTCAACCGGCAAAAACTGACCCTTTACTGTCCAATAGACCTCCAACAATGGCAGTGTAAAGGAAAGGAATGAAAAAACATGGCAAAAAAACGCCGGTTCAATTAACCAGCACCTGCTTTGAGTCAAACCTTGGGCATCTCAAGGCGAAAGCTCGTTATAGCTAATCCCAACTTTACGTGATATTCAAAGTTCGGATAGACAGCAAGAAAAAACTGCATGGAAAAATTGACTTGCCAGCGTCCAACTTTTGTGAGAAAGGCTACAATCGGAAAGATCTTTACAAAACCTAGCTTCCCTTCAATTTAAATTTGACAGTGTTAAATTTGACAGTGGGAAGCAAGGTGCCTTTCCCCTAGTTAGGTGAATTATTGCTAAAGTGTTAAATACTTGTCAGCGATGAGACTAACTAAGTCGTTGGGAAAGTAATCCATCACCCTATTTAGTTGTTGATTTGTTAACCCAAAGGAGCATGAGGAACGCGGCATGACCCAGGCTAACAACGTACTCGAAACCCTTGTTCAACCTGAAGCCGACTTTGATTTCTTAATCGAAGAAGAGGTAGAACAAGATGAGTTTTTAGAGGTTTCAGCTGAGGAAGACGACGAGAAGCCTGGTAAGGGTCGTTCTACCCGTCGTCGAACGCAAACTAAGAAAAAGCACTATACCGAGGACTCAATTCGCCTCTATTTGCAGGAAATTGGTCGAATTCGACTGTTGCGAGCCGATGAAGAAATTGAACTGGCACGCAAAATAGCCGATTTACTCGAATTAGAGCGAATCCGGGAACGACTGTTAGAGCATTTAGAGCGAGAACCACGGGATAGTGAATGGGCAGAAGCTGTCAATATGGCGTTGCCCGCGTTTCGTCATCGTCTCCATTTGGGTCGGCGGGCGAAGGATAAAATGGTTCAATCCAACCTGCGCTTGGTTGTTTCCATTGCCAAGAAATACATGAATCGGGGCTTGTCTTTCCAAGACCTGATTCAAGAAGGTAGTCTGGGTTTGATTCGCGCTGCGGAAAAATTCGACCACGAAAAAGGCTATAAGTTTTCCACTTATGCAACTTGGTGGATTCGGCAGGCAATTACGCGCGCGATCGCAGACCAGTCTCGCACGATTCGCCTACCCGTTCACCTGTACGAAACGATTTCCCGGATCAAGAAAACTACCAAGTTGCTCTCCCAGGAAATGGGACGCAAACCAACGGAAGAAGAAATCGCCACTCGCATGGAAATGACGATCGAGAAGCTGCGATTCATTGCTAAATCCGCTCAGCTGCCGATTTCTTTAGAAACGCCCATCGGTAAAGAGGAAGACTCCCGATTGGGCGATTTTATTGAGTCCGATGGCGAAACACCAGAAGATCAAGTCTCCAAGAATCTGCTGAGAGAAGATTTAGAAAGCGTCCTCGATACCCTCAGTCCTCGCGAACGCGACGTACTGCGACTGCGCTACGGATTGGATGATGGTCGAATGAAGACCTTAGAAGAAATCGGTCAAATCTTCAACGTCACCCGCGAACGCATCCGCCAAATCGAAGCTAAAGCGCTTCGCAAGCTGCGACATCCCAATCGCAATAGCATTCTTAAGGAATATATCCGCTAAGAAATTACACTTTACCAGATTTAGACCCCGATTTCAAAAGTTATCGGGGTTTTTTATTGATGACTTATGCTTCAAACCTGTTGGGGGGCGGGTTT
>DNGJ01000017.1:0-3097 GCA_003486305.1 Cyanobacteria bacterium UBA11371
TAGCCGCAAAGCTGATTGATGCCGTGCCCCTACACCAAAACAAGAATTTTTGACTTCATGACCCAAAAGGAAAGTAACGAACTGTGGAAATTTCTACTCGAAGAACGCTAGCCGACAATACAAATTTGACATGGTTAATTGGGAATGCGCGCTTGATTGATTTGTCGGGTCAATTATTAGGCGCTCACATCGCTCACGCGGGTTTAATTATGTTTTGGGCTGGAGCTACTGCGATATCAGAAGTGGCTCGTTTCGTGCCTGACAAACCAATGTACGATCAAGGACTAACTCTGCTACCTCACTTAGCGTCTTTAGGCTGGGGTGTAGGTGCAGGCGGTCAAGTTGTAGATACCGATCCCTATTTTGCGATTGGAATCTTGCATTTAGCCGCCTCTGCTGTTTTGGGTGCTGGCGGGCTTTATCACGTTTTTCGCGGTCCTGCGATCTTAAAAAATGGGGTGGGAAGAGTTGCTAAGTTTCACTATGAATGGACTAACCCAAAACAGCTAAGTTTGATCTTGGGTCATCATTTAATTGTTTTGGGAATTGCTGCGTTTTTATTCGTCCTCAAGGCAATGGTTTTTGGTGGAATTTACGACCCCGCTGTTGCCAATGTCCGCTTAATTACCAATCCCACTCTCAATCCCGTGACAATTTTTGGCTACCTATTTGGTTTTGCAAATGGGGGTTGGACTCTCCTGGGAATGGCGAGCGTGAATAATTTAGAGGATGTTATCGGCGGTCACATTTGGATTGGAGCTTTACTGATTGCTGGCGGGGCGTGGCACATCGTGAGTCAACCTTTTCCTTGGGTGAAGAAAGCGCTGATTATTAATGGAGATGCGCTGCTTTCTTACAGTTTAGGCGGTTTGGCTTTTATGGCTTTTGTTTCTGCCATCTTCGTGGGATATAACACGACTGTTTATCCGACAGAATTTTACGGGTTTGACCGAAATTATTTGGCAGTTAGTCAATTTTTCTTGGGGTTGTTGGCGCTTGGCGGTCACCTCTGGCACGCTTACCGCGCCCGGAATTAGAAACCGGGTTTCTTGCAAATCGCTAAGAAACCCGGTTTTTTGAGGGGCGAAGCATTAAAAAATAAAGAAGTAGCGTTTCCTGAAACATCCAAACGCAAATGCTTCGCCCGTACAGATAAAAGTTTCGTATTTGTGATTCAATAAGGATCTGGAAATGTTAGCTGTAATTTTTTACTGTTTGTTTGCTTGGACTGTGACGATTTTATTGGTTTGGAAGTTTCTGGTGTCGCTGCAAAAAGGTGTGTCTTATGTCAAGCGCCTTCATGCAATTCCTTGTCATGAGTGCGAATATTTTACTAACGATTATCGCCTCAAGTGTACGGTGCGACCGATGACTGCTTGTTCAGAGGAAGCGATCGCTTGTCCTGACTTTGAACCTAAAACCCCTTATTGCAAGGCTTGCGCTAAATCTTGTCATCAGCTTAATTGAGAAATTAAGAGTTGTTGAAGAAATCAAGCTGCTGCGGCTTTCAGATTTAAACTCGGTGCATGAGTTTATTGCTTAATATTTTCAACAACTCTATGCGGGGTTCATCATGAAACCTAACTCAGAAGGCTCATTAGTTGGCATTTCTGTCAAGGCGATCGCAATAGGTACGATTGCAAGTTTAAGTATTATTGCATGTGGCTCGCAAAAAGTTCGGTTGCTGTCAGCGGTGCAAGCTGTAGCACCGACGCAACAAGCAAAAGATGCGGTTACAGAATGGAATGCGATCGCGCTGTCAACGATCCGCACAGACAAGACATCGCCACCAATGGCAGCGCATAACCTGGCGATGGTGCATGGGGCGGTGTACGATGCGGTGAATGCGATCGCCAAAACGCACAAACCTTATCGCGTAGAAGTGCAAGCGCCTCCAGGTGCATCAGAATCAGCAGCAACTATTGCCGCTGCACATCGAATGTTAGTTAATTTGTATCCGAAACAAGCCGCTGCGTTAGATGCTGCCAAAACCGAATCTTTGGCAAAAATAGCTGAAGGAAAATCTAAAACAGACGGTATCAAATTAGGAGAAACTGTTGCCGAGCAAATGTTTGCATGGCGGCAAAATGATGGTAGCGATACGGAAGTTGCTTATACGCCGGTAAATCAACCCGGTTATTGGCAACCCGTACCGCCGGAATTTAAGTCAGCTTCGATGCCGCATTGGAAGCATGTTAAACCCTTTGCGATGACGAAGGGAGATCAATTCCGCATTGCGAAGATGCCGAGTTTGACGAGTGCTGAATATACGGCAGAATTTAATCAAACTAAAGAAATTGGCGCGAAAGATAGCACGACTCGGACGGCGGATCAGAGTGCGATCGCTAAATTCTGGTTAAATGGTTCGGGAACCCTAACACCCCCCGGACATTGGAACCAAATTGCTGCTGATGTTGCTATAAAACAGGGCAAGACTCTACAAGAAAATGCCCGTTTATTTGCCTTGCTAAATATCGCCCTCGCCGATGCCAGTATTATTGACGGCGATCAAAAATACACGTTTAATCGTTGGCGACCGATTACCGCAATTCAGCAAGCCGATAAAGATAATAATCCCCAAACAACCGCCGATGCAAATTGGACGCCTTTATTAAGTACTCCTTCTTCTCCTGCCTATGTATCGGGACACAGTACGTTTGGGGGTGCAGCCGATGCAGTTTTGACGGCATACTTTGGCGATAAAGTTAGTTTTACTGCGATCGCCGACCCTTCTGTAAATTTGCCGCCTCGTTCTTTCAACAACTTTACTCAAGCAGCAGAAGAAGCGGGGATGAGTCGCGTTTACGGCGGCGCGCATTGGATGTCTGATAATCGCGATGGGTTGACTGCTGGGAGGAATTTGGGTAAGTACGTTGTCCAAAACTTTTTGACTCCGAATTAGATGCTAATTGCTAATTGCTAATTGTTAATTGCTCGTGGTAATATTTTCCGGATATACGATTAGCCATTAGCTATTGGGCGACTTACGTTAATAGTCAACTCTGACATTGTATGGGCGAGTTTAACTTGGTTATATTTGAGGCGATGAAATATCTCGTTATATGATGTCCGCTAGCTTAGGTTGTGTATAATTTTT
>DNGJ01000017.1:3293-11361 GCA_003486305.1 Cyanobacteria bacterium UBA11371
CTAGCTTAGGTTGTGTATAATTTTTCATGCTGTAGGGGCGGGTTTTACCAGCTATGCTGGAAAATCGCGAGAAATTTTTTAAATCCGCCCCGGACGTGCAGCTACTGATGCTACCGGACATGATATTACAGAGAATTGCAGCTTGATTAGGTAGACCTTCGTTTGTGTAGAGGCAGCATTAATGCTGCCTCTACACAAACTAAGCCAAAAGGCTTTCCCTGACTCGGCAAGCAATTCGCTGTAAACCCGCCCCTACGATAGAATGATTTTTGCAAACCATCGATTTTTGGCTGTATTAGTAGTAACTTTCATGAGTAAACTTTCTTCATTACTAATTAAAAGACGCCGACTGCTTCAATTAGGATTGGGAGGCGGTATCGCAGTTGCTGGCATCGCTCTTGGTGACCCGATTTGGCGTAGGGTAAAGGCGAAAATTTTGCCACCTCCAAAACTGACTTGGAATCCGTCGGCATCGCTGCGAGAATTTGAGTATGGCACGCTGAAACAAGAGAATGGGCGTCAGATTCGAGAATTTAAAATAACGTCTAATACTACAGAAATTTTACTTGATGGTGCCTCGTTTACTACTTGGAGTTACAACGGCAGAGTTCCAGGGCCAACTTTGCGAGCAAATCAAGGCGATCGCATCAGGGTGATTTATACAAATCAGCATCAAGGTGAAGACCACTCGATCCATTTTCATGGGATTCATAAGGCACAAATGGATGGTATGGAACCGATTAATTATGGAAAAACCACAGTTTATGAATTTGATGCTAAACCTTTTGGCCTTCATCTATATCACTGCCATATAGGAGATGTCGCTTATCATATCGGTCAGGGGCTTTATGGCATGTTTATTATCGATCCGCCAGGAGGACGCCCCCAGGCAGATGAAATAGCCATCACGATGTCAGGCTACGATACGAATGGGGATGGTAAAAATGAATTTGTCGTCTTCAATGGGTTTCCACAATATTACATGAAACATCCGATAACCGTTAAACAAAATCAACTGGTTCGGCTTTACCTTTTGAATATAATTGAATACGAACCAGCAGTAAGTTTTCACCTTCATGCCAATTTATTTCAGGTTTATCGAACGGGTAGTACGCTTCAACCTACAGAAGCAACGGATGTAATTACGATGGGAACCGCAGAACGACACATTCTTGAATTTTCGTACAGTGACCCAGGTATGTATATGTTCCATCCCCATCAAGATTGGGTGGCGCAAAAAGGTTGTGAGGGAATGTTTCACGTGCATCCGGCTTGATTGGGAATTGGGAATTCGGAATTGGGAATTGCTAATTGCTAATTGCTAATTGCTAATTGCTAATTGCTAATTGGGTAAATGGTCACCCGGTAAATACAACACTCGCTAAGGTAGATCCAGTAGTTTTTAGGGATATAAGGCTGTGTAAGCCAGAATGAATATCTATGATATGATGTCCGGTAGCAAAGGCTTTTTATAGTTTTTGATACTGTAGGGGCGGGTTTTACCAATCAATCTGCATCAAGGAACTGGGCTTCTATGAAAAATCCTTGAGCAAGGAAAGAGATCCACTAATAAACAAAGGTGATGATCTCTTTAAACCCGCCCCGCCCGCTCTTACCGATGCAACTGGACATGATATGAGTTATTTTGATGGAAAAATGCCAGCACAAAAGCAACAAAATATCCTGAATTATCGAGTGTTACAGGCAGGTTTAATCCTGATAATAGGGTTATTCGTAACCATTATTCTTTCGCTTTCTTTAGGTGCTGTGCCGATGAGTGCGGCACAAATATGGCAAGCATTTCTGCATCAGGGAGATTCAATCAATCAAACTATTATTTGGGAACTGCGTTTGCCTAGAATTGTAGCAGCATTAACCGTAGGGGCAGCGTTGGGAATGTCGGGTGCGCTGTTGCAAGGATTGCTGCGAAATAGTTTGGCAGATCCGTTTATCTTGGGAATATCGGCGGGGGCGGGTTTGGTTGCGATCGCTCTGTTCACGTTAGGATTATTCCAAGCTTGGGTTCCCCTTTTTTCCTGGGTGGGTGCAATTCTGACATCGGCGATCGTTTATTTTTTAGGAAAGACGGCAACGGGCATTTCTGTAGAACGTTTAATTTTAGGCGGGGTGGCGGTTAGTTCTTTATTTGGTGCAATACAAACAACGCTGTTATTATTAGCAGAAGATAGTCGCATCCAAGCCGCACTAAACTGGTTAATTGGCAGTTTAAACGGGCGAGGTTGGTCGGATATCCAAATTGCCGCACCTTATATTAGCGTATCGTTAGTATTAGGTTGCTTTTTAGCTCGTAGCGTTAATTTACTAGCTTTGGGGGATGATTTGGCAGTGGGATTGGGAGTATCGTTGATGCGATCGCGCTTATTAATTGGTGCCGTCGCTACCTTACTCGCCGCCAGTGCTGTCAGTATCGGCGGATTGATTGGTTTTGTAGGATTAGTTGTCCCCCACGGCGTGCGTTTATTGGTGGGAACTGACTACCGTTGGGTATTACCTTTGAGCGCAGTTGGCGGTGCTTTTGTACTTACTCTTTCAGATTTACTTGCCCGTTTGGGTGCGGTAGAATTACCTGTAGGAACGATTACCGCTCTGTTAGGTTCTCCCTTATTTGTTTGGTTGTTATATCGTCGGTCAGCAAAATTTTAGATTTTGGATTGAAACTAAATGTTGCTAGAAATTCAACAGCTAACTGGCGGTTACGGAGAGATTGCGATCGCGCAAAACATCACGCTATCCATCCACAGGGGTGAATGGTTGAGTTTGATCGGCGCTAATGGTTCCGGTAAATCTACTTTGCTAAAATTAATTAGTCGCATTCTCGCACCCCAGCAGGGAGTTGTGTTGCTCGATGGTAAAGCAATTCACTCGCAATCTGCCGCTATTGTGGCGCGGAAATTGGCAATTCTACCCCAACAACAAACGATTCCCGAAGGATTAACCGTCAAGCAATTAGTCAGTTTAGGACGTTCGCCCCATCAACCTTGGTGGCAATGGGAATTGAGCCGAGAAGATGGGGAAAAAGTTGAAATTGCCATGCATCAAACTGGGATCGAAAAATTTAGCGATCGCTCGGTAGAACAACTTTCGGGAGGCGAGCGCCAACGGGCTTTTTTAGCCCTGGCTTTGGCACAAAATCCTCAAGTTTTACTATTAGACGAACCGACGACTTATTTGGATATTTGCTATCAGTTGCAATTGCTGGAATTGCTCAAACAACTCAACCAACAAAACTTGACGATTATTACAGTATTGCACGAAATAAATTTAGCAGCTAGGTATAGCGATCGCATCGCCCTACTGCATCAGGGAAAACTTACTTGCGTCGGTACTCCGGAGCAAATTTTAACCCCCGATAATTTAGCTCAAACTTTTGGTGTAGACGTTACTATTATAGAAACGCCAGTAGGATTGCAAATTTGTCCTTTATCTCCTCGATTTTAAATGTCGTTCAATCTGGATCTACTCAATATGCACAAAAATCGCTTTTTCCGACTGGCTGTTATATTCCTTGTAAGTCTAGCGTTTGTTGCTTGCGGGGCTACAACAAATACTCAAAATTTGCCAATTCCAACTGCTTCGCCTCCAGCCAATAATGCGGCAACAACCAATAGCGAAACTGTCCAAAAAGTTGTAGCGCTGACTCCTTTAACCGCAGATATTATTTATCAGTTGGATCGAACAAAAATTGTCGGCGTTTCGGGTAGCAAAATAATTAGTAATGACTCTAGGTTTAAGGGAATTACCACAGTCAGCGGCGAACAAACTCCGCCGAATTTAGAAAAAATTGTGGCGCTGAAACCCGATTTTGTAGTCGGGGCGGCGGGGTTTCACGATAAAACAATGGAAAGATTGCAGCAGTTAGGAATAAAGACGCTGCTGACGCAAGTAAAAAGCTGGAAAGCATTGGAAGAATTGACAGTGAATTTAGCGCGATCGCTCGACGCCGATCCGGAACCTTTACTCAAGCGCTACCAAACCTTTTTAGCCGATATTCCCAATCGAAATTATTCTACTCTCATCCTAGTCAGCCGCCAACCGATTTTATCTCCCAATCAAACTAGCTGGGCTGGTGACTTTCTTCAGCAATTTAAGCTTAAAAATCTAGCCGCCCAATTGCAGGGAACTTCCCCTTTGCGCGGGTATGTTACCCTTTCTCCAGAAAAGATTCTCCAGGCTAATCCAGAAATTATCCTTTTAGTAGATACGGGAGATCAAATCCTAGAAAAGTTTAAATCCGACTCTTTTTGGAATCAACTCCAAGCCGTAAAAAACAATCGAGTTTACATCTTTGACTATTATGGATTGGTCAATCCCGGTAGTATAGACAGCATCGAAAAAGCTTGTTCGCAACTCAAACAAATTCTAGAAACAAAAACCTAGCGCTTCCGCGCTATTACCAAGGTTTGATCTGAGGTGGAGAAACCTGGTTTTTTGCAAAAACCGGGTTTTTCAGCTTTCACCAACTATTTTACATGCTATTAAAAATTAGTTGCATTAATTTAAACTTTATTTTAGATTAAATGCGCTCAATTGAGAAGCCAATTGTTGATAAAATATGTAAATATATGGTGTGGCGCGTGTTAATCCCGCATAATACTGCTACAATCTTACTGAAAATAACAATCAATAAGCTGCGGTAATTTCAATATACCCGCTTAGGGGAAAAACTTGCAGGAATTAGCTGGGAGATCGTATTTAATGCAAACTAAGGTTGGGAATACGATTAAATATACTATTGGGAATCGAGTAACCTGGGTTGCGAAAACCTTGTACTCGAAAATTCCGCTGAGTTTAAAGATTATCGTACCGTTTTTGGGCGTATCCTTAAGTTTATTGCTGCTGGTGACTTATACAGTTAGATTCGGATTTTTCAACAACTTGGAACAAAGACTGGTGGAGGAAGTGGACAATCAGGCGGCGTTGGTAGTGCGAGAGTTTAGCGATCGCTCCCAATACTTGCTCGCGCAGGCTAAACTGATCGGAGAAACAAAAGCGATCGCCCGCGCTATTGAACAAAAAGATACCAATAACCTCAAGCAAAATTTGTTGCCGTTCAAAACAATTTTAAGACTCGATTTAATTAAAGTAGTAGATGCGCGGGGTGCGACAATTGTACAACTGGGAAATGCGTTTAGCGCGGGGGTTTTGCTGCGAAATGAAGCAATTTTAGCAAGGCTTAAACAAGGTTTGGAAAAATCCGATTTAGTCGGCATAAAGGGACGAAATCAAGCGATTTTGGTAGGATTTGCCCCGATTAAATATAACAATACTATCGTCGGTGGAGTCATTATCGGTAGCCGATTTACAAACGAGCAATGGCAGCAATTTAGCTTTGATGATCGGGAATCAAACTACTTTGCTATTTTTAAATTCGGACAGATGATAGCGACAAATTTACCACAAATTAGCGCTGCATCTTGGCAACCCCCGCCACCCAATCCACACCCAACTCGGTTGACTATTCAGCGTCGAGATTATCTGGCTAAAACTGTAGCGCTGTCCGATATTAGCCACGGTGCATTAACTGCAATCTTGCATTCAACTGCTGCTTTGGATCGAACTGAATTACTCATTTCCCAAAGGCTGGATAGTTTTTTCTGGTGGGGAGCAATTATATCGATTATTGTAGGGGCATGGGTTGCTAAATTTATCGCACAGCCGATTATTAATTTAACTCGTAACGTGCGCTGGATCGCCAATGGAGATTTTACCACTAAAGTCCCAGTTACTTGTGGTGACGAAGTAGGCGAACTTGCGGAAGCGTTCAATTTTATGGTCGATAAATTAGCCAATCGAGAACAAAAACTAAACGAGCGTTTGCACCAACTACAACAAGCATTGCACGACTTAAAACAAGCTCAATCTCAACTGATTCAAGCCGAAAAAATGTCCAGTTTGGGAGTGATGATAGCTGGCATTGCTCACGAAATTAATAACCCTGTTAATTTTATTTCGGGTAACATTCGTTATGCGAGCGACTATACGCAAAATTTATTCGATTTGGTAGATCTTTACCAACAGTACTATCCCAAGCCTGCATCATCTATTGTTGATTACCTCGATGCAATTGATTGGGAATTCCTGCGCGATGACTTGCCTAAATTGCTGTCCTCAATGGAAATGGGTGCCACTCGCATTCAGGCGATTATCCGTTCGTTGCGTAACTTTTCTAGACTCGATGAAGCAGAAATTAAACTTGTTGACTTGCACGAAGGAATTGACAGCACTCTGCTAATTTTAAACAACCGCATCAAAAATGGAATTACTGTGATTAAGCTGTATGGAAAATTGCCGCTTGTGGAGTGCTATCCAGCGCAGTTGAACCAGGTGTTTATGAATATTATCTCCAATGGAATTGATGCTTTGGATGAATGCGAAGCTCAACTGGATAAGCAAATTACCATCCGCACCAAAACAATTGGCTTAAATCAAGTTTTGGTGGAAATTCAGGATAATGGATCTGGGATTAATCCATCAGTAATCAACAAACTTTTTGACCCATTCTTCACGACTAAGGCAGTGGGTAAAGGTACGGGTTTAGGGCTTTCTATTGCTTACCAAATTATTGAAAAGCATGGTGGTAAAATATCAGTCACTTCTATACTTGGTCAAGGCACTCAGTTTGCGATCGCTCTCCCAGTCAAGCATGAAAAAACTGCGGCAATCTCTCGCACTTAACCCAGTTTTATTGTCAAAATTTATCAAAAAGGCTGTAAGTTTTATATTTATTTAATAATCTTGGCGCATCAGTTGTTATAAAATAAAAACCTATCAAGGTTAACTAGGGGTTGAAAAGAATGAACCCTCAAACAGCACCAAATGCAACCAGCGATCTTCAGGTAGTGCAATCGGTTCCTGGATGCGTGCAACTGCACAGCAATAATCCCAGGGACTTGAATTTAGCAATTTTAGCTCAACAATTAGGGCAGGAAGTGGGAGTTGATGCGGTTAACCTAGATGTAAAGACGGGGATTTTAAGTATAAATTTTGACCCCAATATACTGCCTTTAGCGCAGATGTTAGCAATTCTCCAACAGTTAGGAATTAGGGACACAGTTAAGATAACGGCGGATAAGCAAATTGGCGAGATTTTAAAAGAAAGTTTCTTGCTGCAAGCGCTGATTTCAATTGGAGTGGCAATGTTAGTGACGCGCAGTCTCAACCTCCAAGGCGCAAGAGCGGTGCTGGCTAATCTAATTGTAGGGAGTTTTGTTCATAAAGTATTTGAGGAAATAGAAACTAAATCGGAAACCGCAATACCGCCAGGGGAAGTAGTCACGGTAACGCAACCAGAAATATCCGATAATTATCAGATAATTCATGCAGTTCCTGGCAGAGTTAGGTTTCGGGTTCCTTGGTTGGCGCAAGATTCGGAATATGCAAAGCGGCTGTACAATTTAATTTCAAAGCACAGTCAAGTTAATGATATCCGCATTAACCCCAAAGCTGCATCAATTGCGATCGCTTACACTCCCAGTAATATTTCAGATGGGGAAATGCGCCAGCATCTCGTCAATTTGATTCTCAACGAGTTACCAACAGAAATATCTAGCGCTGACGAGACAGTAGAAACGATTGTAGAAGCGCCAGAGACAACAAACTTAGCCGAAATATCCCCTCAATCGGAGAGCTTACCAAATAAGGATAATCATTTATATCAATTTAAACCTGCCTTCGCCCTGGCTCTGTTTAAATCCATAACCAACTAAATGATAACAACAATATAGGGGGAAACAGTTATGGTGCTGCAAGAGAAAGCGGAAAAAGTGACGGCGGATTCGGTTAGCTATTGTAAAATTGCTTATCAGGTAATTCATGCAGTTCCAGGACGGGTAAGATTTCGAGTACCGCTGTTGGCTAAAGATGCAGAATATGCCAATAGATTGCACAGGTTAATTCAGTTAGATACTCGCGTCACGGAAATTAGAATTCAACGTCAAAGCGCTTCGATTGCTATCCGTTATAGAGTAAATGATAGAAACGATAGTGCGATGCGATCGCATCTATCACGGCTGATTCAAACATCTGTAGGGGCGGGTTTGACCGACAA
>DNGJ01000367.1:0-423 GCA_003486305.1 Cyanobacteria bacterium UBA11371
TGTTAAGCTAAAAACTGGAAAGGGAAATAACGGGGCTTGAGTACAAACCGATCCTATATATAGTACTCAGGAGAAATGGCTTCAAACCCGCATCAAGAGGGGATTGTTTTGAGTACAAAAATACAAGTCCCCCCTGCCAGAAATACTTGTACCATATCCCAGAAATACCAGTACCCCTACCCCAAAAATTTTTTTCCAGGTTGATTGTAGAGCGATCGCAAGCCTTGAGTACAAATCTAATTACTCTAATTAATCAAATCTGCACGGGGTGAAAGGCCGGGGCGGAAGGCATTTGTTATAAGCATTTGAAAGTGTTTGTTGCTTTTCCCCCCAAAGCTAATGCTACAAATTTTCACTCCACCACCCACTAGCAAGACCTCTGCAATCCAGGGGGAAGCCAGCCTCACACCGGAGGCAGAGCCT
>DNGJ01000367.1:733-3525 GCA_003486305.1 Cyanobacteria bacterium UBA11371
CCTCACACCGGAGGCAGAGCCTCCTACTCCTCGCTCCCAGGCTGAGCCTGGGAGCGAGATCCTAGAGGCTCTGCCTCGCTTTATAGAAGATTTTCGCATTATTTTTGAGCGCGACCCAGCCGCGCGTAACTCGTTGGAAGTGCTGTTATGCTATCCGGGTTTTCACGCCCTTTGCTTGCATCGCATTGCCAATTGGTTGCACGTCCGCAAGGTGAGTGTCATCCCGCGCCTGATTTCTCACATCGGGCGGCTGTTAACTGGGATTGAAATTCACCCAGGGGCTACGATTGGCAAGGGCGTGTTTATCGACCACGGCATGGGCGTCGTGATTGGCGAAACTGCCATTGTGGGAGATTACACGCTGATTTATCAGGGCGTTACTCTGGGCGGCACGGGCAAAGAAACGGGTAAGCGCCATCCCACGTTAGGGAAAAATGTGGTTGTGGGTGCGGGTGCGAAAGTATTGGGCAATATTTCAATTGGCAATAATGTCCGCATCGGTGCTGGTTCGATTGTGCTGCGAGGAGTGCCTTCTGACTGCACAGTTGTTGGCGTACCGGGGCGGATCGTTTCTAAGCAGGGTGTGGGATGTCCCTTGGAACACGCACAATTACCCGATACCCAAGCAGCGGTAATTCGGTCGCTGTGCGATCGCATCGAGAAACTCGAACAACAACTCGTTTCCCTACAGCAAAATTCTGAGGCCATCACCTTAGTTTCTTCGTAGATCTCTAGTTGATAAAGCAACGATTAATCAATAGAAACCCGGTTTCTTTGCGTAAGTCCTGAACTCGTTTCCTTACAGCAAAATTCTTAGGAACATGTCTAAATTCCCTCCTCCAGACGCCTTGGCGGGTCAAGTTGTACAAATTTCCCAACTAGACCGCTGGCAAGTTTATCGCCGCCTGCAAGAACTCACCATTCCCTGTTGTTGTCCGAATGATGGTTCCCTGCGCGTCGATGTTAATAACAGTATTGATGCCGTTCTAGTCCGCAGTACCGTGTTACAGTTTATCGCTTCTCGGTCTGAATTAATCGATTGGCTGGAACGGTGTTGGAAGTTCGGAAATGGGTAATGGCTAATGGCTAATAGCTAATGGCTAATGGCTAATGGAGTAATTCCAAGACTTTCATCAACATTAGCAATTAGCCATCAACAATTAGCAATTAGCAATTAGCAGTTACCAATTAGCAAAGTTGTATTCAGGAGTGAATTAATGACAGAAGTTACCGTTAAACAATCCTTCGGACAAGTCGAAGATAATCCTGTCGGTTTAGGGCAGGAAGTTACCGTTCCGGTGACCGAAGGATTGAATATTGCCCTGGCGAGTTTTCAAGCGCTTTACCTGCAATACCAAAAACATCACTTTGTAGTAGAAGGCGCAGAATTCTACGACCTGCATCAGTTTTTTCAAGACAGTTATACAGCAGTCCAAGGTCACGTCCACGACATTGGGGAACGCTTGAATGGTCTGGGGGGAACTCCTGTAGCCACCTTTGTCAAGTTAGCCGAATTGTGTTGTTTTAGCCAAGAAGATGACGGGATTTTTAATGCCCGGACAATGGTAGAACACGATTTGCAAGCGGAACAGGCAGTTATCGCTATCATTCGCCGTCAAGCAGCGCAAGCAGAAAGTATCGGCGATCGCGCGACTCGTTACCTGTACGAACAAATTCTTCTCGCCACCGAAGATCGAGCTTTCCATCTCGCTCACTTCCTCGCTGAAGACAGCCTGAAGACATTTTAGATTGAAGGATTGCAGATTGCAGATTTAGTTTGAATTTAAATCTGAAATCTCTAATCTCTAATCTGAAATCAGCTCAAATCTCAAATCTGCAATCTCAAATCTAAAATCGGTTGAAGGTAGTGTCATGGAATCCAGTAAGAAAATGAGCGAATTCATCAACTTTCTACAAGATGATCTGGCGATTTCTAGTTCTGCGATCGCCGTGGCACTCCGCAACCGCAAACAAGGCGATGAACCTTTACCAATGGTGTTGTGGCAATACGGTTTAGTTTCCCTAGAACAGCTTACCGCAATTTACGATTGGTTAGACAGTCGCACTCAGTTTCAAGCTGCTAATTGGCTATTATCCGGGCAACTCGAGCGCTTCGCACAAGTATAATTTCGTTTTGTTGATTGCGGTAGGGGCGGGTTTTACCTATCATATCATGTCCTTGAGCATTGGTTGTGTAACTGCTAATAACTAATCGCTAATGGCTTCTGGAGGAGGCAAGCTTGCAATTAGCAAGCTTGCAATTAGCTATCCATTACTTTTTGTTGAGTTTTGAGTTAAAGGGTAACAAGTTCTTAACTCAAAACCCAAAATTAGGGTTCCAGGCTCTACGTTTAGTAGTCAGTGGTCAGTAGTTAGCGGTCAGTAGTAACTAAAAAAAACAACTAATAACTGATAACGAGCAACTGACAACCGATAACTAACAACTTTACGAGGTAAGTGCAGTGAATCGCGTCCAAATCAACGATACAACGCTTCGGGATGGGGAACAGGCGGCGGGTGTTGCTTTTACCCCAGAAGAAAAAATTGCGATCGCAACTTTTCTAGACGCCATTGGCGTACCGGAATTAGAAATCGGCATTCCCGCAATGGGAGTCGAAGAACAACAAGCGATCGCGCGCGTTGTAGATTTAGGTTTGCAAGCTGAACTCCTGGGATGGAATCGTGCGGTTATTAGCGATGTACAAGCGTCAATTTCAGCAGGTTTAAAGCGAGTCCATATCTCTGTCCCCGTCTCTGAAATTCAAATTCAAGCCAAATTTCAGGGACAGTGG
>DNGJ01000200.1 GCA_003486305.1 Cyanobacteria bacterium UBA11371
AAAGGATGTCAATGACTACAAACGAATCGAAACCAGCTCTCAAAATTATTCCTCTAGGAGGCTTGCACGAAATCGGCAAGAATACCTGCGTATTTGAAATTAACGATGAAATCGTTCTTTTAGACGCAGGACTGGCTTTTCCCACCGATGGGATGCACGGCGTTAATATTGTCTTGCCAGATACTACATACCTGCGCGAGAATCAGCACAAAATTAAGGGCATGATCGTCACCCACGGTCATGAAGACCATATCGGCGGTATTCCCTATCACCTGAAACAATTTGATATTCCGGTTATTTATGGCCCGCGTCTGGCAATGGCCTTACTCCATGGGAAACTAGAAGAAGCCGGAGTCGCCAATCGCACGGAATTGAGAACGGTTCTCCCCCGCGATATCGTGCGAATCGGCAATTCATTTTTTGTGGAATTTATCCGCAATACCCACTCAATTGCCGATAGTTTTACCGTGGCGTTACATACCCCCGTTGGCGTGGTGATTCACACGGGTGACTTTAAAATTGACCACACTCCCGTGGATGGAGAATTCTTTGATTTGCAAAAATTGGCAGACCACGGGGAAAAAGGCGTATTGTGTTTAATTAGCGATTCGACGAATTCGGAAGTACCGGGTCAAACGCCTTCGGAAAGATCTGTTTATCCGAATTTGGATCGGATTTTCTCCCAAGCAAAGGGACGCTTGATGGTGACGACTTTTGCTTCTTCTGTCCACCGGATTAACATGATTTTGGATTTGGCGAAGAAGCACAATCGCATTGTATCGGTCGTCGGTAGGTCGATGCTGAACGTGATTGCCCACGCGCGCAATTTGGGTTATATCAAGTGTGAAGATAGTCTGCTGCAACCTTGGAATGTGGCGCGCAACATGGCAGATGAAAAAGTTTTAATCTTGACAACGGGGTCTCAAGGTGAACCCCTGGCGGCTTTAACTCGGATTGCGAATCAAGAACATCCCCACATTAAAATCAAGCAGGGAGATACGGTAGTATTTTCGGCTAACCCAATTCCGGGGAATACGATCGCCGTGGTCAATACGATTGATAAACTGATGATCCAAGGCGCTAACGCGATCTACGGTCGGGAAAAAGGGATTCATGTTTCCGGTCACGGGTGTCAGGAAGACCAAAAGCTGATGATCGCCTTAACTCGCCCCAAATTCTTCTTACCCGTCCACGGGGAACACCGGATGTTGGTAAAACATTCCCAAACTGCTCAAAGTATGGGCATTCCGGCGGAAAATATGGTGATTGTGGACAATGGCGACATAGTGGAGTTGTCGGAAGATAGCATCGCGATCGCGGGTAAGGTTCCTTCTGGGATTCAATTAGTAGATAACGCGGGAGTTGTCCACGATAACGTTCTCAAGGAACGCCAGCAGTTGGCAGAAGATGGGGTGGTCACCGTCGCAGCTGCTATAGATTGGGAAGGTCAGCTTGTTGCAAAACCAGAAGTGCATTTGCGCGGTGTGGTGACTTCGGTCGAGCGCAGTCTGTTGCAAAAGCTAGTGCAAACGACAATCGCAGATATTTTGCGCGATCGCTGGAGTGAATTCGCCCGCAGCTTCGACACTGAAGAGTTAGACGTTGATTGGGTAGGCTTGCAAGAGCATATCGAACAGGCGCTACAGCGTTTAGTTCGTCGCGAACTTCAAAGCCGTCCTTTACTCGTCTTCTTGATGCAAACTCCGGAAGCACCCCCGGTTAAAGTTACCGGACGCCGCCGACGCGCTACCGCTAGAGTCGCATCTTAACCTCACCCCCCATCCCCCTTTCCTTATAGATAGGTTAAACCCCGCGAGTATAAATCAATTGAGCCAGAGGCGGGCGAGACGCCCACCCCACAAGAATTTCATAGATCTTGTGGGGTGGGCATCTTGCCCGCCCAACGCTTGTATAGCTGTTTTCACTTTATTTACCTGCACCTACTTACGGTTATTTCGCCGCATTCCCCTGGTTTTCACTACGCCGCTACCTCTGCCAAAATGGCTCTACTCCTTCGAGGAACTTGCTAGAATTGCCACATGTCCCTATACTTAGGCTTGCACTCAACAAAATTCCGTACAACCACGCAAGCCAAATTGCGGGATTTTGGTCACCATGACATTGTTGCCTCAAGATTGTTGCCTCAAGGTAGAGACGACTAATCAATCCTGAGTGGGAAGCCCGAACGCTTTTCCTGGTTCAAAAATAGGCCAAATGGCAGTACCCATCCGGGAAAGCCATCTGCAATGCTGTAGATAACCACCAGAGGAACGCACTCCACTGATGGGAACACTAGGAGATAAAATAATGACGAAGCTAACATATTCTAGCATAGAAAATCCGACCTTGACAAGCTGGGTGTGGATTGCGCCAGCAAAGAGTACCGCCAAGAAGAATCAGCAGGGTTATAGTTCTTGGAAACGCTTCGATTTGCTGCAACCGCTGCGCCAAATGCTGGATAAAGTGGATGTGCGCGATCGCGAATTGGCTCACCGCTTATGTCAGATGATACCAACTCAGTGTCCGTTCGAGCGGGACGTTAAACTGTTTGGTCGTACCCTGTTTCGCATTCCGCCGCTGTGTAAGCTCAACCCACTGTACGACGAAGTTGTGGCGCTGCGTTTCCGGGCGTTGTGCTATTTAGCAGATGAATGCGGCGAAGATGTGAGTTGCTATTGTTAGGAACCTGCGCTAAAAAGTCGAGTTGGCTTCCCACTCAAAGGCTATTTCGGCTGGATGTAGAAAAGCAATCGATCTGGAGTGCGATCGCTGCTAAATTTTATCCTAAATCCCCTGGCGCTTTTATGCCTAACGACTCAAGTCGCGGCTAGACAAACTCTCGACCGCAAGGCAAGGTCTATCAGAATAAAGGCTATCTTGAAGCGTCAATAACAATTTTTTAGATGCTTTCTGAGGGATTTTAGTAGCTTTAAGGTTAGCGCTAACAAACTTGTGCTGCTAATATTTGGAAGAGAAAGCGATCGCCGACTGCTATTCAACGGCTGACTCTGGAGCAACTAAGTCAAAAGCTCAGTTTAAATGTAGCATTAATGCATTAGTTCGTTTCAATTACTGATGCATAACGCTTGTTGCATCGATGCTTTGAAACTTGTTAATTTAAGCTTGCTCGAACTGCTGCGTTGCCTGACGCACCCATGAACAGCTAGTTCGTCAAGCAAAAAACATGATCGACAAAATAGAACGCAGGCTAATTCTTTTAATTGCTCGACTCGTTGAGTATCTGCAAAACAAGCTCATAACCTACAAGCATCAAGAAATCAAGCGTCAACTCAAATTCTGCGGTAGGGGATTTCGATTTAAGCGAGAAATTAGAATAGACTACCCACAGAACATTAATAGAATCAAGGACATAGCCCTCAAATAATTTATGCTCGGATCGCCCACAATATCGTGCGTCTCATTCCCATAACTATTTCCCACTATCCGCCAGCGTTTTTACATACTGTTTAACCGCAATTATAACGCTGAAAACAGTCTCACCACCTCGGACATTTTTTTCAATTATACCGCGCCTGACTAATGATTGGATAGCCTTAAATAATTCGGCGCGTGGTACTTGAGATTTATCTAACAGTTGGGGAAGGGAAACGGGTGTGTTTTCCTTGTTAAAAAGAGCGATCGCCTGTTTTTCTATTTCGGACAACCTCTGATAATGCTGCTGCAAAATCAGCGTCAATTCATCGCCTAAAAACACTGGATCATAGCTCAAATATTGAGATACTCTACCGCTAAATAAGTCGTTAATGGTTTGAGCGACTAATTTTAACCAGAGGGGATTACCTTGATAAAGGTCGATCAAATCAGGCCATCGCTCCTCATCCAATAGGCTCTTTTCTCTCAGAAGTTCTGTTGCTGCTTCACCTAAACCACTTAATTGTAATAAGCAGACTGCTGAATTATCCTCGGTGAATGTGAGGATGTCTAAAGGGGGTTCCCAACTATTGAGGATTAAGCAGCTATTGTGGGGGATTTCGCCGATGAGTTTAAATAAGGTTCCGTAGTTTTCATATCCGGGTTTATAATAGCCTGCAAGTTGACCGCTTTTGAGAATTTGCTGCACGTCATCT
>DNGJ01000168.1 GCA_003486305.1 Cyanobacteria bacterium UBA11371
GTTTTAGGTGGCGCTTCTCTGGCAACTACCTCTGGTATATTTTTTCCTAAACCAGCAGAAGCATTTATCATCGGCTTTATTCTTAGAGCATTAACATCCCGTGCTGTTTTTGGTGGATTATTGCGGTTTGCTGCTGGCAGAATAATTCGAGGTGCATTGTCCGACTCATTTGGCCCTTCTGAAGAAGAACTTTTGGCAATTCAACTGGCTGATCGGGATTTTGTTGAGCGTCAATTCAGAGAAAACAAAACCGAACTTGCACGCGCTCAAACCACGATTTTCTGGGGACAACAAAGACAAGATAAGTGGGGGCCAAATGTGGGTTTTGGCTTTGTTCAGAAGTATCAAGATGAAACTAGCACCGCTAAAATTACTGGCCCTACAATGGTAGGCATTCACATTGCTACTCAAGTGCTAGGTAAACAGGGACTTCCTCCTAATTTGGTAGCAGATTCTCTTTTACCCGTACTTTCACAATTTGATGATTGGTGTAGTTGGGAAGGAGATACTTTCCCTGATGGGAATGGAAATCGAAATGTTTGTTTTCAAAACTATCGTACAGTCTTGGGTGAAGTGACTTCTCGCTATGAGTTAATTCAACCAGGTCGGGGTGGACGTGGCAATGTTGAGCTAACTGTTGAAGCTGGTGGTCAGCCGCGCCGGGACATCATTGTTGAAGTCAAATTTGCATAATCTTTTTGCTATGAGGACACCTCTAAGACTAACTGCGTCTTTACTTATCCTTCTGGGATTGTCTTTTCAAACTGAAGCTAAAAATTTATCCATCTCTCAGGAATCTGCAAGTAAAATCGGTATTTCAGCAGATGGTGTAAATGAAGTTTTTATTAGCAGAGAAACTATCATCCCACGACCTAGAAGAGGTGATTTGAATGAGGCTTTGAGAGGATTCAGAACGCAAACTTTTAGAGTAAGTCGTTCTGTAGCTTTTACTTTGAACAGAGACGGAATGCGGCATATTCTCCAAAGCCATCATCCTAAGTATTGGGATGGTTCGCAAGAACAGTACCAAACATTTTTTGATGAAGATATGGATGAGCGCGATATTGTACGAGCAATTAGAAAGGTAGTAGATGAAAACAGGGAAATACTCAACAGTATCAGTGCTAATCAGCAGTGTCAAGTTACTGGTAGTGTGGGTATATTAAATCGAAAAAGTTATGTTTTAGGTGTGAAATCAGGTAGGCGTATAGGTCAGTTTTTCCCAAAACACCGAAATTACCAACTTACAAACCCCTGTCGATAGATAAAGTATTTTTTAGGCTATTATTCAGCCTAATCAACTAGCAAGGAGAATCTCTGATGAAAACATCTCGTTTTAAATCTGTTTTGGCTTTACTTGTAACTGCTGTGGTTTTGCTTTCCGATGCAGGTGAAGCATTTGCTAGAAGGCGTATTCGCCCTAATTTGAGTCCCAGAAATGCAACCCCACGTACCAATATTATCAGAACCAGAATCAGAGGACTGACTATACATGGAAGACAGAGAATATATGGAAGAGACGGAGGAATTGGAGTTTCTGGTTCAGCTTTACTAGATGCTGTCCGCAATGGTCAGGTAAGACGTGGAAGAGATAAAAAAGGGCGTCGCTTTATTCAATATAGAGGCAGAAATGCAACAGTTAATATAAATCGCCGAGGTCGAGTGATTACTGCATGGCCTGAAAATAGAAATGGTTGGCGAAGAAGATAATAAAAATTGTGAATTTTGGAGAGCGATCGCTTCGCTCCATTATTGTAGCGTGCTACGTAGGAGAGAGGTTGGGGGAGAGGTCAAGACGTGCGGTCACGAAGTGTGGCTAGCCTTTCCAGCAGCAACATCCTGTTTTCCCCTCTCGAAAGCTTCAACAAAACCAGGAATTTCTAACAATTCTTGAGTTGCTTCGTTACTCTCGCGTTCTGCCAAATAAGCTAAAAAATCAGCAGCAACGCGCAATCGTTCGGGGGACAATCGATCTACGTATTCTTTAACTTGAAGGCGCATCTCGTTAGTATTCATAGGGAATTATTAGTGCGATTCTTGGAGCGATCGCTTATAGTGCCGTAAGCATATCTCTTTACCATTATAATCTGGCACGTGCAAGTGTAGCACTTCCCGGCGGGGGGTTGGGGCAGAGGTCAAGACGTGCGAACGCGAGTGCGTGCGGTCGGCATATCGCTTTTTTGATATGCTGTCGGTTTAGAGAGTGCGATCGCGCTACATTAATAATATGACTATCACGCCCAAAACTTACATGAAAGCTGAAGATTATCCATTTGTTAAAGAACTGATAATTGACACTAAGGGTACTATCCAAAAAGTCGTTATCAATTTCAGCGATTATCAGCGCCTCTTAGAAGCGATGGAGGATGAAGGACTCGTACTTGCGATGATGGAAGTAAAAGATGAAACCCCCCTTAATTTAGATGAAGCGCTAGCCGAACTTGAAAAAGAGTGAATACACAGTATCTACCAAGTTTTATTAAAGACCTCAAGGCGCTTAAAAGTACGCCTGTGTTTGGATCTATTCAAGCACTGGTTTTTGAAGAGATACCCAACTTAACTAAATTTGAAGATATCGCCAACTTGAAAAAGCTAAAGGGATATGAAAATGCTTATCGAATTCGATTAGGCGACTATCGCATCGGTGTTGTATTTGATAGCGAAACAGTTACGTTTTACAGGGTAATACACCGAAAGGAATTTTATCGCTATTTTCCTTGATATATTTTTTTGATAAGCTATAAAACTCATTGTCAAATTCATTTTGTAGCATTTTTTAGATTATGCGAGCTTAGTTGGTCGAGTTGGCACGGTGCGATCGCATTCTTAATCACGCCACTATTACCGATTTTACCTTCTCAGGAAAAGCTGGAGCAATAAATCTTTCCTTATCCTCTAAAGTCACATAACCATTATCAACCGCCAATTGCATCACCTCAACCAAAAACCTTCTTAACTCTCCTAAAACTTGCTCTTTATCCAACTCATAATCTTGCTGACTATTCTCATAACCAAACTTCCTTAATTGACAATTAATCCGCTCGTCTATAGGCGTTAATATTGCGGTAATCTGATAACTTTCAGCAAAATCTATCCGGATACTTTTACCCTCTTCTAATTCCCCAATTTGTTTGGGAAACCGATCTTCTAATAACATACAAATATCCGGGTCAAAAAACACAGTAAACTGGATATCGCCAATTTCTACAATTACCCCGCGATCGCACTCATAACAAAACCGGCGTAACCCTAATTCAAAAGCAGATAATTCCCCTAGAGGATCGTCAGGAGGTAACGCATAATTTTCTAAATTGCGTTCGGCGATTTTCCAAGTAAAATTACTTGTTATATTCATCTTATCTTACCTCGGTTTCAATTATTTTATTTATGTTTAACAACCGGATAGGCATATTTAATTGTTCCGTCAGCATTTCTCCCTATTTGAACATAATAAACATTTTCAGTAATGCGACCATCTGGATGATAAACTCTACCTATCGGGCGATTAAACTTAATAATATACTGCCCATAATACTTCGGAATTAACTTTTCGGCTATAACCCAATCTTGCTCATTTAACCATTGTCCTTGATCCTGATTCTTACTCGCTGCTCTTCCCTGTAAATTACTAAGTTTGAGCTTAGAACCATGATGACGAATAATACGATCGTAAGCCTTTGTTGATTTTGGATTATCCCATTGAGGCTCTTTACCGCTTCCTTGCCAAGTACAACCACTTCCTACCTCAACCGTTGAATCAATAATATCCGTTTCAACAATCTCGATAGTTTCTAACTCATCAGATGCCAATAAATTCTCCTATTTCGTCTAGATGATAACGCCATCATAACATATCGTTTTCTGAGCCAACATCTATTCTATCCCATAATTCAGAAATAGGCCGCGTTTCTCCGGTTTTTACTTGTTGTAAAGCCCGTCTTAAACTTGCTTTAATTTCTGCAACAGGGGTATTATCAGGCTCGGGTTCAGACTCCTCTTCATTAGTTAGTAAAACAATTACTTTTACCCGACTTGGTGTAGGAATATTCAGATTACTATCTAAAATTAATTGACCTTTTTCATCAATTGTTCCCATCACTTCAAAGGCTTGCATTATTGTATCTCCTGAAACGTTGAGAACATCGCTTAGTGCCGTAAGCATATCTTTTTACTATTATAATCTGCGATCGCTTTGGCTGTAAGTTAGAGAAACTACTTGGCAGGTGCAAGTGTAGCACTTCGCATCGGCACTGGTTTATCAAAGTCAGAAGATAATTTTCAGGAGCGATACTTGGAGGCGCGAGTATTCCCCACACCCCCAGTTCCTCTCCCAGCGGCGGGGGGTGGGGGGAGAGGTCAAGTTGTGCGATTCCGCGAAGCGGATATGCCTCCGGCACGCTTGCGCGAACGCCCTTTGGGCGAATCGCATCTCTGATATCGATTGATAACCACAGTTCACGAAT
Source organism: Cyanobacteria bacterium UBA11371 (assembly GCA_003486305.1). Taxonomy (GTDB): domain Bacteria; phylum Cyanobacteriota; class Cyanobacteriia; order Cyanobacteriales; family Aerosakkonemataceae; genus Microseira. Next base: position 4,464 of record DNGJ01000168.1, read on the forward strand.
AGATTAGCGTTAAAACTTAGCGCTAAGTATTGACGGTTGACATTCATATCACAGCAATTGTCAATTGTCAACAATCAGATCTAAGTTAAAAATGAGAGAGAGTTGGTCAAGCGCGAGGCGCTATTCCAACTCTCTGGATGCGGCATAGGCTATTAAAGTTTAATACGTATAAGGAGCAGCCCTTATAGGGGCTAGTTTCTGTTTTTTGTCTATTTTATTGACATATAAACTCAAAATTTATGGCATGGAAGAGAGTTCATTGACAACTTTCAACCTCCCCTTTCGGACAGAGTAAAGTATTCGATCGATGGCGCCTTGGTCTTCTTCGGTGAGCGAATCTTCTAGGAGAGCAGCCATTAATCCATATCTATCGGCGAGTGTAATTTTGCCAGATTTGTTAACTTCGGCAAATAATTCTGCTATGCCAAAAGGTAGGAGGGAAACTTCAACTTGCATGATTAATCAAATGAACTCGATGCTTCTAATATGAAGCTTTTCTTGCTCGCAACAAGCGATCGCAGACTTTATTTAAATGTGAGAATGCTAGAGCTAATTTTGTGATTAAAGAGTTTGTAAAGATGTGACGGTATCATCCAAAGTTAGTGATTTAGATCATAGTCAACAGTTGGCAGCAGATAGTAAGAGGCTGCCGCACAAGCTGTTTGATCGAGTTATTGGAGGGCGTAGGTGATACTAACTTGCATCCTCAACTTGACCTCTGGGTTAGCAGAGGGGTCGTAGGGAGGTGTACTTTCACTGACTGAGAATATGGAAGAGACTGGAACTCCAACTTTAGAACCGCAAGATGAGGAAGCCGGTGAACCAAAGCTGGGATATACTGTCACGAACAGGATGTCGCCAACTTTGACACCGAGATCGAATGCAATAATTTTTGCTTGTGTCAGCGCATCTCGCAGTGCGGCGCGACGTGCAGTGCGTTCTAATGGCACGCAGTTGTTGACGCCATACTCGGCACCAATCCCTTGGATAAACAAGTTGTTATCGCTAGAGAGTGCCGATGTTACAACTTTTACCACTTCTTGCACGCGATCGCGCGTTGGTTTGTTCACCTGCACCACCAGCTTGGGATTGTCCAACGAACTGCTTTGCAGTTGGATGTTACCAAGGGGGACTTTAATTGCAACTAAAGCATCAACCACAGGCTGAAGGGCTATTTCTACGGGCAGATCCAAATTACTATCGGTAGATGCTACAGTTGCCTGGGGTGGTTGATCCGTGGGTGCGCGATTGCCGAAGCGAAACTCAATCCTTGCTGTATCCGCCGGTGCAACAGCCAAACCTTGACCCACTACTGTAATCGCCCGCTGGTTAGTTATCATCTGCGGCGTACCTGGTGTAGGAGAAAGGTTTTGGGCGTTGCTGTTCTTGGTTTCTCCCATCCACAGACCGATCGCCATTGCAGCTGAAACTAGGGGGAGTACAGCTATTCTTCTCATAGATGAAATCTCCTTTAGGCACTAGCTTGAAGTGTGGCAGAAACTGGCATCCTAGTTGTCATCACTGCGGCATAATTTTCTTGAGTAGGGAACGTGGGAATATCTTTGCGTTGAAAACAAAAATTACTGACGTTCCCTATTTGTTTGTTGTAGTTAAGTATCCACTACAACAAACTGGAACATTTTTTCGGAAAATCCCGTCTTGCTGGTAATGGTTACGTCTTTACAGTAATTTTCAACCCAGAGTAGGGGCACGGCGTTAACAACATTAAACTCAGGGGGAGAGTATTAAAATGTTCCCTACTTTTGCGATCGCAGTTATACCGTTTTCCCATTAATGTGCCACACAAGACGGGGGGCGGGTTTATTTGAAT
>DNGJ01000002.1:0-5846 GCA_003486305.1 Cyanobacteria bacterium UBA11371
ATTCCCACCAGCAATTAGCAATTAGCAATTAGCAATTCTTAATTTTCCGGATCTTCACCGAAGCGGATGATGTCATCTTCTCCCAGATATTCGCCATTTTGGACTTCAATCATTACGAGAGGAATCACCCCTGGATTCTCTACCCGGTGCGGCGTACACATCGGCACATAAGTCGATTGTTTTTGCATAATCACAGTTTCTTTACCATCGCAAATTACCCTCGCAGTACCGGAAACAACGATCCAGTGTTCGCTGCGATGATAGTGCATTTGGGTACTCATGTGTTGACCCGGATTAATTTCAATCCGATTAATGCGGTAGCGTTCAGATTCTTCTAAAACTGTAACCGTACCCCAAGGTCGTATCCGCGTTGAGCCAGCTTCCAGAGGTAAGGAAAGGGTAGAAACTTTATCGTTTTCGTTATGTACGTTGTCAGTCACGGTTTGCCTCCTTTAATTTATCGATACTTGAATTTGAGCAGGATAATCAACGAGTTCAGCACCAACGTCACGAAGTTAGGAAGAATAATCGGCAATTCATTTTTACCGATGCCATAAACTAACCACAGAAATACACCCAAACTAAAAGTAACCAGCATTCCAAACGAGAAATCTTTGGCAGATTTAGATTGCCAGGTTTTAATCACCTGGGGCAAAAAAGAGATAGTCGTTAAGGTTCCGGCAATTAATCCCACAATAGTCAGGAAATCCATCGTTATTTCTATTATTACGGCTGGTGGCAAACTGCTTCAAGGTGATAACCCTCTGGCGCGAGTACTAATGACGCCCGTTTAGTGTCTAAGTTTACAGCCATTCAGCGCCTAAAACCCAGTTCGGGCAAGAAGCTGTCGTAAAATGCCAGACTGCGGGCAAAATCAGACAAGTTGATGGAAACAGGACTTACGCAAAGAAACCCGGTTTCTAGATTCGTCGTGGTTAAGTCCTGGGAAAGATGGTCGAGCATCTTGCTGTAGTAAGTGGGTGTTTTCTTAATTGTTGTATGCATTTGCTGTCCCTGCCAAGTACTAGGGCTACAAAATTTCGCCCGCTAAAAGTTTTCCTCTCCCTCACCCCCACTAAAAACTGTGCGTTGCACTAGCCATTGCCAATGTGCTGAAGTTAAATTGGTAACGCCTAGCTGTGAGGGTAAATAAAAATGAATTCTCCAAATGGGAAAGAAAACGAACTGCGGCGACGCGAACGAGAGCTTGAGGAACGAGAACGGGCAATTCGACTGCGGGAATTAGAAGCGGAAATCAATCGTATCGATCCACCACTGTATCAAACCACTCGGCATACTTCCGAGAAAACGCGCAAACTTTCCTTGAATAAACTCGCGAATATCGGTAAATTTTTCGCCCTGGTTGTGGTGACGATTATCAGCCTCAAAATAGCTTCATGGCTGACGGGAGTCGTAATTGTGGCAGGAATTGCTTGGTTTGCTTACCTACTTTTCTTTAATTCAGGAAACCGCAACTCTTAAATAGGATATTACCGCTATGAGTTCTACAGTTACCGCTGGAAGTTTGCTGGGAGACTTGGAAAAAGTCGCCAGAGTCCGCCGCGAAATAGTCGGTTATCTCGAAAGAATGACCGACACTTTAAAGCAAGGAGAATCGGAAGGGCAATCCTCTTCTGGAGGATTGGGTTTTGAGCGAAATATAGAAGATTTAACTTTAGCGACTCAAAACTTACGCCGGGGTGTATTTCGCCTGTTAGTTTTGGGAGATATGAAACGGGGCAAAAGTACCTTGCTCAATGCCTTATTAGGCGAGAATTTGTTGCCCAGCGACGTGAATCCTTGCACCGCAGTGCTAACGGTTTTACGCTACGGTGCGGAAAAGAAAGTGACCGTTTATTTTTTTGATAGCTACGAGCGGGAAGTCAGCAAGCGGATTGATGATGATATTAATTCCCGCAAATCTGAGTTAGATAACCTGCTAAAGCAAAAAGAATCCCGCGAAATTAATCGGGAAACAGAAGTCAAGCGGCTGAAAGATTTAGATGCAGATGTATCATCTCAAGCGCGGAATGCTGAATCTGTATACGAGCAACTGTTGGCTGTTTAAGCGGGAAAATTGATTTCAAAATCGCCAATAGAAGGAGTGAAATTAGATGGCGAATTGGTGGTGGAAAATCGCTTTTACTGGAATGACTGCGACGGTGGCGATCGCATTCAATATCATCGGTGCGAAACCTGCATCAGCCCAAACCTCTGTGAGATGCGAAAGCATTGATTATGAATATAACGAATGCCCCCTCGATACCCGACGTGGCGTCACCTTGGAAGTAGATGTTCATTCTCGCGAATATTGCAGGTTAGAACGAAACTGGGGTATCGGGCGGGGTTTTGTTTGGGTTGATAACGGTTGTCGTGCCACATTCAGGTCAGTTCGTCGTCGGGAGTATGATGACGATGACTACTATTACCGCGAGCGCGATCGCCCTCGCGCTCGGCGAAATTACAGGCGATATCGAAGACATCCCCAACCACGACGCTATCGCCGTCGATCTCCAGTTCGTTGCTATTAGCAATATCTTCCGCCTCGTTTACCCTCCAGAGGCTCTGCCTCTGCTGACTAGCTCCCAGGCTCCAGCCTGGGAGCCAGCATCCAGAGGCTCTGCCTCGTTTACCCTCCAGAGGCTCTGCCTCTGCTGACTAGCTCCCAGGCTCCAGCCTGGGAGCCAGCATCTAGAGGCTCTGCCTCGTTTATCGTCACAAATTAACTAAATTCCACCCAACATGACATACAAAGTAGAAACCGAAAACTTTTTCAAGGACTTAGATAAAGTTGCCAAAGCACGCCATCAAGTTGCTGGCAGTTTGGGCAAAATCGCCGCTACTTTGAAAAATGCAGAATCCGCCGGAGAATCTGCATCTGGTAGCTTGGGTTTAGAAAGAGACATCGAAGACATCAACCTCGCCAGCGATAAATTACGTAAAGGCGTATTTCGCCTCCTAGTTTTAGGAGATATGAAGCGAGGAAAAAGTACATTCCTCAACGCCTTAATCGGAGAAAACCTATTACCCAGCGATGTCAATCCTTGCACGGCAATTTTAACCGTATTACGCTACGGAAAAGACAAGAAAGTAACGGTTTACTTTAGCGACGGCAAACCACCGGAAACGATAGATTTCAAAGATTTCAAGCAACGCTATACCATCGACCCTGGGGAGGCAAAAAGGCTAGAACAAGAGAAGAAACAAGCCTTCCCCGATGTGAGTCACGCCATTGTAGAATATCCCTTAGCGCTGTTAGAAAAGGGCGTGGAAATTGTTGACAGTCCAGGGTTAAACGATACGGAAGCCCGGAACGAACTTTCTTTAGGGTATATCAATAATTGTCACGCGATTCTGTTTGTTCTCAGAGCATCTCAACCTTGCACTTTGGGAGAACGTCGCTACCTGGAAAATTACATCAAAGGTCGGGGTTTGAGCGTTTTCTTCTTAATCAATGCTTGGGATCAGGTTAAGGAAGCTTTGATCGATCCGGATGATGAGGAAGAATTGCAAGCAGCCGAAACAAAATTGCGGAAGGTTTTTAAAGCTAACCTAGCTGAATATTGCCACGTCGATGGATACGATATTTACGATGAGCGGGTGTTTGAAATTTCTGCGATTAAAGCCTTGCGGAAACGGATTAAAAACCCGATGGTTTCTTTGGAAGGAACTGGATTTCCGGAGTTTATGGGGGCATTGAATACATTTTTAACTAAAGAACGCGCGATCGCAGAACTCAGACAAGCCCGCACCCTCGCCCGCCAAACTCAAAACCACGTCCGCGAATCTGTCGATCGACGCATACCATTATTGGAGCAAGATGTCAATGGATTGAAGCAAAGAATTAGTTCCGTTGAGCCAGAATTCAACAAACTCACAGACATTCGCAATCAATTCCAGCAAGAAATCAGAAACTTGCGCGATACGAAATCTTTTGCGATCGCTGATTCTTTCCGTTCCTACGTATTAAACTTAGGCAACACCTTTGAAACCGATTTCTTACGCTATCAACCAGAACTGAGATTCTTAGATTTCTTGAGTCAATCCCGCCGCAAAGACTTTGAAGACGGACTCAAAACAGCCTTCGAGCAATACATCAGCGATAAACTCGCCGCTTGGAGTTTAACCGCCGAACAAGAAATGAATGCCGCATTCTCCCAACTCACCAAAAGTGCGGCAAATTATGGCGCTTCCTACACCAAAATCACCGACATCATCACCGAAAAATTAACCGGAAAAAAAGTCCAACCAAACATCGGTACATCTACTGAAGATAACTCGCCTGCTTGGGCAAAATGGGCGATGGGATTGTTTTCTTTAGCCAGGGGAAACCTAGCAGGTGTAGCGATGGCAGGGGCAGGTTTCGATTGGAAAAATATCCTGCTGAATTTAATTACAGTATTCAGCATCAGCGCCATTATTGCTTCGTTTACCGGAATTGTTTTAGGTCCCCTTTATCTGGCATTATTAGGAATGGGTGTAGGAGTATTGCAAGCCGACGGAGCCAGGAAAGAATTAGTCAAAGCGGCGAAAAAAGAGCTAGTGAAATATCTGCCGCAAGTCGCCAACGAACAAGGGCAAATGATTAACGACGCGATTAAAGAGTGTTTCGATACTTACGAAAAAGAAGTATCAGAACGCATCGACGATGATATTAAGTCTCGCAAGGCAGAGTTAGATAACTTGCTGAAGCAAAAGGAAACTTATGAAGTGAATCGGGAGACAGAATTAAACAGGTTGAAAAGTTTGGAAAATGAGGTAACTTCGGAGGTGAGGAGTGTGGAATCGGTGTATCAGGATTTGTTGGAATCGGTGATTTGAATGTTAGTTCAATTAAACCGAGTCGGCGATATAACCCGCAACGGAGTCGGCGATACAGCCCGCCCGGAAATAAATTTCCGGGCTAATAGCTTAAGTCCATTAAAATGGACTGAAATCTTGATAAAAAAAATCAGTCGGTTTTAACCGACTTAAGCTATTAGCCAGGGATTTTAATCCCTGGCGGGCTGGCGGAATAGCGCACGAGCGCTGCGATCGCATACCTAACAAAAGAGGATTAAATTATGAACAACTGGCCTAATTGGATACCTAAACCCAATGCGTGGATGAGTGCAATTCTCTTAATTTTGCTCGTAAGGGGATTGGCAGTTATCTTCAGAATAATTGTGGAACTGGGTCAATCTATGACTTGGCTTCCACCTAAGTTGCAAATCTTGTTGTATTACGGGGCTTTACTGTCGCCGATTTTAGCGATCGCAGTCGTCCATCATTGGCTGCACGTGTTTTTAGATCGGTCGTTTCCCAGCACGCGATCGCCTGAAATCACCACCTCTAACAGCATATTTCCCGGTTTGATGAGTTGGTGGGAAGGCTTTTATGGTTGGATGGCGATCGCACTCGCTTTTCTCGTCAGCAGCATGATTTCAATCATCTTCTGGCCCTCGCCTAATTTGCTATACGGAACGCTCGCTTGGTGGGATGAATTGAAAGATTTATTCACCCTTGATACGCTCTATCGACTGATTACTGCCGCCTATCTTTACCAGTTTGAACATATAGTTCGGCAGCATTTAATGTCGGTTGGTGCTTCAAATCGATCTTAAGCATTTAGAAACCCGGTTTCTTAAAGAAACCGGGTTTCTGTGCGAAGAGCGATCGCTTTTTTGCTGATTTTACAGGGGGTTTCAATTGGGTGTAATACAACATTGTAGGGACACGGCATCCGAAAAGCTTTGAGTTGGTGACAAAACTTACTGATGCCGTGTCCCTACCCCCGTTTGATATGATGTGCGTTGAATTGCCCATTATAAAAAAACCTCACAGAGTCATTGCGTAGGGACACGGCA
>DNGJ01000002.1:6070-10470 GCA_003486305.1 Cyanobacteria bacterium UBA11371
AGATTTCTCGGACAAACAGATAAGATTAATAATGCCGTGTCCCGGGTTCTGATTACGGGTAATCTACCGGACATGATATGATGCGACTGAAAATGGCTATAACTGTATTTAAGCAAGTTGCAAACCATTATAAGCCCCCGGATTTATCTGTAAAATTAATCTAAAATCTAAAATCTAAAATCAAATGATTGAACCACCCGCCGAATACGATACGACTTGGAAAGAAGCACTCGGACAATATTTTGAACCCTTCTTAGAATTAGTTTTTCCTCAAGTTCACGCCTTAGTAGACTGGAATAAACCGCCCCAATCTCTCGATAAAGAACTGCAACAAATTTTACAAGACTCAGAATCGGGATTGCGGATCGCGGATAAATTATTCCAAGTGTGGCAGCGCAATAACCAACCAGCTTGGATCTTAATTCACGTAGAAGTCCAAAGCCAGGAGCAGTCAGAATTTGCAAGAGCGAATGTACATTTATAATTACCGGGCATTTGACCTTTATCTGCGCCCAGTAATTAGCTTAGCCGTATTGGGAGATGAACGCGCATCTTGGCGTCCCGCTTCCTACGGTTATGCGCTAGGGGGTTGTGAAGTCAGCCTGAAATTTCCGATTGCGAAATTATTGGATTATGAAACCCAATGGCAAACTCTAGAAGAAAGCACCAACCGATTTGCCGTCATCGTCATGGCGCATTTGAAAACCAAAGCCACCACCGGCAAGCCAAACGAGCGCAAGCAGTGGAAATGGACGCTCATCAGGCGGCTGTTTGAACGAGGCTATAGTAGAGATGAGGTAATAAACCTGTTTCGGTTTATTGACCGGATGATGGCTTTACCCATTGAATTAGAACGGGAATTAAAAGCAGAAGTAAGACGATACCAGGAGGAAAGACAAATGCCATTTTTGAGTCAAATGGAATTAATGGCAAAAGAAGAAGGACGAGAAGAAGGAATTCAGCTAGGACTCTTGCGGAATGCTCGTGAGTCGGTGCTTGCAGCTTTACAAGTGCGATTTGAAACTGTGCCACCGGAGTTAGTTGAAGTCATCAATAAGATTGCGGATATTCCCCGATTGAGACAGCTTCTGCTTCAGGCGATCGCTATCCCCTCCCTAGCCGAATTTCAGCAGTTATTGGCAACAGCTTCAGATGCAAGCGACACAGAAGAAACAAACACCGCAACTGATTCAAATTGATGACTTGCGATCGCGCAGCGTGCCGGAGGCATATCGCTCTCCCCACCCTCGTAAAATTTCAGCAGTTATTCCACAGGAGTGCAGATGAAAGGTAAACAGAAACTTGGGTTGTGGAGTGCGATCGCATTTCTGTCTCTTCTTTTAGTTGTCTCCTGTTCTCCTGTGAATATATTTCCCCGCCTGACAACGAATGACTTTGCCAAATGGTGTTTCAATAAAGCAAATCTCCATTCTGATACAGCACATACTATTGATGTGCTGTTGCGTTTTGCTGGCACAACTGACTGCAAAAAAGCTGACCAGAAACTTTCCACTCTCAGCACACTCTCCCTCGAGAACAATCAAATAAGCGACATCCAACCCTTGTCTAACCTTAATAAGTTGATTATCCTCAACCTCGAGAACAATCAAATAAGCGACATCCAACCCTTGTCCAACCTCACCAATTTGCATACCATCAACCTCGATAACAATCAAATAAGCAACATCCAACCCTTGTCCAACCTCACCAATTTGGATCACCTCGACCTCAACCACAATCAAATAAGTGACATCCAACCCTTGTCTAACCTCACCGATTTGGATTACCTCTACCTCAACCACAATCAAATAAGTGACATCCAACCTTTGTCTAACCTCACCGATTTGGATACCCTCAACCTCGATAACAATCAAATAAGCGACATCAAACCCCTGTCCAACCTCACCAAGTTGACTGGCCTCGGCCTCAGCAGCAATCAAATATTTGACATCAAACCCTTGTCCAACCTCACCAAGTTGTTTGGCCTCGGCCTCAGCAGCAATCAAATAAGCGACATCAAACCCTTGTCCAACCTTACCTATATGGATAGCCTCGACCTCAGCAGCAATCAAATAAGCGACATCAAACCCCTATCCCACCTCACCTATATGGATAGGCTCAACCTCAGCAGCAATCAAATAAGCGACATCAAGCCCTTGTCCAACCTGATCAATCTGTTTTTCCTCTATATTGGAAAAAATAAAATTAGCGATATCAAACCATTGTCAAACCTCACCAACCTGGCTGAACTCAGCCTCGACAAAAATCAAATTAGCAATATCCAACCCTTGTCAAACCTCACCAACCTGGCTGAACTTAGCCTCGGCGAAAATAAAATCAGCGATATCAAACCATTGTCAAAGCTCACCAACCTGACTGTCATCGTCCTAGAAAAAAATCAGCTCAGCAATATCAAACCATTGTCAAACCTGACCAAACTGAGACGCATTTTACTCAAAAACAATCCAATCGCAGATAAAACTTGCCCGGTTAAACCGGAGTCTATTTGTAGGTTATAAACCGCTATTAGTTATCAATTCGTATTATTCAATTCTCTATTTCATCAATTCAAAAATTCACACTTTGAAGACTATAGGAACACTCATATGCAACAATCAGAAAATTACCACAACCTCGCCAACCATCTCCGTTTTGCATTAGGTATCCTAGAACTCGATAAAACCTCCCAACTTTATCGAGACGTAACAGCCATCTGCAACTATCTGGAAAATCCCACTTTCCGCATCGCCGTATTTGGCCCTTTTAATTACGGCAAATCCACCCTACTCAATGCCATGCTGGGACAGCGTACTCTCCCCATTGATTTAATTCCCACGACTGGTGCTGCAATTCGCGTCAAATACGGGGAAGAATTACAAACTCGCATTACTTTAAAAGATGGCAGAGAAATTAGCGAACAAGGGACGGATATTCTCAAACAATTTGCCATCCTCGATGACAACAGGCGAATGCGAGAAGATGTCGCCGAAGTTGAAGTTTTCTGCCATCATCCCTTCCTACAAACCGGGGTAGAATTTCTCGACTTACCCGGAACAAACGATCGCGAGGAACAAGATAACTTAGTCCGCGACCAATTATTGAGTGCAGATTTGGTAATTCAACTCTTAGATGCGCGCAAATTAATGACATTAGGCGAACGGGAAAATTTACGCGATTGGTTGTTGGATCGAGGCATTAAAACTGTTGTTTTTGTCGTTAATTTCCTCAATTTAATCGAACCCGACGAACAAAAACAAATCTACAGTCGCTTGCGGTTTGTTGCCGAAAGTTTTCGCTCGGATTTACCCGATAATTTTAGTAACCTTTACCGCGTCGATGCTTTACCCGCTTTGAGAGCGAGGCTCAAAGGAGATGCATCGGCAATTCAGACAACTGGACTTGTGGCATTTGAATCCGCACTGCAAAGTATTGTGGCAATTCAACAAGAGAAAAGCAGCAGTTGTAGGGTGGGGCGTGTGGATGCGATCGCTACCCAACTAACCCAATCTCTCCAAACCAAAACTCAAACCATTTCCACCGAATTAGCAGCCGCCCAAACCAAGCATAATACCAAAATTCAAATCCAACAAAAAGCAGAAAAACTGATAAAACAAGGCTTTGAAACCAACGTAACCGAATTGCGGAATTGGCTATCATTGTCAACCTTATTAAACCGCTATCAATCAGAAGCCGCCGCAGCTTTAGGGCAAAATCAATTTAAAACCTGGGAAACAGAATTTTTCCAACCTGCTTACATAAAGTATCAACAAGAAATTGTCAAGTGGGTACAGCAAGCTTGTGAATTTTTCAATCGAGAATCTCCGGGAGATTTAATTATCTCATTTCCAACACAGCCAGAAATATCCCTGCCATCCCCACCAACAAATAAACCCAAATCAGAAGATTTGACCGATACTGCCCCAGTCGCCGTTGCAACGGGTTTGGGTTGGGTTTTAGGTGGCCCTGTCGGTGCAGCCGTTGTAGGAAGTGCAGCCTATCTTTTAAATCGAAATGTCAAACAAGATAAGTCAAACAACTCAGTTGCTTATCAAAATCAAGCTGCACAAATTTATGCCGAGGCGGCTCAAGATTATCTGACTCGCTTTAGTAATGAAGCCCTGACAACGCTTAGCCAATATGAAGAACAAGCCCAAAAAGTAATTAATTTTCAGATTCCCACAGAACCAATAGAGATTGCTAACAAGCGCTATCAGCGGAATTTATTGCACAATTGCTTGGAAAACCTCAAGCGAGAATTAGAGGCGGTGAAGGGAAGTTTGGGTTAACTAGAATCCCGGTTTCTTTAAGAAACCGGGATTCTGTTGTTGAGCGATCGCATCAAATAATATCAATTTCGGTTGATAATGCTACAGATACAAGTATTGTAGGGGCGGGTTTTA
>DNGJ01000053.1 GCA_003486305.1 Cyanobacteria bacterium UBA11371
ACTAAGGTAAAATCTGCGTGAGAGAGGAGAATGGCTTCTAAACCAGCACGAGCGATCGCGGAATCCGCAGCAATCAAAACCCGCGTCACGCCGCCTCCGCATTGTTTGTGCCACCCAGTATTATGTTTGTGAGCGATCGCAGTTTGAAATAGTCCATCGAAGCCAATAAAATCGTTGGGGAGAGGGGTTAGACCGTTGATTCAGCAGCAGTATTCTCTAAAAAGTTGGAGATCTAACGTTCACATTTTTTCGTTGTTTACGAAGCGATAAGTTAAAATTCTGCCAGCAGCTTCGCCTTCCTGAGAAGGAATTGAAGTACAGTCTCTTCTTTAGAAATAATATCAGCTCTGCCCTCCATCCCCACTTGGATAGGACACTGATTCTTGCCCTTACCGATAAAAAGAACATCTGGCTTAATCTTTACCTCGTAGAAAGTACCAACTGCACCTCCCTGCTGGCTGGAAGCCGTCGCAGGAGCAGTTGCAGTAGCGCTATTAGCTTGAGGTTTAATGGTATCTTCAGAAATTTCGCTGACTACACCTTTAAGAGTGCCGTAATCTGTATAAGCACAAGCAGAAACTCGCATTTGAACTTTTTGACCTGGTTTCAACTTGCTTTTATCTTGAGGTGGCACCGCTGCTTTTATCACCAAAGGAACATCACTGGGGACAATCTGGGCGATTTCCTCTCCAGAGCGCACAGTTTGACCAGGATTTCGCAGGTTTAGCTTGGAGATAGTACCATCTGCTGTGGCTGTAATGGTGGATTGATTGAGGTCGAGTTCCAATTGTTGGAGTTCCCGGTCATCGCGCTCTCGCTGTTTTTTGATTTCAATTTGTTGTTGGATCAGAGCTTGGCGTTCTTTTTCTAATGTAGCGAGGGTGGCAGAACCTTTGGCTTTTTCTTGAGCAATACCCTGTTGGGCGATCGCTACTTCTGCCTGACTAGGATTGAGGGCAGTTTGGGCGCGTTGCCATTTAGCTCTGGCAGCCTCAACAGCTTGTTTTTGCTGCTCAATTGCTTGTTGTTGCGCCAAAACGGCTGCTTTTTGCATCTCAACGGCTTGTTTTTGTTGGTCAACGTTCAGTTGTGCTTCCTCTAATTGATTCTTAGAAATAGCTCCTGAATTGGCTACTCTCTGATATCGGTTTCGCTTTGACTGAGCTGCTTTTAAGGCAAAATCTGTTGACCTTAAGTCTGCCTGAGTTGACTTTAATTGTACCTGCGCTCTTTGCAACTCCGCCTGGGCTTGCTTTAAGTTTGCCTGAGCTTCTTCAACTTCAGCCTTGCTGGTAATTTTCCTGTCTTGATAGTCCCGCTGGCGGCGACTCAGTTCAGCTTCTGCTGAGGCAACAGCTCGCTGGTTACGGTCTGTTTCTGCTGCTATCTGATTATTAAGGGCAAGAATCTGGGCGTCGATCTGAGCGATTTGTAATTGGCTCTGCTGGATATTATTTTTGAGTTGATTCTTTTTGGTTTGAAGGCGAGAGTCATCGATAGTGGCAATGCGATCGCCTTTTTTGACAGATTGATTCTCTTTGACTGAGATATTCATCACCTGACCCTCTGTAGCAGCCTGAACAATCCGCAATTCACCAGCAGGACGGACAACAGCTTGTGCTTTAACAGTGACTCTATATTTGGTGACAGAGGCAAGGAGGACGGCTACCCCCAGGACACTGACCATAACCAATCCACCCAGAATAGTCCAACGACTAATCGGCGGCAGAAAATCATTTTCTTGAACTGGAGGCAGAAATTGTGAGTTGGAGTTGCTAATCATGACCTGGTTTAGCTATGACTAATTGTGGGTGACTTTCCGTTAGCATGAGAGCGAGAAGATGGCAATACCAAACCTTTCATTGGTTGGGCAACGTCGTCTAGGAAATCTAAGTGGTCGCCAGAAATATGGCGCAATTCCTGTGGTGTGCCTTGAATTTTCAAGCGCCCTTGCTCCAGCAGTACAATCCGATCGGCTCGCTGAATCACTTTGGGGCGGTGGCTAATCATAATTGTGGTTTTGCCCTGGCGATGGGAAAGCAGTTGATCTAGCACCAGACTCTCGCTCACCGGGTCGAGAGCGCCAGTAGATTCATCTAAAATTAGTACGGGCGGGTCGGTGACAATAGCTCTAGCGATCGCTAATCTTTGCTTTTGACCGCCAGAAAGATTCGCACCAAATTCTCCCAAAACTGTTTGATATTTGTCGGGAAGTTCGCTGATAAACTGGTCGGCACCAACTACTTGGCAAGCCCGGACAATCTGCTCAAAGCTGACATTAGGATAGCTGAAGCGGAAATTTTCTACGATTGAGCGACTCCAAAAGTGAGGTTCTTGCGGTACTAAGACTACTTGCTGTCGCAGACATTCCAAGGAAAGGTCTTGCAAGTTATAAATGCCATAGCGGATATTGCCAGACTCCAAAGAATATAAACCAGTAATCAGTTTGGCAAGGGTACTTTTGCCACAGCCAGATTTACCAATCAAGGCAGTGACTTGACCGCCAGGAATGGTGAGGGAAAAATCTTGCAAAAGGTCAACTCTACCCGCGTGATGAAAGTTGAGATGGGTGCAGATAATATCGGCATTACCGGGAATTTCTGCCCAAGGCTTTTTCTCGTCGTTTTCGTCTTCTGGTGTGGCGTCGAGTACTTCTGTCAAGCGTTGGATGGCAATCTGGGCGGTGATAAATTCATCGATTAGCCCCACTGCTGACCCCAGAAAGCCCAGAAAGCTGCCACTCATGCCGTTATACGCCAGCAGCTGACCAACAGTTAATGTCTGATTAATCACCAGATAACTGCCTAACCAGAGTAAGGCAATACTGGTTAAATTGGAAAAAATGCCAGTAATTGTGCCACTGTAAAGCCCCAGCTTCATCGTACTCCAGCTCAGGTTGGCAAGGCGACTATAATTCGTTTGATATTCTTGCCAAGCTTGGGGGGTAGCTTGAGTAGTTTTGAGAATCTGGATACCGCGAAAGGTTTCAACTAGAAAGCCTTGGTTTTCTGTGCCTTTGACGATCAGGTTTCGGGTTTTCTGGCGCAGGGCAGGGAGAAACAATAGATTGACGAGAGTGACGATAACAAAGGCAGCAACAGAAGCTACAGTCAGTTGCCAACTGTAGAAGAGCATAAAGCCCAAAGAAACCAAGGCAATAAAAAATTGGCTGGGTAAACCAAGGACGATTTGGGAAACTAGGGCATTGATAGAATTAACATCGCCAATGCGGCTGATGACTTCTCCACTGCGCCGTCCTTCAAAGTACGATAGGGGCAAGCGCAACAGTTGTCGCCCGTATTCCATAATTAGTCCGTATTGCAGTCGTTGACCAAAATGACCAATCAGGTGAGACTGCACTAAACCGATGGCACTTTTAAACAGGTTCATGGCGATAACACCAATTGCTACGGCACTTAGCAGTTGGGTATCCCCTCGCACCAGCACGTCATCGGTGAGGAGTTGCATCATGATGGGGGAGGCGAGGGAGAGAAGTCCAACAGCGAAGTTAATCGCGATCGCCTCTGCTAGAATGCCACGATAGGGCCACACGCGAGCCAGGAAGCGCCCAAAGCTGCCAACTTTATCTTCTGGTTGCTGGTAGAAGCGGCTGTCATCCGGCATCAGCAACAGCATAATGCCATTAACCCAACCGGCAATTAACTCCTGACGGGAGAGGTAACGGATACCGAAACCTGGGTCGGCGACTACATATTTTTTCCCCTTTTTGCCGTACAAAACGACCCAGTGGTAGCCCTTCCAGTGTATGATGGCTGGCAAAGGAACTTCATGCAATCGGTCGAGTAGTTCCGGCGTTGCTTGGACTTGACGGGCATGGAATCCCAGAGCTTCTGCTCCCCGCCTCATACCCAGTAAAGTGGTTCCCCGCGACCCAGTGCCAACGGCTTCCCGAATGCGGCTGATGGCAAAAATGCGTCCGTAGTATTTAGCGATCGTGGCAAGGCAGGCAGCACCACAATCTTCTTCACTGTGCTGCAATATGCTGTGGTATTTCATTGTGCAATTACTCAAGCTTTCAATGTTTTAGAGTCAACAAGGATGATTAGTAGAACAGGTAAGCCCGTTTTAAAAAGAGACTGGGATACTCAACTGCCTCAGAAATTTAGACTCTGAGGCAGCTCGATCGTCTAAGCAAGTATCTCTAGCAGAACTTACGCAAATCTTCTATATGTAGGGTGCGTTAGCGATAGCGTAACGCACCATTAGACCATATCTAGTGTCGTTGCGTAAGTCCTGCCTAGAACGAGTACAAGAAAGTCAAATCTAATGTACGCGCTTGATAGAACTTACTTGGTCGTGTGGAATACCTGCTTGAGCGAGATCGGGGTAAATACCTGGTGTCAGAGTACCAAGATAGCCCTGATAGTCCTTATCGGCAAAGAACTCCCAAGTACCCCGAACAACTACCGCAGATGAAGCTACGTCATTGAAGTTATTCCCTTCAAAGTCCCAATGACCGTCACCGATTGGTGAATTGAAAGTCTTATTATTCAATTCACTGTTCATCCCCGTCTCCCGATATAAAATTACATCAGGGTTGCGACCGCCAGTATACGATTTGCTAAACATGTGAGAAAATGGTGCGCCGCCACTACAGCTAGCAGCAGCCTCATCACCAATTTCCTTGATTGCGGTACAGCTAAATTCAGAGAAAGTTTTATCGTTCATTGCTACTTCTTGGTTGTTGATGTTAGACATTGTTTTTCTCCTTTTGGTTTGGCAGTGAAGGTTAGCTTGTTTGCCTTCCTTCTAAAAGTTGAGCGACATCGTCTCTCCCTCTTCAAAACAAGCAAGGAAATTTGCTTTTTTACCTTCAATCCTGCTTGGATTGCGTTGGGTTTAACTTGTGTCTACTTATCTCAGGTTGGCGAGGCGATTTTTTACGCAAAAAGCGGCTGAATTTACAAACATTTACAAACATCCGCAAAATGTGCAAGCTAGACTGCAAGATCTGAGTATACAAATCAGAAATCAGAAGTCAGAATATTTCCTGACTTCTGACTCCCGACTCCAACATGAGCTTAAGTGTCCGGCTTTAGATTGGTAGCTTCTTACACGAAAACTCCCTCCAGGGGGGAGCTTCTACTGAATCAGCGTCATTAGATTAATTAGTATTCAATGACTCTTCCTTGGCTGGAGTGCAAACAACGAGTAGCAATGTTAACCCTGTGCCAATTTCCATATCTATCTCGAACCGCTACTTTGGCAGAAGGTTCACCACTACGAAACCGACCATAACCAACTAAATAGTAGTACCGACCAAGCGTTAATGTTGAGATGGGCCGTCCAGCATTGTTATAAGTCATACAATTTCTGTTCAGGAAAACCCGAGGTATAGCTAAAGCTGAGGAAGTAAAGAACGGAAAAGCGGTACTAGCAATAGTCGTAATAGTAGCGACGGTCGCAATAAGTTTGCTATACATTTGAACTCCTCCGTGGACTTGGATTGGATTTGACTTGTGTCTACTTCTCTCAGGTTGACTCTGCAAGCTTTTACGCAAAAAGCTTTTAACTTTTACAAAACTTTACAAAAATGCGGTCGCGTGCAAGATAGACTGCTGATCTCAGGGTCAGAAATCAAGCCAAAAGTAAATTTTTGTCAACAAAGCGATATTTTGCGTAGAATACAAGGATTAAACCTAAGATAGGTACAAGCAGAAGCGGCACAGACTTGTTCTACTGCTAACTCACTTCTGTTGAAAAGCAGTTTGTCACTGGTTATTCGGTATCTCAGATGGATAATCTGTCCCCAGATGAACTAGATAAGCGGCTGCTAGAGCTAGCTAAGTCAGCTCAACAACACCCATCAGGGAGTCAGGAGCGGCGCATCGCTTTAACTAAGCTAGTTGCAGAAATTAATCGGCAATCTAATAGGCTTACCCGTCCAAAATCTAATAAACTTATTTGTCCAAATAGCATTGAATACCCTGCACAGCTTTTTTCAGAAGTTTTTGCTCTAGCTTTACAAAAACTTTTGTTTTTTATCTATCAACCTGACACAAATATTGACAGTTACAATCCGGAGCAGGGTACAGTGAGAACCTGGTTGAACGTAAAATTAGATAGGCGATTTTTTCAAGAGGCATCTAATGAATTATTAGGAGTAAAATTTGTGGCAGGAAAATTTAAAACCCTTCGGATTTCAAAGTTAGAGGATTTAGATTTAGATGTCGAAGATATTACATCACCTGACGATTCAACATCCTTAACCCAATCTGAAATTATCAAAAAATGTATAGAAGAAGACCCAGAAGGTATTTTCCGGAACGAGCGCATCGGTAATAATCCCAGGGCTAACTTTCTAGCTATAGCTTTGAAACGGTTTGAGGGAAACTCTTGGAAAGAAATTTCAGAAGAATTAGGTATTGATGCTCTTTCCACAACGAGTTCATTTTACTCTCGTTGTGTCAAAAAGTTTGCACCCAAAATCAAAGCTTACTTGCAGGAAAACGTTTAACTAAACAGGAGAAAACCAAAAATGAACAACATAGCAGACTCTCTAACATTCACCGTTCCTCTAGCACTGCCAGAACATTTGACAGCGCAACGGTTTTCTGAACAGCAAACTAATCCTCGGAAAATTAAACAAGTTTATCTCAACACCTTGGCTGTTTATGCGGTAGATTTTTACCTGCGTTGCCGGGGGATAGAGACAGATTTGTCAGCGAGCGATAGTTGGGATTTGGTGACGCAGACGCTGATGAATGTCGCTGACTTGGAAATGAAAAATATCGGCAAGTTAGAATGCCGTCCTGTGTTACCAGACTCTCAATTTTGTCATATTCCACTTGAAGTTTGGTCAGACAGAATAGGGTATGTAGCTGTGAAGTTGAGCGAATCGCTTAGAGAAGCAACGCTGCTGGGATTTGTGGAAACAACAACTCAAGAGGAATTACCAGTCAGCGAATTGCGATCGCTCGAAGAGTTGGAAGATTTGCTTGCAGAACTAACAGCGAAAGTTACACCTCGTCAGACACAGGTCAATCAATTACTCCAGTGGTTTGATAATATTTTTGAACCTGGTTGGCAGGCGATAGAAAAACTGCTCGCTCCTCAAGAATTAAGCCTCGTTAGAAACCTAAAAGTGAGACGGGGAAAGGTGATCGATCTAGGAATAGAATTAGCAGGTCATCCCTTCATTCTTATTATCAATCTTTCGCGAGAAAACGAAGATACCGTGGCAGTTAATTTGCAGGTGTATCCAACAGGAGAGAATAGTTATTTACCCCCAGGACTCAAACTGATTGTACTTGATGAGTCAGAGGAAATTTTCAAAGAAGTTACAGCCAGAAGCGCTGATAAATTCATCCAATATCAGTTTGACGCCGAACGGGGAGATCAATTTGGGGTGAAAATAGATTGGCAGGGTGTTAGCATTACCGAAAAGTTCGGCATCTCAGAGCTTGAACCACCGCCATCACCTTTGTTTATTGCCAATGATGAAACGTGAAACTTTTGATTTTTCGTTCATCAAACTGATGTATTAAGCCTTATTAAGAAAGGTGTAAGATGCGAGTCGTTTACGGGGGCGGTTTACGCTGCCGTTACAATATTCTAACCCTATAAAAATAAGGCTTTCAGCTTTGTTTCTTAAGAATCATACTTAAGGGTGCTGGCAATGGGTAAGCTCATCGTACTGGAAATATATGGAGACTTTGAGCATGGATTTGCCGTAAATTTGGCAATTAAGGAAGACAACAAACACACCCCTACTTTAACGAGAAGCGGTAAGTTGCCCAGAAATCCAGATCTTCTCGATCAATATCGCCAATGGCAGTCGCTTTACCGCAACTTGGAGACGTTTTACCGTTCCCTTAAAGAAAAACCGGGACAGGTAACAAACTATTCTCAAAAACCTGAAGCTTTTGCAGCTTGTTCCCAGGCGGCTAAAGCCTTAAAAAAAAGCATGAATACCTGGCTGAAATTGGAAAATCGGTTTCGCGTTATTGAGGACGAATTGTGCCATCAACTGAATTCATCCAAAGATGTGCGAGTGGTGCTGAGAACTTACAACAGTTGGCTGCGAAGGCTACCTTGGCATCTGTGGGATTTGCCCCTGGAAACCCAACCAGAAATCATCTTCAGCGTTCCTGAGTTTGAATTAGTTAAAAAACCAGCTTCACCTTCTGCTAAGGGAAAAGTTAAAATTTTGGCGATTTTTGGCCCTGGCATTAATCCTGAATCAGAGTGGCAAGCTTTGAAAAATTTAGCTCGACAAGCAAAAATCGAATTTCTGATGCAGCCTTCAGTAGAAGAGTTGAACGATCGACTTTGGGAACAGGGATGGGACATTCTATTTTTTGCTGGACATAGTTTGACTCAACCCAATAGTCAACAAGGAATAATTCAGATTAATGAGGAATATTGGTTAACAATTGATGAATTAAAATACGCTCTGAAGAAAGCTGTAGAAAAAGGTTTACAGCTAGCGATTTTCAACTCTTGCGACGGGTTAGGATTAGCACAACAGCTAGCAGAAGAAGCGATATACTTGCCTTTTGTGATTGTGATGCGGGAACCCGTGCCGGATGATATAGCTCCCAAATTTTTTCGGTATTTTTTGGAGGAATATGCCAAGAGGGGAACTTCTTTAGACACGGCTATACGCAATGCAAGGCAAAGATTACACGGTTTAGAGAAAAAATATCCTTGTGCTAGCTGGTTACCTGCATTTTGTCAGAGTTCGGAAAAGCCACCGCTAACTTGGCAGCAATTGCTCAACAGAAACAGCCTGTTTTCACCGCCGTACAGATGGCGCATTCTCCGTACAGTGCTTGTTGCCAGTTTGGCGATCGCCTGTTTGCTAATGGTGCCGGGGTGGCAAGAGAGGTTGCGAACATGGGAACTACCAGCTTACAACTCTTTAAAGCCGCTTCTGATTGGAGTGGGGAGTAAGCTAATTTTGATTTGGCCTTGGTGGCGTAATGCTCTTTGGATAGGGGTTTGGTCATTAATAGGAGGCTTGCTTGCTTGGCAATCTAAATCGTTAGTAGACCTTGGTGCTTATGCGATCGCACTCGGTATTTTGTACGGACTCTATTTTGTCTTCTTGACGCAAGGCATTATGATACCGCTGCTTGCTTCAGCGATCGCTTTACTCATTACTGGTACTTGTGTAACGTTATATATTATTTTTCAATGCAGAGTCTGAAGTTATCTTCTATCTATAATAAGACGCTATCTCCCTACGAGAGCATGACTTTTTCAGGGATACTGCCATCAAATATATTCAACAACTCTTTATCAACCAGAAAAATTGATTTTAAAAGATTAAAAATTTGTAATTTAAAATACAGATGAACGCAGATGAAAGCGGTAAAATATCACGATTCATCTGCGGTTTTTAAGTTAGAGCATAATTAAACCGAGTCGCGCACCCAGGGTAACTGCTTCGGTGCGACTGGAAGCATTGAGTTTGCTCAAAATCGAAGCCACGTGGAATTTAACCGTATGTTCGGATATTCCCAGTTGTCGCGCGATGGTTTTATTTCCCATTCCTTCTGCTAGCATTCCCAAAACTTCGATTTCGC
>DNGJ01000178.1 GCA_003486305.1 Cyanobacteria bacterium UBA11371
ATTATCGGTGATTCCGACAATCTAAAGATGCCGTGCCCCTACTTCAAAAGGGCAACCGATGAGAAACCGGGTTTTTCTAAAAAACCCGGTTTCTGCAAGTTTCTAGCTGCCGGTAACGATGCGCTTAATTGCCACCAATGGGTTGTTATCACCATCGGTTCCATCGGTGGTGTTTCTGACTTGAGGCGTACCGTGCAAACGCGGATCTACTTGCGGTGGTGTCGGTTCGGGGCCTAGCGGTTGAGGATTTTCGATATACTCAAATTCACCTTTACCGTCCATCGATTTGCCTTTCGCCCAACGACCTTCGGCGCTGTCAGTTCCGTCGGAATTATTCCAGAACTGATAAGCAAATTCCCGCTTCTCTAATTCCAAGGGGAAGGAACTAGGAACTGGAGTATCTTCTAGTCCAGAATCTTTCAAATCTTCCAGTGCGGCTAACCACTGATTTTGATGCATTGTATCGCGGGCAATCATGAAACTGAGGGTATCTTTTACCCCCGGATCGTCACTCATTTCATACATCCGCACCGCTTGCAAGCGTCCTTGTGTTTCGGCGTGCAAATTCGACCGGAAATCTGCCATTAAATTACCGCTGGCAACGATAAAACGACCGTTCCAAGGGTAACCAACGCTATCGGCAGCCGTTGCACCCAAACCAGAAACGATCGCATGTTGCGGGTTCATCGCTGCTGCCATAATTACATCCCGTGGACTTGTACCGCCCATTACTGCACCGACTACGGGATCTTTTGCACCATCTTCTTGCAGGTTAATCGGTGCTTTATCTAATAGGTGGGCGATCATCGTTGCTAGCATTTCAATGTGACCGATTTCTTCAGTCCCAATATCCAGCAGCATATCGCGATATTTAGCAGGGCCGCGACAGTTCCAACCCTGAAATAGGTACTGCATCATTACGGTCATTTCACCAAATGTACCGCCGATCAGTTCCTGAATTTTCTTTGCGTAGACTGCATCGGGTTTTTCTGGTGGTTTGAAATATTGCAGTTTTTTGGTGTGATAAAACATGACAACCTCTTTGAGTAATTTTTGCGTTTAGATAATGCGGGACTTTCCGAAACACTCCTCTGAGAAATTCTGTGTTCGGGGTTGATACTAAATGCCGATTGATTACCCGCTTTTTGCCATACGACTTAAGTCGCGGCTATACAAACTAAGCCTGCCTTCGCAGGCTTGTAGGAAAAGGGGTGATGGCAGCGGATTTAGTATCATATTTATCTAGTACGAACCGGGAAGCTTTTTGTTTGTTCTTACCTACTAGGAAACTAATTAAATTATTTTCGTTCATCAACCTTTGGGAATATAATTAAGATGTGTTATTTGAAACCAAAATTTTTACGATCAAGAAACCCGGTTTCTTAAAGAAACCGGGTTTCTGAATTTTGAGCGCCAAGTTTTACAAACTCGTCAGTATTTGAATTAGCTCATCCGATAGATTGGCAGTGGCTAATGACTGTTTTTGAAATAGCACTCCGGCTAGAAGGTAGATGTTTCCAGAATAGAAAGCTTTTTTTTGCTCCCGTAGCTTCGCTATGGTGTTTCTAACTTTCGGTTCGGAACTGTAATAACCAAATTCTAGGGGGGTGACTAAAAACTTGGAAACAGAGTACCCTTGTTCGATGGCATAATCAATTGTATCGACTGGATTGGAGTAACTAGAAACCAGCGACATTACGTTGTCGTAACCTAATGAAAAAAGTTTTTTGGTAATTGTTGAACCGTCTGTTCCGCCGCGTAATAATGGTAGGTAAATATCGTCATCTATTGCTGGCAAATAGGGGGGATTTGAGACTAGATACCTCGCGTCAGGTTTGGATGAGGTGAAGAAACAGGTATTGTGAATTACATAGCGATCGCTTAATCCATATTCTGCTATTTTGCTATTAGCAATTTTACAAGCTGAGCTATTGAGTTCGTATCCGTGAATGCATCCTAAAAATTCCGTTCTCAGCAACGAATGAATCACGGGAAGTCCATCCCCGGAACCAAATTCAATTACGGCTTCATCTTCCAAACAGTTTTGCAGAACGAATGTGTCTAAACATTGAGAGTAAAAATTAGATTCTTCTGGGCAGATAAATATTTCTTTTCCTGAAGGGCTGCGTTTGGCAATTTTACTGGGAGATGGTGCAGTTTTGGGAAGTGTATATAGTGAATTGGATTGTGTGGGCTGGATAGATTGGTCGAACATGTTAGTGGTAATTGGTAATTGGTAATGGGTAATTGGTCATTAAACTTCTCCAAAAAAGAATCTCAAAGACAGGCGGGACGCCTATCCCACAAGAGTTTTTGGAGAAGTCTATTAGTAAGAAACTGATCGCTGATGACCTATTTGCTATTAACGAAGTTCTGCTTGGCGGATCGAGCGCACTACGGCGTCACCGGCGCGATCGCTCATAAATTTTTCTTGGTCGTACCCCAACACAATTTGCCATGCGTCGTTGGGATACATATCTACCAAAGGTAGTGCAACGTCGTCGATCATCCAGCGTCCGTGGCGTTCGTCTTCCCTAATGTGCAGTTCCCAATATCCCATCGCTGCATCGGATAATCCTAAGCGTTGTGCTGCGGCGAGATAATTTTTGTATATCGAGGGGCCTACTACTTCAAAATACGCCAGTCCGCCGTTGTAACGCAGGAAATAACGCTTGCATTCTGTTAATAAAAAGTTGTGGTTAATGCTTGCTAATACTTCCCAGGGTACGATGTCAAAATATCCCTCTGGTTTGGTATTTAGTCCTAATTCGGCAAGCATTTTGGCAAAAAAAGTAGAGTGCTTGCGAGTTAATTTGCCGCTGCCGTATTCTTCTAATAATACGCGCACTAAAGTACATTGTACTTCGTTTGCAGCGCCGCCCAAAATGCGGGAAAGACGACTTGCTTCAACTAATCCGTCGAAGGATGCGATCGCTAGCAAATGTCGATACCCCGCTGCGCTCATTTCTTCGCGGATATAGCGGCTATTTTCATTCAACGGCGGATCGACATCGTAGGCGGCGCGATCGCTCAATGCTTGCTTGACATCGAGTCGCTTTAGTGCTTCTATGTCAAATTGTGCGAGTTCCCACTTTTGCCAGAAATACTCGATGCGATCGCGCACTATCCGCAAGTAACCAGACCTTTCGTTAGTATAGTTTCGCAGATCGTCGTACCAAAAAAGTTTTAATCGGTTAATGCGATAAAGTACCCGCTGCAAAAAACGATGTGCTGCTTCGCTTTCTCCCGGTGCTTCTTGATAAGCAACTTGGATGGCGTGGTCGAGTATTCTTTCAAAATTTTCTGCTATTTCTGGCTGAATTTCCAGCTTTGTATCTAAATCTTCCAATTCCAGCAGCGTCACAAATTGCTGCTCAGCTTCATCATAATCTACCGCTTGCAGTTGTTCTTTCCAGCTAGTCAGCGGCATCTCAACTACGTTGCTTTGCATTTAATCTTCCTTCTACGCCCAACTAATGTTATTTAGCTGTCTTCATACTTATTTACAATAAACTTTAATTGGGGGTTAGCGTATCTTTCTTTAGTAACGATTTTGTAGCTATTTTTACTAAATTTTTGGTTTAAATATATGACTTAAGGATGAGGCAGATATTAAGAAACCCGGTTTATTTAACAATACCTTCGCCTTGCATTCGACACCCTTAAGGGTGTCGCTAGACAAACAAAGCCCGCCTTCGCGGGCTGTAAGAATTTCAGCCCGCGAAGGCGGGCTTTGTTTGTGTAGCCCCAGGCTTTAGCCTGGGGTATCTTGGCGTTTCAAAACATTGGCATAGGTATTATTAGAAAAACCGGGTTTTTGTATTACTCATCGCGCCCGTGAACTTGGGCGGGGGGAGAAGTTGCTTCAACAGCGGTAAATGGTTCGAGAATTTTGTAAGTATGGGATGCGCCTTTAGGCACAACCCAGGATGAACCTGGTTCAAGCAAAACCATTTGATTTTCGATATGCAATTCGGCGCGACCTTTGATTACATAACCAACGGTTTCATACTCGCGCTGAGTCGGTGGTTTTCCTTCACCTGGTTGTTCATCTTCCCAAAGGCGCATCGACAAGCTTTTTCCCGATGCGAGATATTTTTGCCCCATTTCCCCTTTCGGAGAATAGGCAGAATCAACTTTTTTAACGCTGGTATCGGGCATAAATTTCTCCTTGGAAAATGCTAATTGCTAATTGCTAATTGCTAATAGTTAAGAGTCAACGATTGTTTTTGACTGTTAACTATTAGCAATTACCTAAGCTGAGCCATTGTTGTAATTGGCGTCTACCCAACAGCGGGGAAGTTCTTCACCGGAAGGAAAAATCAAATTCTTTTTGGAATAACCCTCTGGATCTTGTTCTTCTTGTCCTTCTTGAGTTTGTCCGGGGACTTTCTCTTTAGATGGGTTTATCAGTGTTTGAACATCAAGGATTTCTACTAAATTGCCAGATTCTTTGTGTTTGAGTAACATAAAACCTCCTGGGTAATGGGTTACTGAGCAATTAGCAATTAGCAATTAGCAATTAGCAATTAGCAATTAGCAATTAGCAATTACCAATTACCAATTACCAATTATGGTTTCAACACAACTTTGATGCAGTTATCTTTTTTGTGTTTGAAAATTTCGTATCCGTGGGGTGCTTCGTCTAATTTTAGGCGATGGGTAATTACAAATGATGGGTCAATTTCGCCGTTTTGAATCCGTTCTAA
The DNA here is from genome assembly GCA_003486305.1 of Cyanobacteria bacterium UBA11371. GTDB lineage: Bacteria > Cyanobacteriota > Cyanobacteriia > Cyanobacteriales > Aerosakkonemataceae > Microseira. Next base: position 4,710 of record DNGJ01000178.1, read on the forward strand.
CAAAGGTTTCAAATATCTGTGGACGTGGGTTTGTCCCATTTTGAAAGTTAACCCTTTGTTGAAGGCTGC
>DNGJ01000105.1 GCA_003486305.1 Cyanobacteria bacterium UBA11371
GTAGTGAGTAAATATATTGGAGAAACCGAGAAGAATTTAGCCCAAATATTTGCAGCCGCAGAAGAATCTTCGGTTGTATTGTTATTTGATGAAGCCGATTCTTTGTTTGGTAAACGTTCGGAAGTAAAAGATAGTCGAGATAGGTATGCAAATTTAGAAGTAAGTTATTTACTGCAACGGATGGAAGCGTATCTTGGATTGTCGATTTTAACGACTAACTTTAAAGAAGCGATAGATAGTGCGTTTGAAAGAAGATTGCGTTTTGTCGTCGAGTTTCCTTTCCCGGATACTGCACAAAGATTGGAAATGTGGCAGAGAGTTTTTCCCAAGAAAGCACCAACAGAAGGATTGGATTTCAAGAAGTTAGCTAATTTAGCTGTAACGGGGGCGAATATTCGCAATATTGCATTAAATGGGGCATTTTTGGCTTCCGCAGCGGGTGAAGCGATACAGATGAAACATTTATTGCAAGCGGCTTTTAGGGAGTGTAAAAAAGAAGGTAGGGCGACAATTGGAACGCGCAATTGGGTGAGTGAAGAGAAAGAGAAAGAGCGCGATCGCTGACACCTAGCGGATTGAGGTACGAGGGTATTAGCGATCGTTGATACAAAGCAGCGATCGGTTTTTCCTCCTCCAACCAAGTGCGATCGCTATTTCTGAGATTACTAACACAGGGTAATTTGATCGTTAATAAAGGGATAGATTTAAGCTAAATTCAGGCAATACATTTTCACCCGATAATTCTGTGGGAAGATTTCGCACTTCCACATCTTGTCCTGGGCGATAAATTTCTACCTGCTGCTGTTGGGGATTAATTAGCCATGCCAATTGCACCCCGGCATCCATATATTCCCGCATTTTGTCGCGCAACATTTCCAAATCGTCTGATGCTGACCTTAATTCGATGACAAAATCCGGTGCAATGGGGGGAAATTTGCGTCTTTGTTCGGGTGTAAGTGCTTCCCACCGTTCCCGGCGAATCCAAGCGGCATCTGGGGAGCGATCGCCACCATTTGGTAACTTAAATACAGTGGAGGAACTGAAGGTATAACCGAGGTTAGTTTGCCGATTCCAAATCCCCAAATCGATAATTAATTCTGCTTCTCGATTGCCGCTATCTCCTCCAACGGGTGACATAATAATTAAATTTCCTTTGGTAGTGCGTTCAAAATTCAATTCGCGGTTATTTTGACATAATTGATAGAACTGTTCGTCTGTCAGGTGAACGGTGTCTAGGTTTAATGTCAAAGGACTTGTAACCATACACTTAGCTTGAATAGTGGTGGCGATAATACCATGCTATTGCCTTTGCACCCAATGCCAATAGCACGCGCCCTTGCGGTTCACCCATCCTTGTGGCGCGAGAAACATCGTCGGGAATGTTGCAGGGAGGCGGCGATCGCAAAATGTTCGCTTGTACTGAGATCTTGCAGCAATTGCAATCAGCTGGAGGCAGAGCCTCCCAACCCTCGTTCCCAGGTTTAACCTGGGAACGAGAGAACGAGAGAACGAACCTGGGAACGAGAGAACGAGAGAACGAGAAAACCCGGTTTCTAGGTCGTCGGGCGGCGATCGCAATACCGGCACTGCGGCAAAGAAACCGGGTTTGGATGAAAAACTTTGCTTTGGAACTAGAGATCTACACAGAAACCCGGTTTCCAGGATCGTCGTGGGTAAGTCCTGTATGTGACAGCAAGGGAAGCGGCGCTGCTGCATCCACACCTACGCAATTTTTAACTATGCTGTTAGAGGCGAAGCTTAGATATAAAGGAAGTTAAGCCTTCGCTTTCGAGCCTGACCCTTAGTCATCTATGTTTCCAACTGACCCTTCCGCTGCTTCTGGTAGTGGGTTTCGCGCCTTGTTTGAGAATCGACCCTTCATGAAGCTGTGGAGCGGACAGATCTTGTCCCAAATAGCGGACAAGGTGTTTTTGGTGTTACTGATTAGCTTGGTTGCACAGCCAGCTTATCAAGAAGGACTCCCCGCTTGGCTGGTTAACTCTCAAGCGATGCAAAATGCCGAATCGCCAAATGCGCTGCTGAACTCGATTATTATGGTCGCCAATACCCTACCAGCGGTTGTGTTGGGTTCGGCGGCGGGGATTTTTGTCGATCGCTTTGACAAGCGGCAAATTATGTGGATTACTAACGTGATGCGGGAGTTGTTAGTAATTGCGATCCCGCTGCTGCCTAAACAGTTTACCGTTTTGTTGGTCGTGGCATTTTTAGAATCGATTTTGACGCAATTTTTCGCCCCAGCAGAACAGGCGGCGATTCCTTTACTCGTTTCCCGCCAGGGGTTAATGTCCGCCAACGCCCTGTTTACTACGACGATGATGGGTTCTTTGATTGTGGGTTTTGCGATTGGGGAACCGCTGTTAACCTTCGCGAAAACCTTTGGCGGGCCATATGGGCCGGAAATTGCTGTAGCGGCGTTCTATCTGTCCTCAGCGATCGCAATTTATTTAATTCCCGTGAGAGAAAAAATAGTGGATGGGTCGCAGGTGGATCTCAACCCTTGGAGCGATTTTAAGGCGGGGTTGCGATATCTGAAAAAAAACCGTTTGGTCAGCAATGCGATGGTGCAGTTAACGATTTTGTATTCGGTGTTTGCGGCGTTAACCGTGCTGGCGATTAATATGGCAGAAGAAATTGGCCTCAAAGGAACTCAATTTGGCTTTCTGCTAGCCGCCGCCGGGGTGGGGATGGTATTGGGTGCGGCGTTGTTGGGGGGAACTTGGGGCGCGAGTTTCCACCACAAACCTTTGCCGTTAATCGGTTTTTTGAGTATGGCGTTTGTTTTAGGTGTTTTCACTTATGCCAATCGCCTCTGGTTGGGTTTAGCTCTCAGTGTATTCTTGGGTATAGGCGCTGCATTTGTGGGCGTGCCGATGCAAACTTTGATTCAGCGACAAACGCCAGAATCGATGCGGGGTAAGGTGTTTGGCTTCCAGAACAATGTGGTGAATATTGCCTTGACCTTGCCGTTAGCGATCGCAGGTCCCCTCACCGTTCAGTTTGGCTTGCAAGTCGTACTGATCGGTATGAGCCTTTTGGTCAGTTTAGTCGGCATCTGGGCTTGGTATAATACACGCAACGTGCTGCAAGATGCCATCTAAAATTCTTAAGAGATTTCCTCGCTCTAGGGGGTATTACCAAGATTCAGATCACAATGAATATATATCGCAAGCTTGCAACTTCGGATCGCTTAGCCTGAAGCAACGAACTCTCATCAGTTTGCCCAGGTGTGTTTCGCGATCGCTTGCTTCTCTTTCTGCTATTTCTGACTCGCGCTTACCCAATGCCCGATCGATGTTAATTAAAAATCGCGTAAAGAAAGATAAAGAGATGCAAACATCATGTATCATAAGCGACACATTTAAAATAGCCAAATTAGCCCTTATTAGCTGAGGTATGCCCGTGACTTCCCACAGCGTTTCTGAAAAATCCAGTAGTATCACTAATGCCATCGTGACGCCGACCCCTGGTGGAATTACCGCCGCTGGGAGTGCAGTCAAGCGCGCAACTGGTGCTTTTGCCCTGATTGACAGTCTCAAGCGTCATGGAGTGAAGCATATTTTCGGTTACCCCGGCGGTGCGATTCTACCGATTTACGACGAACTGTACCGCTTTGAATCAAGGGGTGACATTCAGCACATCCTCGTCAGGCACGAGCAGGGAGCAGCCCACGCCGCCGATGGTTATGCCCGTGCAACTGGCGAAGTGGGTGTATGTTTTGGGACATCGGGGCCAGGAGCTACCAACCTGGTGACAGGAATTGCTACCGCGCAAATGGACTCGATTCCTTTGGTGGTAGTTACCGGACAGGTATCCCGTGCGGCGATTGGTACGGATGCGTTTCAGGAAATCGATATTTACGGGATCACGCTGCCAATCGTGAAGCACTCGTATGTGGTGCGCGATCCCCAGGATATGGCGCGGATTGTGGCAGAAGCTTTCCACATCGCCAGTACCGGGCGTCCGGGGCCGGTGTTGATCGATGTGCCTAAAGATGTAGGTTTGGAAGAATTCGACTACGTGCCGGTAGAACCGGGATCGGTAAGAATTTCTGGCTATCGTCCGACGGTGAAGGGGAATCCCCGCCAGTTGCAGCAAGCGTTGAATTTGATTCGCAAAGCCAAACAGCCTTTATTGTACGTGGGTGGGGGAGCGATCGCATCGGGCGCGCACCAAGAAATCAAAGAACTGGCAGAACGATTCCAACTCCCGGTAACGACAACGCTGATGGGGAAAGGTGCGTTTGACGAAAATCACCCGCTGTCTCTGGGGATGTTGGGAATGCACGGCACGGCATATGCGAATTTTGCCGTCACCGAATGCGACTTGCTAATTGCGGTAGGCGCGCGCTTCGATGACCGCGTAACGGGCAAGTTGGACGAATTTGCCTCCCGCGCCCAAGTGATTCACATCGATATCGACCCCGCCGAAGTCGGGAAAAACCGCGCCCCGGAAGTGCCGATTGTGGGGGATGTGCGCCTGGTGTTGGCAGATATGCTGCGGCGCTGCGAGGAAGCCGATATCCGACCCGACGAACCGAATCAAACCCAACCTTGGCTAGAACGGATTAATGGCTGGAAGCAAGATTATCCCTTGGAAGTGCCTCAGTATCCAGAGATGCTGTCTCCCCAAGAAGTAATTGTCGAGTTGGGACGTCAGGCACCCGATGCCTATTACACGACCGATGTAGGTCAACACCAAATGTGGGCGGCGCAATTCCTCAAAAACGGCCCCCGGCGTTGGATTTCCAGTGCTGGTTTAGGCACGATGGGTTTTGGGATGCCAGCGGCAATGGGCGCGAAAATGGCGCTGCCCAACGAACAGGTGATTTGCGTCGCCGGGGATGCCAGCATCCAGATGAATATTCAGGAATTGGGAACATTAGCACACTACGGCATTGCTGTCAAGACGGTGATTCTGAATAATGGCTGGCAGGGGATGGTGCGCCAGTGGCAGCAAACGTTCTACGAGGAACGTTACGAAGCTTCCAATATGGAACAAGGAATGCCCGACATTGTAAAGCTGACAGAGGCATATGGTTTGAAGGGGATGGTAGTGACGCGGCGGGAAGAATTGTCCGATGCGATCGCTCAAATGCTAGCCCATAAGGGTGCCTTCATGCTAGAAGTGCGCGTCAAAAAAGATGAAAACTGCTACCCAATGGTCGCCCCCGGTAAGAGCAACGGTCAAATGATTGGCTTACCGCAACGCAAACAGCTAGAAGAAGTAACAGAGGTAACTTGTAGCAACTGCGGTGCGAAAAATGCACCCAATCACAAATTCTGTCCGGAATGCGGGGCGAAATTGTAAAGGGTAATGGGTAATGGGTAATTGGTAGTAGGGTGAGGAATTCTTGCCCTACTATTTGTTTTTGAAGCCTCTGCTAAGGAAGGGTTTATTTAACCCTAGCGCTGGTAGCAAATATCTCTCGTAAAACCCGCCCCTACTATACATAACCTTTGCGAAGGGACATGATATGATATCGTGTCCTTAAGATTACCCATAAT
>DNGJ01000523.1:0-2492 GCA_003486305.1 Cyanobacteria bacterium UBA11371
GTGTCCCTACAGCAACGATTTTTGTGGCTGCGATCGCTCTCAACCAATATTATATTTTCCCGCTTTCCCTTAACATACATTAATACTATGCCACGAGTTAATACAATGAAAAGATGGAAGCAATGGCGATTCGCTCTTTTGACGGTAATTTGTGCCTTTACTCTAGTTCTTTCTAATTGTAGAAATCAACCTAGCACTTCTCCAGGCGCAACAAACCAAGGCGTGTTAGTCTATGGTTCCGGTGGACAACCTGTAAATTTAGAACCGGGGAATATTACCGATGGCAATTCGGTTATTGTCCAAGATCAAATATACGATCGCTTACTAGAATTCAAACCAGGAACAACCGAACTTGCACCAAGTTTAGCTACCAGTTGGTCGGTTTCCCAAGATGGTAAAACTTGGACGTTTAAACTTAGATCGGGGGTAAAATTTCACGACGGTAGCGAATTTAACGCCGAAGCAGTTAAGTTTAACGTAGAACGTTGGTGGGATGAGAAACACCCGAATGGTTATCGGGATGCCGGTAAAAATTATCAAATTTGGCCTCAAGTTTTTGGTGGTTTTAAAGGAGAGCCAAACTCTCTCTTGCAAAACGTCACAGCAGTGGATAAATCTACGATTCAGTTTGTCTTGAAACAGCCGTTTGCGGCTTTTCCGGCTGCAATTGGATCGGCTTTCTTTGGGATTGCCAGCCCAAATGCGATTAAACAATCAGGGGCAAAATATGGTACTCCTGCGGCTATGGCGGTGGGGACGGGGCCGTTTATTTTCAAGGAATGGCGAACGGGCGATCGCATCCTTTTAGCCAAAAATCCCACCTACTGGAAATCCGGTTTACCTAAAATGAATCAATTGGTAATTCGCTTTATTACCGACCCAGCAGCAAGGCTGGCTCAATTGAGAGCGGGACAAGTTGATTTTACCGTAGATTTGGCTCCAGATCAAATCAAAGAAATTCAAAGCGATGCAAATTTGACGGCGGTGCCTCGCCCTTCTTTTAACGTCGGATATTTGGCGTTAAATCCTAGTTATAAACCGCTGTCGGATGCGCGGGTGAGAGTTGCGATCGCTCACGGCATTAACACTCAACAAATTGTCCAAGCTTTCTGGGGCGAATTGGGCAAAAGTAGCCCTCACTTTACCCCGCCTGCCCTGGCAGAATTCCAATCTAAAAAGATTGGCGATCGCGAATATAACCCGCAAAAAGCCAAACAACTTTTGGCAGAAGCTGGCTATCCCAACGGCTTCGATCTCGAACTGTGGTACATGCCGGTTTCCCGAGCTTATTTCCCCACGCCGAAACCAATTGCTGAAGCTTTCGCCGCGGATTTAAACGCAATTGGAATTCGAGTAACCCTTAAAACAAAAGATTGGGCGGCTTACATTGCCGATCGGCAAAAACCGCCGGGATTCCAAGCTTTTATGTTAGGATGGACAGCCGACTATGGCGATCCGGATAGTTTTTATTATCCCCACTTCGGCCCCGGTTCTACTAACGATTTGGGCGGTTGGAAAAATCAGCGACTTTTGCAATTATTAGATCGAGGACGCGCGACTGGAGATAAAGCAACCAGGGCTAAAATTTATGCAGAAATTGATGAAATTTTGCACCAAGAAGCGGTGCGCCTGCCAATTGTACATTCCCAACCTTTGTTAGCCAAACGCAAAAATATTGCAGGATGGGTTCCCAGTCCCTTGGGTTCCGAATCGTTTGAAGGAATTGCGAAAAATCAGTAGGGACGCGATCGTTAAATGTTCGCTAAGGAAAGAATATTTCGGATGCCGTGTCCCTACGTTCAAACCCCTAGCCCCTACACCCATTGCGTTGTAACAAAATGTAAATAACGAAGACCCATTGAGAAACGCGCACTGCGGTAGTCTAGATGGGGTCACCTATTCTGTTTGCTGTGTTGCGCGATCGCACTATGTCTCTAACCGTCTCCAGCCCACCTCGTACCATTCGCATCGCTTCCCGGAAAAGCCAACTGGCTTTAGTTCAAACTCATTGGGTGCAAGAACAACTCCAGAAACACTTTCCCGGCAGGACTTTTGAAATCCAGACTATGAGTACCCAAGGCGACAATATCCTCGATGTCGCCCTAGCCAAAATCGGCGATAAAGGGTTATTCACCAAAGAACTGGAAATCCAGATGCTTAACCACAAAGCGGATTTTGCAGTACACTCGCTCAAGGATTTGCCCACCCGGTTACCAGAAGGTTTAATACTTGGATGCGTTACTGAAAGGGAAAATCCCGCAGATGCCTTAGTTGTCCACGAAAAGCATAAAGATAAGCAACTCGATACCTTACCAGAAGGCACAGTCATCGGCACATCTTCCTTGCGGCGTCTGGCACAGTTGCGCCACCACTACCCCCATCTAGCATTTAAAGATGTTCGGGGTAACTTGAACACGCGACTGGCGAAACTCGATGCTGGAGAATACGATGCACTGATTTTAGCCGTTGCCGGATTGGAAAGATTGGGAATG
>DNGJ01000523.1:2689-3319 GCA_003486305.1 Cyanobacteria bacterium UBA11371
CCGGATTGGAAAGATTGGGAATGAGCGATCGCATCCACCAAGCCATCCCCAGCGAAGTATCCCTCCACGCCGTCGGACAAGGCGCATTAGGCATCGAATGTCGCGCCGAAGACAGCGAAATCTTAGAAATACTTCAAGTCATCCAACACCAACCAACAGCCTATCGCTGTTATGCCGAACGCGCCTTTCTACGAGAATTAGAAGGCGGCTGTCAAGTCCCCATCGGCGTCAACACTCACCTGGATGGAGATACCCTCACCCTCACCGGCATGGTCGCCAGTTTAGACGGTCAGCGACTGATCAAAGATACCATTACCGGCGCTGCCACCGAAGCCGAACAAATCGGCATCCAACTCGCCCAAAGCTTGCGTCAACAAGGCGCCAAAGAAATCTTAGACGAGATTTTCGCTCAAATTCAGCGGTAATTGGTAATGGGGCATTGCTAATCGCTAATGGCTAATGGCTAATGGTTACTCCCCCTGAGACGATTAGCAATTAGCAATTAGCAATTAGCAATTAGCAATGACTGTTTAGCAGTGCGCGTCTACAGGTATGATGAACCTTAACAATTTGTTTCTAATTTGACTGCCTAGTCTGAGGGAAGACAAACGTTAAAATGAGAATTCTATT
>DNGJ01000522.1 GCA_003486305.1 Cyanobacteria bacterium UBA11371
GGGGCGGGTTGATTTAAATTGTCTGCACCAGTTTTAAGGTTATTGTTAAAACCCGCCCCTACAGCGCCCCCCTGCTCCCCTGCACCATAGCTCACCTGCTCACCTGCTTTACCCAGGGGAGGTATGACTTGCCTATTTTGTTGAGGCGGTAGATTTTCCAGCGGGACAAATCCGCTAACTTCTTTAGTTTGTTTAGAAGATGGCTGTTTTGTTTGGGGTGTTTGGTCTAACGGGACAAATCCGGTAGGATTTTCTGTGGGTGTAGTATTGACAGAAGTTGAATTATGTGTAATTTCTGCTAGTTTATTATCTGCCCATTGTTTGACTTGGGGATTGGAGCTAGTAGTGAGATGCTGACAGAGAGCGATCGCTTGTTGCACCTTTCGGGTGCTACTGTAAGCAACGACCAACCCCATTTGAGCGCGGGCAATGGTGGCTGGGTCTAATTCTACGTTGAGGACGGTTTCTAGGTGAGCGATCGCGCTATTAAAATCTCCCTTCTTCAAAGCTGCCAGTCCAGCCTCAACAGAAGAGTCAGGAAGTGAGGTCATGGCTAGTCTTCCACTCGGCTTTATTAAAGATACCCATACCTCAGCTGTTAGCCATCAGCAAAGCCAAAACTGACAAGTGACTTGCGGCACAATGATTTATTTAGGTCGAGTCAAGCACCAAGTTACAAACCCAGCGGCGAAAGCAGCACCAACGCTAATCAGATCTGATTCTGGGGACAAAGTGAGGTCAACCGCGTAGGTATCGTGGAGGCGAAAGGGCTGAAGATTGCCTTGAATTTTAAAGCCTTCTGTGGTGGAAATGCTGCCTAAATCGATGCTGCTTGTCGTCCTTGTTCGCGGTTGGGTTCGTACTTGCCGTTTTGGTAACAAATTAGTTTTGAGCTTAAATCTTTTAAACCAAGAAATGGTAACGAAATCGTACCGAATTTGGTTATATTTCCCCATACAAGGTTAGCATTCGCATCAACTTCATTAGCAAAATAGGTGAGGGTGTGGCGCAGGTGAAAGGCATAGAGACTGATGGTGAAATTTTTCATGGTTGCTGTTGGGCTATAACTGTTATTTTTGATAAAATAATCGCAGATATTGCCGTGACACGGCCTTCAAAATTTTTTCTGATTACCGAGAGATATCAAATGCCGTGTCCCTACATTGTAAAATCTTTCCTTTGTTAATCGATAAAAAAACAGCGACAATTGTGGTGCAAACCATTCTCGATCTTGCCGGGACAGGGCATTCAAAATTTTCTCGTATGACCGAAAGATATCAGATACCTTGTCCCTACATTGTAAAATCTTTCCTTTGTTAACCGAGCAAAACCCAGCGACAATTGTGGTGGAAACAATTCCCGATGTAGGGACACGGCAGCCAAATTTTCTGGAATTATGAAAAATCTACAAATTGCCGTGTCCCTACATTGTAAAATCTCTCCTTTGTTAGTGGCATAATTGTGTTTTCCGTAGAAATAATGATTGAGAAACCGGGTTTTTTGAAAAACCCGGTTTCTTAAAGTATCAGAACTTACGCACGACGGGGCAGGCGGGACGCCTACCCCACAAGAAAAAAATGATTTTTGTGGGATGGGCATCCTGCCTGTCCAAACGCCTACCCCACCAGAAAAAAAGCCTTTTGTGGGATGGGCATCCTGCCCGTCCAACCTAGTTCTAATCTACAAAGATTCTGGTTGCTGACCCGAAACAACTGGCGCTACAGAACTCAATTTTAAATCTGGATGATCGCCTTGAATTTGATGCAAATTCCATTCATTCTTAAACAATAAAACCGGGCGTCCCCAACCATCTTTTACCGTCACGGTATTAAACAAGCGCCCGACTTTATTTAACGCTTCCCAACCGCCACTCACCCATCTGGCTACGCTGTAAGGTAATAAATCGAGTTGGGTTTCTACACCGTATTCGTTTTGCAAGCGGAATTGCACGACATCAAATTGCAACTGTCCTACAGCGGCTAAAATTGGGTCGCGTTTAGCTTCATCGGCGGAATACATAATTTGCACTGCCCCTTCTTCCTGCAACTCAGAAACGCCTTTACGGAATTGCTTAAACTTAGAAGGATTGGGATTTCTCAGGAAAGCAAATAGTTCAGGAGAAAAACAGGGAATCCCTTCGTACTCTAATTTCTGACCCGTGTAAATTGTATCGCCAATCGCGAACACCCCTGGATTATTTAACCCAATCACATCTCCAGCATAGGCTTCTTCGATTGATTCCCGGTCTTGGGCAAATAATTTTTGGGGTCTTGACAAACGCACCGTTTTACCAGTGCGGGCGTGGTTGACCACCATATCTTTTTCAAACTTGCCCGTACAGACGCGGACGAAAGCAACTCTATCGCGATGTTTCGGGTCCATATTCGCTTGCAATTTAAACACAAATCCGGAAAAATCTGGATTTGTCGGCGGAATTTCCCCTAATGATGAATTGCGAGAACCGGGTTTAGCAGCAAGTTGGAGAAAAGCGTTTAAAAATAGCTGGACGCCAAAGTTAGTCATGGCGCTACCGAAAAATACTGGCGTCAATTCACCTGCGTGTACTTTTTCGATATCGAGTTCTGGTCCCAATCCTTCCAAAACTTCTAAATCTTCTTTGAGTTGGTAGTATAGGTCTTGTTGTAGCAGTTGTTCAATCCGGGGATCTCCTAGATCTACCGTTGTATCTTTTGCTTCCCGGCTACCGTGGGCTGTGCGTTCAAATAGGTGAATTTGGCGTTGGTGTCGGTCAAAGACGCCTTTGAAGCGATCGCCCATCCCAATAGGCCAGTTTACCGCATAAGTCTGCAAACCCAATTCTTTCTCAATTTCGTCGAGCAACTCCAAAGGTTCCCGCCCCGGACGATCCATTTTATTCACAAAGGTAAAAATGGGCAGCCGCCGCATCCGGCAGACTTCAAATAGCTTGCGCGTCTGGGGTTCCAACCCTTTAGCAGCATCGATCAACATTACCGCATTATCGGCAGCCGCTAAAGTCCGATAGGTATCTTCGCTAAAATCTTGGTGTCCGGGGGTATCTAGCAAGTTAATCTGACAAGCGTCATACTCAAACTGCAACACCGTCGAGGTAATCGAAATCCCCCGCTGTTGTTCCATTTCCATCCAGTCGGAAGTTGCTTTACGTTGGGCGCGTCGTGCTTTAACTGCGCCAGCTTCGTGAATCGCACCCCCGTAGAGTAGCAGTTTTTCGGTCAGCGTCGTCTTACCCGCGTCGGGGTGGGAGATAATCGCAAAGTTGCGGCGACGTTCGACAGCAGTTTCGATTTCGGTCTGAAGTTCGGTGGTCATGCAAAAATTGAGTGGGAAAAATTAATCGAGGGGTGGAAGTTAGAGTTGAGGGCAATAACAATACTAGGATAACGACTGATCCGCCCTACCCCACTTTGGGGTACGGAAATCTCCTCCACCGAGCTGTGGATTCAATGTGGTAGGTTCGTAACGAAACAATAAACCAGACTGCACTAGGGAAGAGGTTATATGTACGACACGGACAAACGTAAGCTTGTATCGGCATTGTGTCACGGAGCGATCTTTTTCACCAGTTTAGTGTTTCCCGTGCTGATACCGATTGCAATCTTGTTGGTATCAGAAGATCCAGCTGTTAAGGACAATGCTAAAGAAGCGATCAACTTCCAATTGAATGTATTGCTGTATGGCGCGATAATTGCCTTCATGGCGGCAACCATTATTTTGCTCCCGCTGGCGTGGATTCTAGGGCCGCTACTGTTTATTTTCCATTGGGTCTTGCCAGTTTTTGCCATCCTAGACGTTTTAGGTAATCCCGAAAAGCCCTACCGCTACCCCTTTATTTTCCGCTTGCTCTAAGGATTCTTTTGCCAGGATAGCGGTAAGGGGCGGTGGGGTTGGTAGTCGAATACACAAAAATTCAAGGCAGCAAGAAACCCGGTTTTGCTAAAAAACCGGGTTTCTGGTACTATTTACAACAAAATCGCCCCACGGCTTGAGGGCTGTAGGGCAAAGGGACAGTTAAACGCTACTTATTAGTGTCGTCTAATTTTTGTGCCGCTCGATACCGGGGTTGTGACGATTTATCGAGTGTCTATGGGGTGGCCTCCAATGGTACTATGGGGTCTGGATAAAGGTAATTCTGTCCCGTCCAACCCAAGGCAAAGCCAATCAAAGAAATCACGGTTAAAATCCAAAAAGCTTGCCACTGCCCAAGTCCCGCTCTATAAAGGTCTAGTCTGGCTAGCAGTCCGGCTGAAACTAAAACCAGGACGCGGGTGACAATATCAATCCAGATCACGATCGCGGCGGCAAGAAAAGACAGAAGTAGCACGATAATGAAAGCGTTAATATCCGAGCTGAGGGTACGGAGGATAATCTTTCGGATATTGGAAAAAGGTGCTGCTAAGGTTTCGGCAAGCAACAATACCAATGCTGCCGCCAACAGCACGATGTACCAGGGAGACTTGGAGGCGGATAAGATCCACCCTAATGTGGTATAAGTCACCAACAGTAACATTAAAGATGATTTAGGTAGTTTTTTGAGGCTAAGCATATCTGGGTTGTCTGGTTTTTCTTTATAACTTACCGCTGCCTGTGGCTTTTGCCTCTTCCTATCCCTCTGACTTGAGATGCCCAAATCATATAAATTTTTGTTAAACGTTTGTAAACTATTAAGAAGCGCCTTGCAAGCGCGATCTATGTCTTGGAGATCGTATGAAGCAACTGATTAGGGTTGAGGGCTTCTGTCTGATTGGACACATTGTCACAATGGTTTTTGGATGGGCGGGGTTGTTACTGGTTTTACCCCATCCGGAAGTGATATTGAATTTACCAGCGTTTGGGCAAAGCTTTTTCCAGCTGAGTATGGCTGGGGGTGGGGTGGTAAATATCATTTTAGGCGCGATCGCTGTAGCAATTTTCGCCTACCGCACCCTGGGCGCATGGCACTGGTTAACTTTTATGCTGCCAGCGGTATGCATATCTTTAAGCAGCGAATTGCTGGGCACGGGTACGGGCTTCCCCTTTGGCGACTATCATTACCTGAATGGGCTGGGGTATAAAATTGCGGGGTTGGTGCCGTTCACCATCCCGATTTCCTGGTTTTATATGGGGTTGGCTTCATATTTAATCGCCCGCGTGGCGCTGAAGCTGGATCAAAAGCCGTCTTGGGTGCGTTGGGTAGGCGCGATCGCTATCGGTGCTATCCTCTTCACTTCTTGGGATTTTGCCTTAGAACCCGCCATGAGTCAAACATCGGTGCCGTTTTGGTACTGGGATAAAGCAGGCGCTTTCTTTGGCACGCCTTACCAAAATTATGCCGGTTGGTTTGGCACTAGCGCTCTATTTATGACCTTTGCAGCGATTATTTGGACTCGTAAGCCCCTGTTGGTGCAACAAGAACCCAAACAGCCTTTAACGCGAAATCAACTCGG
>DNGJ01000289.1 GCA_003486305.1 Cyanobacteria bacterium UBA11371
ATCAGCGATAATAGTTGTCTCAACTGGCTCTGAATCGCTGCTATTATTAACCAATAAAGAGCTTGGATAACCGTCTCATAGACGGTTATCCAAGCTCGATATATTTTTTTTAGACCGACCGATTGAACGCAAATTATCTAAATTTATTGGATTATGAGCTGATAGAAATGCCAGTAAATCTGCTAAAGTATCAGTAATGTGTGGAGCATGGCGAAGACTGAGCCAAATCAGGTAATCAAACTTATCCTGAACCGTAGTTGCCAGCTTGGATGCGAGTGCAGTTTTGCCAATTCCACCCACCCCCAATATTGCGACTAAACGGCATTTTTCTGCCACAATCCATTGCTCTAACGTAGCCAGATCTGTCGTGCGTCCGTAAAATTTAGAAACATCCATCGCTACACCAAAATCTTGACAATTTTGGCGGTTGGATTGAGGTTTTGGGATAGAATGAAGCACAGTTGCCTTTTGCTTATAGCCAGCCGCTTCTAGTATAGCTGGAATTTCTTTCCAATCTTTCGGTGGCTGTTGAGTTAGTTCTTCAATATAGCGATACAGTCCTCTCGATAAATCTACTCTTAGTCCCTTAATCTCCCGTTGCAACACCTTTGCAATCTGCGGAGGACTTTGACTGCAAAGAATTCCGCGCAGACAAGCTTGTTCTAGGAGTGTCAATTGCTGTTTTTGACTTCCCGTATATTGTTGCTTTGCTGCTGTTAAATCCGTGTAAAGTTGTGAGAGATTCCAGCAAGTAGCCGCTTCTGGAAACTTTTCTGACTCTGATATTAGGGGTTGGGAAAATGTCATAGTTAGGGGTAAAGTCTTCTGTCGCGATGGGAAAGAAAGTGATAGCTGCTACCCCGGAACCAAGTTATTTACATTTATATCTGCGTAAGTATTGACATAGTATCAGTAATTACTCCCAGTTATATCAACTGTTTTTAAGAAGAACTCAATAAATGCAGATTTTTTTAAACTTTTCAAAAATTAAACCTGATTTTCCGGATGGGATGACAACTCTAGAGAAGTTAGTTAGATCGGGTTTTGAGCTTGATCGAATCCTCACAGGGATTAACCGATAGCCTTATAACTGCCTGTGTTACACCCAATTGAAAACCGCTGTAAGTCCGTATCTTTTTGGCGGTCAACCTAGAGTAAAACCTGATGGGACAAGGTTTCAGGCGCTCTGACCTAACAAAACTAATAGATCGCGGGAGAAAATTGCTAATACGTAGCTAAAAAGTGTTAGGTGTATTCTCGTAATTGGTTGTTTAAAGTATTAAATAAGAACTGATGAGACTGATTCGGGAGTAAGACAAATATGGGGATTTCTTTTCCTATCAATGGAGAACGGCATGATGATGTAGGAGGTGGACATATGAACACCTCGTTTACCATCAACTCAAATGGTAATCTGTATGCTACTACTAGAACTTGGACGAATGTAAAAATGATGGGCTTTACAGGTGGTGTTTTCATTGCAATAACCGATGAAAACGGGTTTCCAATTTGGGCAACTGAGCAACACAGATATGGTGTTGATGGTCAATGGATTAATCGGAGCGATCGGACTGAAACCTGGCAAGCAACAGTTCCGCCAGATATTTTATCCAGAGCAAAGGGCTATGCCATTATTCAACAGCATACTCCAAGACCTAGAGTATTGGAATGGCTTAAGTCAGAAGAAGGACAAGGAATTATTCTGGCTGCTGTTGTTATATTGTCGATGTAAATAAACGGGGTTAGGCCAATCCAAACTTGATATTGTTCGGGCTGCTTTTGTGCTTTTGATGTTCTAAAAAACTTTGATGTTAATGACCCGCTAAAATGAGGTTAAATCATGTCACAGACTTCTCTCTCAGTTTCAATTAACGACTTTCAAAAACGCTTTCAAGAAAATATTCAGCAAGAATTCAAACAACTGAAAAAGCCAAATATTTTAATTATTGGGCGAGCAGGTGTTGGTAAAAGTTCATTGATTAATGCAACCTTTGGCAGCGATGTGGCAAGAGTCGGAGCAGGTAAACCTGTTACTTTGTCATACAAATGCTATTCTAGCCCTGATGTGTTAGTGAATATCTATGACTCAGCCGGATGGGAAGGGGGTGCTGAAGGAGAGCAGAAGTTTTTAAAGGATACAGAAGATTTCCTGAATCAGCGTCAAACGGCAAATTTAGAAGATCGCATTCACATTGTTTGGTATTTGGTAGATGCTCCAGGGGCGCGTTTTACAGACTTTGACGCTAGGATCGTTCGGAACTCACTGAAAGATATACCCGTACTGTTCATCCTATCAAAAAGCGATATAGCGGATGAAAATCAGATTGACAGCCTCAAAAATGTCATTGATGAATCGAACATACCCAACCAAGTAGGTATCATCGAAGTTGCAGCAAGTCCGATGATGAAACGCGGAAAACTTATCTGCGAACCTTATGGTCTTGATGAAGTCGTTAGTAAAACCCTGGAGATACTTCCCGACTTACTTAGACGTGCATTCATAGCTGCCCAGCAAGTAAACCTCAGTGAGAAAGACAAAGAAACGAGAGATATCATTATTGCAGCCACAACGGCTGCTTTCTGGGTTGGATTTTCCCCTATCCCCTTCTCAGATACTCCTGTGTTGTTGGCTGGGCAAGTTGGCTTGGTTGCCCGTATAGCAGTCATTTACGGTTTCAAGCCTGTTCAAGTCGTGACGAGTTTTGTAGGAGGAATAGTAGGAGGAGTTTCTACTGCTGTTATAGGACTTCTCCTGGCAGACTTTCTCAAATTTATTCCGGGTGTAGGAACATCGCTTGGAAGCTTGGTTGATGGAACAATTGGTGCCATACTAACAGCCGCGCTTGGTTTCAGCTTCAGGGAGTTGTTCCGCGAGATTGTTAAATCCAATATTAAGGGTGAACAAGTGCAGTATACCGAGGAGTGGATGCAGAGTTTTCTTCAGAAGAGATTTCAGCAGGAATGGGACAGGCTTCTCAAAAATAAGAAACTCGCTAAGAAACTCGATGACTACGAACCTCTAGATGAATAGGCTCTAATTCAGAGAAGCTAGGGTGGGTAAGTGTTCATCCAGCTTTTTGCGGCGATCGCTTTTACCCAACATTTCCTGTTAAGTCAGAAGCGATCGCATACCAATATCCATCTCTCTAGAAACACCAGGATTGGAAAGCGCTCGCATCAACAAAACAAAGTGCGATTGCAATAAAATCAAATAAATCATTAGCCCTAAGTAAAGGTTTATTATTGCAAAACAATTAGTTCAATTTTCTCTTGAAGGTCGTCAATAATTCATCTTTGTATAAACAGTATTATTGCTAGAGTAATTGAACGTAGGCTGATAATTATTTTAATACCAATTGGTTATTAAATTCTCAATAAATGACAATTTCATTTAAGGAAAATACAGACGATGAAATCTCCCCAACAAGCTGCAACTATTACTATTACGGTAATCGGAATACTTACAATTGCAGGTGTACCACCGCACTTACTTATACCGTGCTTAATTATCTGTGGAATCATTATCCTGTGTTTGGCGTGGATTAAAAAAGGATGAGCGATCGCTCCCCTTCCCCCAACCATTTTTAGCGATCGCACTCAAGCTCAAAAACTTTGTCAGTCTGCGATAAGTTCGGCAGCTAGGGTTAGAGATGGTTTAGCGATCGCTCTGCGCTTGGTAGGGGCACGGCATCTGAGATATCTTGACGAAACAGATAACCTTTAAGTTGCCGTGCCCCTACAACAATCACGCACTGAAAACTTGTACCGCTGTTAGTTTTAGTTCAAGAAGGGTAAACTTTAAGCTACACCATATCCAGTGTACTCACGCGCATAGGGTGGCTGAAGACCCAGCACAATATCTTCTCTTTGAACATCCATTTCTACCAGTTCATCAGCAATCTTTCTGTCTGTCTGATTTCGCTGAATCCAGATTTTGCCGTCTTTAATATCCAAGTGAATTGTGCAATTATATATGCGGCGATGTCCATCCCATCCCAAATTAACAATCAGGTAGCGATCGCACTCTCTATCAAAAATTGTTTCTACCTCAATTTCTCCATTAATCGGTTTTGTATTACTCTTTTCCCTTAACAGCTTTTGAACGCACTGACGGTAATGCTCTAGTCGATCCATTTGACGATTGCCTCCTTCACTGGGTCATACACAATCAACTTAACTTGATATCGTCGCACCGATGCTTGAGGGAGTTCCCGCTTAAAAAAAGACTCATAAGCTGCGATCGGAACTGCTAAGTATAAAATTCGCTCCGGTTCTATTGCTTCTATGACTAAGCGGTAATTCAAAAATTGTCCCAACGCTCTGTGAAAATCATATAATGCTGATTCACTTAAAAAACTCTTGACTTCAACAGCAATTTTTTTTAGCCCTTTTTCTGCTCCTAATAGTTGTTCTGCACCCAAGTCAATTTCAACTTCATCATCCTCACTAAACTCAAGGGTTAACGGATCGTGGGTAATCAGCCACTGCTCTTTTTGGAGTCCTCGCTTCACCGCTTCGTGGAATCGATCCTTGGCTGCCACTAACTAACAACCTCCTTTTAAATCTATCGTAATCGCGATCGCATTATATGGAAGAAACTGGCGATCGCGCAGCGTACCGGAGACATATCCTATTCCATTTACCCATTTACCGCGCAACCCATTTTACCTGTTTAACTTGAATCCAGCTACCTCGCTAAGGTGAAATACATATAGAACAAAGCTTTTGAGGTAACGATGGCAACGAGAAAACCAGAGGGGATGGTTGAGCTAAACGGGTATGTCCCACAAGAACTCAAGCGAGAGTTCAAGGTTGCCTGTACTGCGATTGACCGCACAATGGGCGACGTTCTAACTGAATTAATCCAGAACTGGCTCCAAGAGCAGAAACAGAAAAAAGAGCCTAAGTGAGATCGCAAGGTTGCTGACTGAGCGATTGTAATCAAGACCTCGGCTTGTCAGCCGAGGTTTTATATTCCCTAGAAACCAAAATATACCGTAATTTTTGCAGCCAGGTTTGGAGATGTTTTATATTATGTCCGCTAGCAACGGTAGTGTATGGTTTTTCATAGTGTAGGGGCGGGTTTTACGAGAAATTTTTGCGCTTCAGCGCAAAGGATAAATAAACCCGCCCCGGTTTACGCTACCGATGCAACCGGACATGATATTAGCGATCGCTAACTAGCATCAATCAAAACAGACAAAATCTGGCGAGCTTGTTGCGCTCCTGCCGGATTTCCTTCGATTGTTGCCATTAAACTAGCGCCCCCGATTAACAGTAAGTATTGCTGCGAGAACGATTCCGGATCTCGCACTCCTGCTTCAGAGGCTAACTGCATGATGTATGTACGGATTGCCTCTCTTAAATCAACTGAAACTTGATGCACCGGATGAGCAGCATCGGCAATTTCTAAAACGGCGTTAATAAAAGGACATCCGCGAAAATCAGGTTTAGCATACCATCCCTGAAGCACATCAAAAGTAGCAAGCAATCTTTCCTTTGCTGTATTACCTCTGTCAGCAACAGATTCTTCAAACCAGCGTATCCACTGTGCTGAGCGATGCTGCATCACTTCCAGAATTAAATCGTCTTTTGAGCGGAAGTGTCTGTACAGCGTTCTTTTGGCAACGCCCGAAGCTGCAATCACTTCGTTAATGCCAACATTTTGAATCCCCTTTTGATAAAAAAGCTGTGACGCAGTTTCTAAGATTTTTTGCCGCGCCGCACTTGATTCATCAGTCATGTTCTTTACAGTAGACAGATTTGTCTCCCTACAGCTATACTAGCGTCTATTGTAGGTAGACAGATTTGTCTCCCTAGCGATCGCTTGGAGTGAAAACTGATGGAATTTACGATTCACACGCTGGAAACTGCACCCGAAGCCTCAAAGGAAGCCCTGATTCACGCAAAGGAGACATTTGGTTTAATTCCTAATTTGGAAGGAATCTTAGCAGAAGCACCCGCAGTCTTGAAAGGCGGAATGGCATTGTGGGATTTGTTTGAGACAAGCAGTTTGACACCAATTGAGCAACAAATTGTTTATCTAACTGCAAATTACGAACATGATTGCCGTTACTGCATGGCAGCTCATTCCGGGTTAGC
>DNGJ01000288.1:0-1442 GCA_003486305.1 Cyanobacteria bacterium UBA11371
GGCGCACCCCCTGAACGGTTACGCCAAATTGGAGCCTAAAGAACGAGCAAAAGTGCTAGGGCATCTGGCTGATTTAAAACCCGAAGACCCCTTGACTCTTGATGTAACGGCAGCGAAACTGTTTGAATCGCCGTTGTATATGTCTTATCTAACACCGATCGCCTCGTTTCGCTCAACCTTGAGCAAAGATCCCGCTCCACAGCTTACTGTAGCAGCAACTGCCAATCAAGCTACCACATCTAATCGGCTGACATTGCGCTTGGAAAAACTAACAGTAGAAGAAGCTCAGGACGATTACTGGATTTGGTGGCCGTTTGTCGGCAAGAAGGTATACAACACGGTCGATGAAGTCACTCTCGGCATAGTAAGTATCGATGAAAACGGTGATGTGGGAAAGAGTTCTTTCGATCTTGGCTCTATCAAAGAAGGGAAGAAAAAGACTTTCGACAACAAGATACTCCAAAATTTCAACCTTCATGAAGGCCAAGGCTTCCCCAAGCAATATACTGTTTGCGTTTATGCTATCGAGCAAGATTGGGGAAAATATGGCAAGTTCATCGACAAAGTAGCAGCTTTTGCCAAGGAGAAGATCAAAAAAGAATTGATCGCTCGTGGTATCGATTTTGTTGGTGGAATCTTCGGGGTGAACCTGCCACCAGATGTGGTTGATTTCATCGCTAATGCTATTCAGGGATTCCTACACAAGTTGATCGATTGGATTAAAAAGCTGTTGGGTGATGATGTACTTGGCAGTCACTCCGGCACAGCAACAATCCATAGCTACACCCAGAACTGGAAAGGTACTGGAACAAAGCAATCAAAATCTTGGGATTGGGTGTTTGCAGGTGCAGGTGGACGCTGGCGCACCAGAATGCACTGGAGACTTGAAAGCTGATTTTACGCAATTTTTGCAAATCAGCTATCTGGGAAATGTGGAAAGTAATCAATTCCACATTTATCAGCAGCACAAACAGTAAATCTATGTAACTTCTTGAAAACACAGTGGAGGATTTTAATCATGAAAAAGAGTTTATTTGCGATCGCGATCGCCGCAGCATTGTTTCCTTTAGCTTTCTCTATGGAGGCTAACGCCAACAAAAACCCAAAAGAGGCCATAAAAGATGTCACCACCCTGGGCCCCTGGACAGGAAGTCATGGTAGTGGCAGTGGTGGCGTCTACATGAACGGCGTCCAACTTCAGGGCATCACATTAAACGGCCCCGTCCTCCAAGGCATCAAATTTAACGGCCTCACCCTCAACGGCCCCGTTCTCCAAGGCGCGAGTCTCCAAGGCACAAAACTGCAAGGCATGGAACTGCAAAGCCTTAAAGTCGAAGGTGGACAGCTTGTTGCTGTAGCGCAAGTTGCTGGTGAATAGTTGTGTTTACAGCGGCTTGCAGCCGCGTGAGGTACAGCATTTTCGCTTCGTTTGTGTAGCGGCA
>DNGJ01000288.1:1667-12037 GCA_003486305.1 Cyanobacteria bacterium UBA11371
CCGCTACACAAACGAAGGTGTACCTCACTCACTTGCAATCCGCTGTAAATATCCCCGACTTCACAAGAGAAGTCGGGGATCTCTGAAATCTTAGCCAACAATATACCCACTCAAACTTTATAACCTGCACCCCAATGAAATCAATCCGCAATACCCTTCTCAGTGTTGTGCCAGTATTGGCATTAACAGTTAATTTGCTTCCCGCCCAAGCAGGAGTTCTTGCCCCCGGTTCTGCATACAACGGAAAAACATTGGGCGAGTGGTCAGCAGAATGGAATAAATATGTTTATTCTATTCCTGAGTTTACTGGCCCGCTCTGGGATACTACAGGGGAGAAAGCAAATATTAATCAGTCAGGTGATGTATTTTTCCTAGTGGGTACGTTTACCGGAGAACCAGTCACGCGGAAAATTACCGTAAACGAGAATCAATTGCTTTTTTTACCCCTAGTAAATGTATGGAATAATAACTTTGGTTTACCCCCAAATACACCACCCCAGACGGGAGAGGAACTCGCCAACTTTAATAAACAAGTAATCGATGGTACAACCTCTCTATTTTTCAACCTCGATGGTGTAGCACTATCTATGGATCAATTGTTTCAACATCGAGAAACTCCTCCCCCATTCAATGTTACCTTGCCAGAAAACAATTTTTATGGTGCGCCAGCAGGAAGTTCCTCTCTTGTGGCATCAGATGGTTATTGGCTAATGGTTGATCCTTTATCTGTAGGCAAACATACGATAAGTTTTGGAGGATCGCTTACCTTCTTTGGTCAGTCTTTCCCGCAGAACAATACCTATGAAATCAGCGTAGTCTCCGTTCCCGAACCAACTGTAATAGTAGGGTTACTAGGGTTGGGTGTGTGTATGGGAATTTCTCGTCGAAAACAGAGCTTGTGACTCAGTAATTGATTCAGGATGAAAAAAGTTAAGCCCCTAAATTTATTTATGGGGCTATGCTTGTCCGATCGCCAACTTTGACTATTTGCGATGAGATTCGGGTGATAGTTTAATTCTCAAACGTAATAATGATGTAAAGAGAGCGATCGCTGTTGCCGATCGCGAGCCAAGAATTCACTAGCATTAACACTAAAATAAGATGAAAATAAGATTATTGTATATTCTTTTTCTTTTATCTACACTAGCGCTGGTAGGTTGTGAAAAGCTGACAGGTAAGCCGACTATGATTTCTCCTATAGAATCGGTTGACCCAAATACCCCTATTGCCCAAAAACCTAAAACTCTTAAAGGCCAAGATTTAAAAGGCATACAATTTAACGCAGTTGACGAGCAGGGCAGAAAGCTGAACTTTGAAATTAAAGATGTCGAACTAGACCCAAAAGACCCGGAAAAAGAAACCTATCTCTACACCGTTTTTTATGTAGATTATACTGATGAAAAATGGAAAAATTTGTGTACTCCTGATGCAGAGAATGTCGCCAAAGCAATTCCCCTAACAGGTTTCTGGGATAAGACAGGGAAGCACACAGAATCGAGCGATATTATCACTTTTGGCTGTACCAGTGGAGTTCTCGCTAAGTGCGTTCGCTTCGGTTACAAACCTTGGAAAACTGTCAAAGGAAAGTCGCTGCGAGACTATCACCAAGCTTGTACTCGCATGACACGCGCCGATTACTGCGGTAACGGCAAAAGCCATACGCGAGAGCGAACTCCTATTGACATCTATGACGATCTTGGCATTCAAAAGAAAACTCCCAACAGCAAAATGGTGTTTGAAGCCGCTTGGAGTCCAGATGGTGCGACTTTTATCAATCGACCGAGGTGGTTTGAAACACTATCTGAAATTCGCCAAGAATGTCCTAACAAGCTTAAAGATCGCATTAATGAGGGCGGTAGTTGGACAACTGCGGAAAAAGTGCAGCATAATTTGCCAAATGCCTTGATTTTTAATGATTCTCTTGTCAGAAAACCCGATTAGTCTCTCAAAAGAGGGAAAGCGAATAATATTTTGTTAAGACTTTAGCGCGAACTTGCCAAAGAAAGGGCAGGTTTTGCGGCTAGGCTTTGTTCTATTTCAGCTAATCGTTTGGCGGCTAAAAGTTGGGATTGGCGGTTTTTGAGAGCATCCCAGATGGCGTCTGCCATTTCTACGGGGTAAGGAAACTGTACTAGGTCGTATTCAACGATTTGCGTCAGATACTCGAATTGTGGGATAGTTTGAGTGGTGGCAATTAGTTGCTCGACCGCTTGCTGCCAAGTAGGAAAGGCTCGGTAGCTGAAAAACGAACTGCACGCTTTGTCTTGTTCGTTCCAGAAAGACACGCAAACCTGATGGGGGAGACAGCGGACTTTTCTGACTTCTTTGACGGGGATACCCAGTGCTTTGAGCGCAAACGCTGCTTCTTGTGGCGAGATGTTCCACTTTTCGGGGTGGATTTTGCCAGCAGCTGTCAGGCTTTGTCCTGTTTGGCGTCTTGTGCGAGTTTTGCGCCCTTTCATGGTATCCTCATCTGTGAGCGATCGCTCTAAAATTAAGTTGTTCTCGGCTAATAACTATCGAGCCAACTAACTCTGTTAGCTAGAAGTTAAAAGTAAACTTTTCAATTAAAACTATATTTATAGATTAAGCCTTAAAAGTTTGCTTGTCAAGACATAAACATACATTTAATAACAAGCCAGTAAACTTATAAGTATGCTCAAGTATTGACCGATACTGTGAACTCAGAAGGAAAGGAGAAGCTAATCGAAATTGTCAAACGGGCACGTGGCGAGATGAGCCAGCGTGCATTTGGCAAGCTTTTGGGAGTCTCTGCGACTGCGGTGCAACTGTGGGAAAAGGGGCAGACTATCCCAGATACCGAAAATTTGGCTCAAATTGCAGTGAGAGCAGGTTTCACGATGGAAGAGCTACTTTGTTACCTCGAAGGGAAGCCGCTGCCAGAACCTGTGGATTTGAATGAGATGCTCAAAAAAATTCAATGTATGCCTATTAGTGACGTGGCAGTGCTTGGTCAAGCGATATTGGAACGACTCGCTGCTGCTGCTAAGTCTTCCAACGAGCAAGCAAAAGCTAGTTGAACTGCTTGTAGTGCCTATTCATATAAGTGATATATTGTCAATAACTGTTGGTGAGTGGAATAACCAATCCAGTGTTGAATATCGAAGGTAGAGATAAACTGATTGCGATCGTGAAAAAGGCTCGTGGTTCGATGAGTCAGCGAGCTTTTGGCAAGCTGTTGGGAGTTTCTGCTACAGCAGTTCAGCTTTGGGAGAGGGGTGATACAGTTCCTGACACGGAAAATTTGGCGAAAATAGCTGTGAGATCGGGGTACACCTTAGAAGAACTACTTGGCTTTTTGGAGGGTAAACCCGTGTCAGAACCCTCTGAGATTAATCAAATTCTCAATAAAATTAAAGTCATGCCTCTGTCTCAGGTAGCGATGATTAGTCGAGCGGTGGCGGATAGATTTAGTGAGGAAGCTGAGTCTTTGGGAGCGTGAACTAGAACAGTATTGTGAACGCAGAAAAAAAGGAGAAGCTAATCTTTATTGTCAAACGATCGCGTGGCGAGATGAGTCAACGGGCGTTTGGCAAGCTTTTGGGAGTTTCTGCGACTGCGGTGCAACTGTGGGAAAAGGGGCATACTATCCCAGATACAGAGAATTTGGCTCAGATTGCAGCGCGAGCGGGTTTCACAATGGAAGAGTTACTTGTCTATTTAGATGGGAAGCCACTTCCGGAACCAATTGGTTTGAGCGTGATGCTGAAACAAATACAGTGTATGCCGATTAGTGAAGTGGCGGTGCTTGGTAGAGCTATATTTGATCGACTTGCTGCGGCGGCGAAG
Organism: Cyanobacteria bacterium UBA11371; assembly: GCA_003486305.1. Taxonomy (GTDB): domain Bacteria; phylum Cyanobacteriota; class Cyanobacteriia; order Cyanobacteriales; family Aerosakkonemataceae; genus Microseira. The sequence goes on from DNGJ01000288.1 coordinate 5,478, forward strand.
TCTTCAAGCGATCGCGCCAAAGCCAGCTAATACTTTATTCTCAATCGGTTAGTTTTGCTACCATTTCCGTCCGAGAGCAGACTTCCAACTTTCTAAACATCCGCTTCAGGGCTTGTTTAACTGAATTCTCCGTAATCCAGAGTTCTTTGCCAATTTCAACATTGGTCAAGCCTTTGGCAACTAGATCGGCGATCTGAAGTTCTCGCAAAGTCAGCCGTTTGGCTAATTGATTGGGGTCGCGCTTATTTGCTCGCAACGCTGCAAGACAAGTCGATAAATGCATACAAACTGCGCTTAATTTGACTAAATCCTGTGAGTTAAACGCAGGCGTATCAGCAACACGGGCAAAATGAACTGTACCAATTAATTGCCCATTACCAACAATTGGCCCGGTCATAATGTGGGCGTGGTCGTACTCAGAACAACAGCGTTGGTAGAGTTCGCTTTGCTTCCAACTACCCTTTGGTAGCACTAACTCTTCATGGGCTGGGGCGTGGTATTCCAGAACATATTTCAACACTGGATCGACAGAACGCCCTATTTTTTCATATCGCTCAACAAAAGCCTCGGAAACGCCCTTGACATCGAAGCGTGCTAACTCGTTCTGCTCGTTTAAAAGATAAATACCCCAGCGTTGTATTCCAAAGTGTTCCTCTACGGTGTCCATAAATCTAAACCGTAGTTCTTGCTCAGTTTGAGCAGTAGCGATCGCATGAAACAGAGTATGTATTGAACCAGCCATCATGGCACCGAAGTGTACCCACTTGAGGACTATCCAAGGTCAGCAACCCTATTTACGATCGTTCCACAACCAACAAAATTAAGCAACAAGTGGAACAATTGCATGACAAACAAACAACTGCAAATAGGATTTCTGATTTATCCAGGTGTCGTTCAACTTGATGTTATGGCAGCTTATCAAGTTCTTGCCTTTCCACCCAACATGCAAATTCATCTCCTGTGGAAAAGCCTGACACCTATTACCAGCAATGAAGGTTTGACTATAGTTCCGACAACAACACTCGAACATTGTCCAACGCTGGATGTTATTTGCGTTCCTGGTGGTGGACTTGGACAAGTGGAGGTGATGAAAGATGCTGAAATTTTGGCTTTTTTGCAACAACAAGGAGCAACAGCACAGTATGTTACTAGCGTATGTACGGGTTCGATAATTCTGGCGGCGGCGGGCTTGCTGCAAGGTTACAAAGCAACCTGTCACTGGGCATTTCGAGATCAACTAGCAATGTTAGGGGTTGAAGTTGTTCCCGAACGAGTTGCGATTGACCGCAATCGAATTACGGGTGCTGGGGTAACTTCAGGCATTGACTTTGGTTTGACTTTGGTAAGTTTATTATGCGGGGAAGATGTAGCAAAGATGACCCAATTAATGCTGGAGTACAACCCTGAACCGCCTTTCAACGCAGGCACTCCAGAAATGGCAGGTGAAGGAATTCTACAACCGTTAATGCAGTTTGGCAAACCCCTTGTAGAAGCATTTTTGGCACAGACGAAAGAAAAGGCAGTTCAACTGGGATTTTAGCTTCTACTATCTCCGCGTCTGGTATAGGAGCAGATGTTGTCGCAGATAAATTTTTGGTTTCCCCCCTGCCCGTTCTAACGCCATCCCTCAGAGAACAATTGATAAACTCACAGCCAAAGCTTAATTTTAATCGTACAAACTTGGCAACCAAGGCAGATCCGTAATCCCCGGATTGTAGCCTAATTGATGCAACAAAGTCGTTAATTGACCTCGGTGATGAGTTTGATGATTAAACATATGCGTCAGCAAAACCCAAGTTGGTAGAACGCGAGTTTTACCATCAACATTGCTGGTATATTCAAACATTTGCTCCAGCCATTCTGGAGAAAGAGTCTTCGACCATTCAATTATTTGCCCATCCATCAATTCTCGCTCTTTGCGAAGTTCGTCGAAATTGGAATATAATTCATGACCCAATTTCCCCGAAAAACTTTGTCCCGTGAAGCGACCCATCCACACGCGATCGCCATAAAGTATATGCTCTAATGTCCCGTGAATTGATTTGAAAAACGCACCCAAATTTTCTTGGCGTTTTTCCTCTGGTATTTCTGCACAAATGCCATAGAGTTTTTGATTCATCCATTGGTTATACTCTGCCATTGTTTCGTAGTAGCTGCTTGTCTTCATTTCCCTATTGAATTTTCTCAATTTTTAGCTTTTATCTGCCCAGATATTACCAGAAAAAAAGCTTAAATGGATAGTCTGATATCACGTCCGGGAGCCAAGGTATTGTATAGTTTTTGATACTGTAGAGGCGGGTTTTACGAGAGATCGTTGCTAGCAGGGCAAAGGATAAATAAACCCGCAAGGGCTTAGGCTACCGATGCAAACAAATTCGATATGACTCGCTCATATAAAGCAAGCCATAAAAAACCTGGTTAAAAGTTTTGATAAACTATCTATTAATCTCGTCGCAGCGGCGGTGCAGGTTCTACAGTTTTAGTTCGATGCGATTCGCCCAAAGGGCGTTCGCTCTCCTCGTGCCGGAGGCATATCCGCTTCGCCCAATCCCTCACTTTCCCCAGTCAAGAACCGCTTCAGGCGCGAAGCCAAGCGACGCCAGCGGCGATAGTTCCTGCGGACAGCATCGAGAAGAAAGTAGGGTACTCGCAGCCCTAGAGGTGATAATAGGGGGCGATACAGCCAGTAGTAGGCTTTCTTCAGGTCATCCCACTTTGAGCATTTTTCCTCTTGCAGGAAGTCCGAGATATCTACCACCAGTCCCCTACCTTCGTACATCATGACATTGCGACCGTGAATGTCATGGGGGTGCAGACCGCGCCTGCGGGCATAATCCAGCGCTTGGTCGATGTCTTCTATCACCCGCTTTGGTATACGTTTACCAAGGTGGATGCAGTCGTAGAGAGTCACTCCATACAAGCGCTTGAGGATTAAGAAGCCGTTTTCGGCATAAAAACACTCAGAGAAGGCTCTATGGGAACCCAGGCGGCGATAAACCTCCACCTCTTCCTCAAAGCCTGGACGCTTGGGGGCATAAATTTTTACTACCTGCTCTGGGTAGTCTGGGTGATAGACTACGGCAGCGTAGTTACCTGCTCCCAGGAGCCGCCAGGGTTCGGGAAGGTGGCGGACTTTCACCGGGTCATGAGGATCGACGCTTTCGAGCCGTAACCTGGGAAGTAGCTCAGAACGGACTGTTTCGACGAGGCGATTGAGATGCGATCTATCCATAATACTCTTCACTTCAAGGGTGTAACGGCGATTTCCGGCTAAACGGGCGATCGCGTCTGGATCGCAATCCACCAGGAGAAAATTACTTAAGAAATTTTACGGCTCCAGCTACCCTCGTCAGATGCTAAACTCCGATACATCAAAGCAACTCTAAACCAAATATAGATTAGGCAAGCGCGGACATTCCCGTACTTGGAAATCTAAACTAGAATGGTATATCTGTTCTAGTGCTGACGAAGAGAACATACAATATTTAAACCTCATACCCTAGAGGCGGATAATGGTTATTGCATCAAACGATACCGCTGGCAAGCAAAAAGCCCTAAACCTGGTACTGAACCAAATTGAGAAGCAATTTGGTAAAGGGTCAATTATGCGCTTGGGAGACGCCACCCGCATGAAGGTGGAAACCATCCCCAGCGGTGCATTGACTCTAGATATAGCGTTGGGCGGTGGGTTACCCAAAGGGCGGGTAATTGAAATTTATGGTCCGGAAAGTTCCGGGAAAACGACGCTGGCGCTGCACGCGATCGCAGAAATGCAAAAAGCAGGCGGCGTCGCAGCATTTGTCGATGCGGAACACGCCCTCGACCCCACCTATGCGGCAGCATTGGGCGTAGATATTGACAATTTGTTTGTCGCCCAACCCGACAACGGCGAAGCCGCGCTAGAAATTGTCGATCAACTCGTGCGCTCGGCGGCGGTTGACATTGTAGTGGTTGACTCGGTGGCGGCGCTAGTCCCCCGCGCTGAAATTGAAGGCGATATGGGCGATGCTCACGTAGGTTTGCAAGCGCGCTTGATGAGCCAAGCTTTGCGTAAAATCACTGGTAACATCGGTAAATCCGGGTGTACGGTAATTTTCCTCAACCAACTGCGCCAAAAAATCGGCGTCACCTACGGCAACCCAGAAACGACGACTGGCGGTAACGCCCTCAAGTTCTACGCTTCGGTGCGCCTGGACATTCGTCGGATTCAAACCCTGAAAAAGGGTTCCGAGGAATTTGGCAACCGCGTCAAAGTCAAGGTAGCCAAGAATAAAGTCGCCCCCCCATTCCGCGTCGCCGAGTTTGACATTATCTTTGGCAAAGGCGTTTCCAGGATGGGTTGTATTGTCGATATCGCGGAAGAAACCGGCGTGATTACCCGCAAGGGCGCTTGGTATAGCTGCAACGGTGACAATATTGCCCAAGGGCGGGATAACACCATTAAATACATGGAAGAAAAGCCCGACTTTGCTAAGCAAATCGAACAGCAGATTCGAGAAAAACTAGAGAAGGGAGCCGTCATTTCCGCCAACTCGGTGACACAGGGTGGTGCCGAAGACGAAGAGGAGCTTTTAGAAGAAGAAGAATAGTCTCAAAGCTTTCTAACTGTAGGGCAAATGCCCTACGGTTAGAAGCTTTGCGCTCTGCTTACCCGATTCCATTAGTTTCGATCTGCTGGCATCTGTTGGCTGAAAAAGCGGTCTAAAATTTCCGATTGTACCGACGAACTCAACTGGGACAGGGAAGATTCACAGGGCGGCTCTTCTTTGAGACTGTTGAGTGGCGGGAAAGAGTCTGTGTCTTTAGATTTCTCACCGGGCAGAGGTGGAGCCACATCAGCATCAGAGGCAGCCGCTGTCAAGGCTGTGCCGTCTTTGGCAGTCATTGCCTGGATTTTAGCCAGGATTTCTGGCGGTGCCGATCTTAAGGTTTGGGCAGTTTGACAGGTAAAAAAGGAAATTGCTACACTACCCAAACGAATTTGATCGCCATCTTTGAGCAACTGCCGCTCAAAAACGGGTTCGCTGTTGACAAAGGAACCGTTGGTGCTGCCCAAGTCAATTAGGTAGAATCCTTCATTGGCAACGTACTGAATCGCGGCGTGGATGCGAGACATGCATTGCTCTCGAATCGGTATGTTAGCACGGCGATCGCGGCCTACAATCCACACCCCCTCTGGTTGAAACAGTCCCTGGGTTTTACCATCCAGCAAGTTGGTAATCAAATAGGGTTGCCCATGATGTATTCCTGCCTGCACGTAACCGGGTGCTGTACCCCTAACAGATGGATTCGCTACGTTTTCTAACCGCAGAATATCATCCAAAAGGCTGCGATGATGGTGGTAGAGCTTTAAAAATACTTGATACAAACCAAGTCGGTTTTCTAATTCCATATCTTGAGACGACTCCAGGAGCGATGATATTAATGCCGTCCTCGACTGCGGGTCAATCATGATAAACCAGCCGTTTATTCTAAATTTGCACGGGAAAATTCAGTTGTTGTTGCTATTGATTTGTCTTATTTACCAAGGATGGCGTCATTCAATCAGCCAGCACTTGACAAGATTGCTACAGTAAGTTACGGTAACTATCTGACCGCTTTGCTGACGCACAAAGTGCAGTCGATAAACTAACCACATCTTAGGTTAGAATGCTCCCCTATTGTGTGTGCCCCGCACAACTACTGAATCATCTTAAATTTTTGGAAAAGTTGAGCCAGCAAAGATCGAGCTAAGGCTTTTTCCCCCTTACTCAGCGTTTATGTCATAATTTTATTTAACAATATGCGGTAAAAAATTATTAAATAATACGCTTAGTTTTAGGCGCCGCTCTAAATAGATCTTAATAAAAACTGACATTAGGTAGTTTGACCCGAGGGTCGTCGATAAATTTTCACCCAGAAATTTTCACCTAGCCAGCAGCTGATGCTAACCCGAGCGCTTGCCGCAGGTATATCGCCAGCATTCACCAGAACGCATCTTTTGAATATAGGTAACAAGCCCTCAAAAAAAAAATTGAGCCGCTGTATGCCCCATATTGGGTTACTTTCACCTACACCTTATTGCTAGCCAGGTTTTGACCCATCTTTAGCTTTTGCCACTGATGGCGTCAACGGTGGGTTGAACCGACTTAGTTAAAGTTTATTCTCCCGATACCGTTGCGGGTGCTTTCCCCTGCCAAATAACAGCATATGGCTTGCTAGGCTCAGTTTTGTATTTGATCAGATTGGCTAGTTCCTGCAACTGAGAGATCGCCTCAGCACCCTCTAGCTTCATCAGTTCTCGGTCGTCGCGCATCTCTGTCCAGGTGATGCCGTAGTCCGACACTAAAAATCGAATCAGATGATTTTCTCCCAAGCTGACCATAAAAGAGGCGCTTGTCATTTGATTCCCGCAGGTATAGCAGGAAGCTGGATATCCTCTACGCTCTAGCACGATCGCTAGGGCTTGGAGGTTCATCACCAGATCTTGGACAAATTGTCGGTGTTGTTCTGCCAATCTGATAAACACGGTATTCCTCCAAACACCACACCTAATTTTAGACCTTTTTATATTTTTTTAA
>DNGJ01000432.1 GCA_003486305.1 Cyanobacteria bacterium UBA11371
GCTACCCAACACGGTGGTGTGTCAGTATTCGGCGGTGTGGGCGAACGCACCCGCGAAGGAAACGACCTTTACAACGAAATGATCGAGTCTGGGGTTATTAACAAAGATGACCTCAACGCCTCGAAAATCGCTCTGGTTTACGGTCAGATGAACGAACCACCAGGAGCGAGAATGCGCGTCGGTCTGGCGGCGCTGACAATGGCAGAATACTTCCGCGATGTCAGTAAGCAAGACGTACTGCTGTTCATCGATAACATCTTCCGTTTCGTACAAGCAGGTTCGGAAGTATCCGCACTACTCGGTCGGATGCCTTCTGCGGTAGGATATCAGCCAACTTTGGCAACCGACGTGGGTGCGTTGCAAGAGCGCATCACCTCGACCACCGAAGGTTCGATTACTTCGATTCAAGCCGTATACGTACCTGCGGACGACTTGACCGACCCGGCACCGGCAACTACGTTTGCTCACTTGGATGGAACAACCGTACTATCTCGTGGTTTGGCAGCTAAAGGAATTTATCCCGCAGTTGACCCGTTAGATTCTACCTCCACGATGTTGCAACCCGATATCGTTGGCGACGACCACTACGGCACCGCTCGCGCTGTCCAATCAACTCTGCAACGCTATAAAGAACTGCAAGATATTATCGCGATTCTCGGTTTGGACGAATTGTCGGAAGACGACCGTCTAATCGTTGCTCGCGCGCGCAAGATTGAGCGCTTCTTGTCTCAGCCGTTCTTTGTAGCAGAAGTATTTACGGGTTCTCCCGGCAAGTACGTCAAGCTCGACGATACGATTAAAGGCTTTAAGCAGATTCTGTCCGGTGAATTGGACGAACTGCCAGAGCAAGCTTTCTACATGGTCGGCAGCATCGACGAAGCGCTGGCTAAAGCTGAAAAGCTGAAAGCTAAGTAATAGAGGCGTAGCTAATGGCTAATAGCTAATAGCTCTTAAACAATTAGCAATTAGCCATTAGCAATTAGCAAAGGACAACAATCGAGATGACTTTAACCGTTCGCGTAATTGCTCCAGACAAAACTGTCTGGGATTCGAGTGCTGAAGAAATTATTCTGCCCAGTACAACAGGGCAACTCGGTATCCTCAGCGGTCACGCACCTTTGTTGACTGCTTTGGATATCGGCGTAATGCGCGTCCGCACTGGCAAGGATTGGTTTCCTATTGCCTTAATGGGCGGATTTGCAGAAGTGGAAAGCAACGAAGTGACCATTTTGGTCAACGGTGCCGAACGCAGCGATAAGATTAATCTGGACGCGGCGAGGGCTGAATATACTCAAGCTCAAGAGCGCTATAACCAGGTTCAGGCTGGGGGTAACCGTCAAGAGCAAATTCAGGCAACGCAAGCTTTGAAGCGCGCCCGCGCCCGGTTTCAAGCCGCTGGCGGCATGGTTCAAGTGTAGAACTTATCAAATTTGGATTTGTAATAGTAGAGATGCGATTAATCGCGTCTCTACTTTTTTTTGCATGGGGAAAGCGATCGCTCCTGTCATATGATGTCCGTTGAATTGCCCATTATATAAAAACCTCACAGAGGCGTTGCGTAGGGACACGGCATCATAGATATCTCGGACAAACAATGGACGTTTATTGTGCCGTGTCCCGGCTGTTAATTATGGGTAATCGACCGAACATCATATCACATTATATTATGTCCGATAGCATTGCTAGGGTCAGCCCTTGCGGGTTTATTTAACCCTTGGTTAACCTTCAAACATTTCTGGTAAAACCCGCCCCTACGATGCACAACCTTTCCGAGCGAAAATGATATTAGATTAAAAAGCGATCGCATCTGTGCCAAAAATCTGGTTTTTGACCCAATTTCTCGCTTCAAACCCACAATTTTGACCACAAACCCGGTTGCGCGTGCAAGCGATCGCGCCGCACCAACTATTAAGAAATTCTGTAAATCAAAGAAAGTTTAAGAACCCGGTCAACTCCAAACTGAATTGCTAGTGTAGATACACATTGCTCCCTTTGAGGGATGAATTTTTTTATGAAAAGTTTCAAAAAAAGCAGTAAACTGCTGGGACTGGCAGCCTCGGTATTCGCTTCAATGGCAGTAACTTCTTTTACCCCTGCCAATGCTGCACACAGCAACGCACAGCAGATACCAGAAAAACAAATCGTTGCCCAACAGGTACAACCCGCAATACCACCCTTAGTAGCAAACAACACTCAAATTCAAACGATGCAAGTGTTGGAACCTTGGGGATTTATCCCCATTGTTATAGTGGGCGGTATTGTGATATTTGTGCCGCTATTTTTTGGCGGACTTGTAGTAATTGGCGAACGGGAAGTCGGTATAGTTGTAAAGAAATTTGCGCTTTCCGGTCGCGGACTGCCTCCAGGGCGTTTAATAGCTTTAAATGGGGAAGCTGGCTATCAAGCGGATACCCTGGCACCGGGGTGGCATTGGGGCTATTGGCCTTGGCAATATGCCGTGCGTAAAGAATCCGTTACCGTCATTCCCCAAGGGGAAATTGCCTTAGTTGTCGCCGCCGATGGTGCTTCGATTCCTCTAGAAAGAATTTTGGGCAAAGTAGTAGATTGCGATAATTTTCAAGATGCGCGTAAATTCCTCACGAATCGCGGGGAAAAAGGGCGACAATTGGGTATTCTAACTGCCGGTACTTACCGCATCAATACGGCTTTGTTCAAGGTAATTACAGCAGCGAATGCTAACCAGCATGGCATGAGGCCGGAACATTTGCACATTCATAGCATTTCACCCGATAGAGTGGGAATTATCACTACTTTAGACGGCATTCCCATCGATGAAGGCGAAATTGCAGGGCCAATTATTCCCGGTCACGATAACTTCCAAAACGGTCAAAAATTCATCAATGGCGGCGGACGCCGAGGTTTGCAAGAGCAGGTATTATTATCTGGTTCGTGGAACTTAAATCCTTGGTTTGTCCAAATTGAACAAGTCCCGATGACGGAAATTCCCATCGGCTATGTTGGAGTGGTAATTTCTTTTGTGGGGATGGCATCGGAAGATATCAGCGGTGCGGCTTTTACTCACGGTCATTTAGTCAAAACTGGGCACAAAGGTGTTTGGGTAGAACCGCTTTATCCAGGCAAACATCCGCTGAATACGCGAGTGATGAAAGTGGAATTGGTGCCAACGACTAATATTGTGTTGAACTTCACGGCGCGAATTACTGGCGGACACGGTTACGATACTAATTTAGTGGCGTTGAAATTACTTTCATTTGATGGATTTACCTTTGATTTGGAAGTATTTCAAGTCATTCACATCGGTGCGTTGGATGCGCCAAAGGTGATTTCCCGCTTGGGGTCGATGCAAAATGTTGTCGATCAAGTTTTGCGTCCAATTGTGGGGAATTATTTCCGCAATTCTGCACAAGAATATACGATTCTGGATTTCTTAACTGCCCGCAGCGAACGACAAGCAGAAGCGGCAGAATATGTAAAAGCGGCGTTGCGTTCTTATGATGTACAAGCGGTGGATACTTTGATTGGTTTGATTACACCGCCGCCGGAATTAATGCACACGTTAACTGAACGCAAACTAGCGGAAGAACAGCGCAAAACTTACGAAGTGCAGCAGATGGCGCAACAGCAACGCCAACTACTGGTGCGGGAAACGGCGCTGGCAGATATTCAGCAAGAAATGGTCAAAGCTGAGCAAAATGTTAGTATCGCCGAACAGAAAGCGAATGCCAACATTAAGCAAGCGACGGGTGAGGCAGAGTCTACCAAACTTAAAGCCATTGCGGAAGCGGATGCTATTCGCGCTACGGGGAATGCGAAGGCGGAAGCTTACCGCGCTGGTGTGGAGGCGTTGGGGGCGCAAGGTTACACTTCGATGCAGTTGATGCAAATTGTAGGCGATCGCAAGGTGCGTCTCATCCCCGATGTGTTGGTTAACGGTAACAATGGCGGTAACGGTTTGGTTGATGGTTTGTTAACTATGCTGTTGTGGAATCAATCTGAAAAATCCCATAACGGCACGCCGCCGGAAGTGCCAAAAGTATCGGGTACGGATTCAATAGTTCCTTCCCTGGATAAACCTCCGGTAATTCCGGTTGAGATTCGACCTAAACCAAATGGTCAACCTCCTTCAAGTCGTCAATAATCAAGGCAGAAACCAGCGTTTTTTGAACAATATCTTCNNATCCCCGATGTGTTGGTTAACGGTAACAATGGCGGTAATGGTTTGGTTGATGGTTTGCTCACCATGCTGTTGTGGAATCAATCTGAAAAATCCCATAACGGCACGCCGCCGGAAGTGCCAAA
>DNGJ01000488.1:0-16500 GCA_003486305.1 Cyanobacteria bacterium UBA11371
TTGCGTAGGGACACGGCATCATAGATATCTCGGACAAACAGATAACTTTGATCGTGCCGTGTCCCGGCTCCCGATCGTGGGTAATTGACCGGAGATGATATAAATTATGCGATCGCGTAAACAACCCACCTATGCTAACTACAGAGTTAGAAAAACAACTTCTCGCTTTAAGTCCGGCAGAAAAAGCCCAGGTAATACAGTTATTAGTCCAAAGTTTAAGCAATTCTTGGCAAGGGATTGAAAAGACTCCGGGTGTATGTGGTGGTGATGCTTGTATAGCAGGGACTCGGATTCCTGTTCGGTCGCTGGTAATCGATCGTCGTCTGGGTATGAGCGATGCTCGTATTTTAGAGGCATTCCCCCATCTTACTGCTGCTGATTTGGTGAATGCTTGGGCTTATGCGGCAGCACATCCAGATGAAATCCAACAAGCAATTCGAGAAAATGAGGAAGTCTGAAAAGTGGCAAATCTTTATACAGACGAAAATTTTCCTCTGCCAGTTGTAGAATTACTACGCTGTTTTGGTCACGATGTTTTAACAGCTAGAGAAGCAGGTAACGCGAATTTGCGAATTCCCGATGAGGAAGTGTTAGCTTTTGCGGTGACTAATGAAAGAGCAGTTTTGACCCGCAATCGCCGTGATTTTATGCGATTGCATATTTTACAACCTGACCATGCTCGCATCATTGTCTGCACGGAAGATCCGGACTTTGAAAGGCTGGCTACCCGCATTAATGAAGCTATTGCTGCTCTTGAAACTTTAGCGGGTAAATTGATTCGCGTCAACCGTCCGCAGGAATAGCGATCGCTCTCGATTCCCCAAACTAAACAAACTTCGCAATTTTCCTTTAATCCAACCAGCCACAAGCATCAATTTTGTTGGGATAGCTAACATTAACGCGCTCATCAATTACTGTTTTATAGTTGCTTTCCCAAACTGAAGTTACTTTCGGTTTATAGCTGTGCTGCACGGTTGATTCAGAGCGAGCAGGCGGGGATACCCTGGAGGAGGATTTGGTTGCAACCTTGATGGTTGGGGCTTTTTGTACCGCAAATTGCAAGCGATCGCGCGCTTCGTTGATTTCTTGTATTTTGGCGTGGGCTTTCTCTTGCAATCGAGGATGGTTGACAAACCGATCCGGATGCCAGACAAAAACCATGTCTCTGTAGCTTTGGTTCACTTCTTCTATGGAAGCGCCCGGTTCAAGCTCAAGAACTCTATAATATTTCTCTAGTTTGGTCATCATAAGCAACTATTGGGCGATAGGAATCTGGCGATCGCCGCACTATTTCCAGTTTTAATCGACTTTGAATAAGCTGGGCTAATTTAACCTATTGGTTTAACAAATATATGTTTGGGTTTGTTTCTCTTAACTAAAGTTTAAGAGGGCTTCATGATAAATCTTCATAAAGTTATCGGGGCTTTATATTTTAAAGCCCCGTTTTGGATTGCGGTGAGTATTATTCCCTAATTTGTAAGTCGTACTGACGGCAGAGGTTGATGAGTTTTTGCTTAATGCGATCGCGCACTCCCTCCGGCGATACCACGACACAATCTGGCGCATACTGCATGACTTCTCGCATAAACCAGAAAGTATTCGATACCCGCCTCACAACTTGCCGCACTCGCTGTCGATCTGGCAACCAATTGTTAACAATATCTTCAGATTTGGCTTTGTAAGCAAATGCTAAGCCGCCAGATAGGTGCATTTCAACTTCGATTTGGTCTAGATCGGGACGCCATTTAGTTGCTATGGGTGTTATGGCGGCATCATTAATTCGGTCTAAACGCAAACACCAGTTGTGGTGCAGTGCTTCGATATCTTGGTTTCCTTCTGTTTCTTCGCACCAACAGTCTAGATATTGTCGTTTTTCGTGTAGTTGGATTTTGGCATGATGAATTGTGAAGTTCCACAAACGACTTGCAGCATCTTGATAGGAAAGTTGGAACGGTTGCTGTCTGTGAATGTAACGATCTATTTCTACGCGCAACGGCGATCGCATATTCTCTAAACGGCTTTCGATCTCTGTGCGTAACGGCAAGGATAGTTCGCCGCGTTCTAGAAGCAAATTTGCCAAAATTTCGGCTTGTTCGGTTTCTCCCAAGTCAACTAAGCCATCCATCGCTCGTTTTAACGCTCTGATGCGGTCTGGCGACCAATTGTTGTTGGGTGCGATCAACAGTTGGCGACGGGCGATCGCTTCTACCAACTTGGAGATGTTTGGGCGATCGCCCCACATCATGCCGAATTCGGAGGCGATCGCTTCCAGTTGCGCTTTGTCTCTCTCCGATACCGACAGGGTAATTGACTGACCTTTGCGACTCATATTTTGTCCGTGTACTTTATCTGTATTTTGCTTGCCAATCTCTATTTTCGATGCCAATATAGGGAATAACAACGAGTTACGGACACAAAATAAGTATATGTCCGAGTATAGAATTACTCTCAAACCTGTTTATTCCTGTCCCGCAGAGGAGACACCAAAAGGCGTGAAATTGCCGGAAAATTGGTTGCTTTCCTGGCATCAAGTAGAAACTTTAAAAGCAATACGCGATTCAAATATTGACGTGATTTTTAATACCGCGATGACGGGGGATGGTAAGAGTTTGGCGGCGTATCTAGCCGCAATGACCAATCGCACGTACACTTTAGCGATGTATCCGACTAACGAATTGGCGCGGGATCAGGAAAAGCAGGTGGCGGGTTACAAGGAGAAGTTTAAACCAGAATACGATCCGCAAATTTATCGATTAAATGCGGCGATTTTAGACGAATTTGTGATAACGAATAAATTGGCTTCAAAATTGGCTGGGTTATGCGATCGCGCTGATAATTCCGAAATTTTGCTCACCAATCCCGATATCTTTCACTATATTCACGATTTTCGATATTTGCGCCGCAATCAAGAGGGAAAGGGAGATAATGCCGATCGGCTGTTTGCCAAAATTGACAACGACTATAAGTTATTTCTTTTTGATGAATTTCACGTTTTTTCATCTCCTCAAATTACCAGCGTTTTGAATGCGCTTTTACTGATTAAACATACGCTGCCTGGGAAAAAGTTTTTGTTTCTTTCGGCGACACCCAACGATTTATTACAAGATTTTTTATCCAACGCTGGATTTAGATATCGCATCATCGATCCGGTTAATCAAAACGGTTATCAATTCACATCGGGTGAGAATTGGCGGCAGATTAGTTATCCGATTAGTTTGAGCTTTCCGCAAAAGTTAGAACCTAATTTGCGATCTAGCTATGACTGGATTTTAGCCAATGCGGAAACAACTATTTTAAAATTCTTTCAAGAGCATCCGGGAAGTAAAGGCGCGATTATTCTCAATTCAATTGCAGCGGTGAAAAAATTAGTACCTCGATTTAGGGAAATTTTTGAGCCGTTGGGGTTGAAAGTCAGAGAAAATACCGGATTGACGGGAGAGACAGAAAAATCTAAATCGGTGGTAGAAGCAGATTTACTTTTGGGAACTTCTACGATTGATGTGGGGGTGGATTTCAAGATTAACTTTTTAGTTTTTGAAGCGGCAGACGCGGGTAACTTTATTCAACGGTTTGGAAGGTTGGGGAGACATGAAGGATTTGAAATCTATCAAGCTTATGCCTTGTTGCCTAACTTTATTGTTGAGCGATTGTTTGAAGCAGAGGGACACCCTTTGCAGGATGGGGAGAGTTGCGATCGCATCTCGTTTTCCAATGCAATTCGCCAGCATTATGGTTATGTCAACCAGTTTAGACAGTATCCCAAACGCTGGGGTGGAATTCAATCGGCTTGCGTCCATTTAGAGTTAAAGAAAAGCTTGAAAAAAGATTATCCAGAAGCGGCTGATAAGTTTGAAGCGGATATCGAAAAGGCTTTGGGGATTACTATTAACCAGATGCGCTCGCAGCTTTTTCGTTGCATGGAAAAAGAGAAAAAGAAAATCATCGAGGAAGCGCGCAGTTTTCGGGGAATTAGTCAGCTAGATTGCGGCATTTATGACGAGACGAACCCCGGAGAACCGGAGAAAGAACGTTTTAAAACTTACAATCTGCCAAGTCTGATGAGTAATTTTAGATTTGATTGGATGGAAGAGAAAGACTTTATGGCAAGAGCCAAGAAAGCCGGAGTAGTAACGAATCGATTTGACAAAGCTTTGTGTTATTTGAGATTAACAGGATATCGGGAAGTGCGGGAAGATTGGCAGTTTTATTGCTCGCGGGACGATTTGAGAGAAATTGCTCAATCTGGTAAAGTGCAAATACTTAAAGGTTTGGAAATAACAGCCGGAATTAACGCTATTAGTCGTAAATTATCGAAGCGCGGATTAGTGTGTTTTATTTCGGATCGCGATCGCGCCACGTTACGCGCCAAGTTAGGATTACCGATTCACTTTCAAGCATATGGGTTGAGCGATCGCGCCGACGACACCAAACCACCTTACACAATTGCATTTGGTCGATCTGCCCTGCTGTTAGAAACGCTGACTTGGTACTGGAAGCCACAGGAGGATGAAGGATGGATTTGTTGAAAAGATTGCGGAGAAAGGGTTTTGCCCGAAATCAGAAGGCAACAGTATTTCAATCCCTGAAAGGTATTTTAGGTATTTATACCCAAGCAGCACTGCACTGCGATCCTTTCTCCTTATATATAGGTTACACGATTTTGTCAATTGTTCCAGTAAACCGGACGTGTCGTCAGATGGGCATTCTTTCTCCCTTGGTACATATAGGTTACACGATTTTGTCGCCGCCCGTACCATAAGGCTACAGTAACGCCTTAATCATATGGCTACAGTAACGTTGACATTTTCAGGAGGTGGATGCCATGATTGGAAAAACCAGCCTCTACAGGATTCTTATGAACATTCATCTCAACGACAGCGATATATCCCAGATGCCAGAACAGTTACGTAATTCGTTTCTCCACTGGCTGACCAAAAGGTCGCAAGCTGTACAAGCACCAGTCAGTCAGCATTTGGGTAAACCTCAAGCACATGCTACTCAATTAGTTCTAAATCTCGAAAGTCAAACCCCAGAACAAAAGTCTGACCACTCTCACGTCAGTCTAACTCAGCTATTCGACGCAGGTATCACCAAGCAAGGAATGCCTGTCAGGGTTAGGCTGAAAAAGCAGCTTGCAAACAAACAAGGTCGTCAATATATCAATAACTTGGCAATCTCTGCAAAGGGAACTATTGTTTACAGTTCACAAGAGTATAACCAACCAAGTCCCTTAGCGAAAGATATAACCGGGGGTGCTGTCAATGGTTGGGAGTACATTGAAGTAAAGAAGAACGACCAGTGGGTTCGTTTAGATGAATTACGCAAAACTTGGAGGAAAACCAATGACTAAAGACAATTTGCTGTCACGCATCTCTATCGACCCAAATATCTGTTTTGGAAAACCTTGTATTCGCGGACATCGTATTTGGGTTTCTTTAATTCTTGGTTACTTAGCTGGAGGAATGGCGATAGAGGAAATTTTGGAAGCGTATCCAAGTATAGAAAGAGAAGATGTTCTGGCTTGTCTTGCTTATGCTGCTGAAGTAACGGGAGATTATTACGTCGAGATTCCTTTGCAAAAAAAGGAGCAAGCAGCAACGTGAAATTAAAGCTAGATGAAAATGTCGATCTTCGCGTTGTAACGCTTTTACGTTTGGCAGGACATGACGTAGAGACAGTCCCAAGCCAAGGCTTAACTTCCGCACCTGATGTAGAAGTTATTAATGTTTGTCGCCAAGAGGAACGATGCTTAGTTACAGCTGATCGCGGTTTTGGCAATCGGATGCGGTTTAATCCCTCTGAATATGCAGGAATTGTTGTAGTTCGTTTGCCATCTAATTCCAATTTTAATGATTGGCGCGAAGCAATAGAAACGTTAATTGTTGGGTTAGAGGAAGCAGAAGTTACAGGAAAGCTGTGGATTATTCAACAAGGAAGAATCCAGGAATATCAACCGATTGAACCGGAGAGAACAGAAGATGAATGAAGATGAGCTTTACCAATGGCTGCATTCTCAAGATGATGACGATGACGAAACGCCGGAGAAACTAGAGCTTTTGACAGTTCGGTTGTTTAAAGAAGCGATTCGAGAAGTGGAGGGAAATCAAAGCGATCGCATCCTAGAATCCTTCAACGAATCTGTCCTGCCTAACTTAATCCAGAAATTAGTTGGCGCGACGGCTAAAGGCGGTCAATTTACCGAAGCTCGACGCGCGGAAGGAAAAAATGTCGAGCGCAGCAAGCACGATCAATCTTTTATTTCTCACTTGTTGAATGGGTTATTTCCCACTTATCGAATCATCAAGTACCTCAAAACAGAAACTCCCCAAACTAATCCAGTTAAGCGCCATTGCAGTCAAATAGAAATTGCTCTGTTTATTGCGTCGTATATTTTGCACGACTTTGATAAATTTCCCGATTTTGTTGCTTGGCTAGAAGCTAACGATCCTGATGGCAGGTTTCAAAATCGGGATTGGCGCAAACAGCCGCCTCATAAACACGAAGCACCGAATTTTGGACGAGAATATGTGGCTCATAAAATACAAGAATTTGGCTTAGATTCTCTGTTAGGTGAAAACTGGAAATTCTCCGTTGATGACATCGTATGGATGAGCCACAATGCTGGAATTAAATACGATGCCGATTTAGGTCTTGAAATTCGCGGATTGCAGCCACAATTAGATGGAAGAGTGAGAGGAACGATCGCTAATTTGGTTCGACTATCAGACTTATTCGCCTCAGTTGTCAAATATCCCAGCCACATTGAGATAACTAAGGAAGAGATTAGCGATAAAAAAGAGAGTTTAGCTGAAATACTGGGAAATATTAGCGACCATCAGTTTAAGTTTAGCTATCACTCGCTCTCAGATAATCGCGGTGTCTTGACAAATATCATTAATAATGCCTTGATGGATGCTCATTCTCGCGAGTTTTATTCACCGCTATTGTATTTACCGGATGGGGTGGTTTATCTGGCTAAAATTGATGCACCTGCGATTAATACAGATGATATTCCAGAACGAGCGATCGCTAAAATTAAAAGTCTTTGTGCGGAAAGACTGAGACTCAAACCAACGGGTTTTAGTCGGGATGGAAAAGGGTTTAAATTCGCTGAATATTACTGGCTATTTTTCAATCCGATTGAATTAATGGAAGTCAGCATCGAGGCAGCTTGTAAACTGATTCCTATTGGCAAAGCTTCTTCGGCTAAAAAGCGCAGCGATAGCTTAGTTAATTTCCAAAAGGCTGGAGAATTGCTGAGTAGTTTTAATGTAGAATTTGGGGAGGATTACCGTTGCGATCGCTTGGCAGAATTTGGCGATATTTTGTGTCGGGGTATTTGGGATAGTTGGTGCGAGCAATTCGATAAATCGCAAAAAGAATTACCCAAAGCCAACCGTAAAACTCTACCCGCATTAGACTTAACCCAAAAACTGGCAGAACACTTAGGATTAGCTGATGAAATACCAGCTTTGAGAGCGATTCAATCCCTGAAAAAAACTGGCGGCGTGCCTTTAGACTGGTATTATCTGGCAGCAAGATACTTTGAGCGCAAGAAAGGTTTAGATGAAGCTGAAGTTCGTCAAACAATGGCGGAAATGGTTGGTTATGCAGCTAGTTTAATTCAACCAATTCTAGAAACCTTTACAATTCCCGATGGGTGGAACGATTTACGGACATACGTTAGTCGCATTGTTTCCTTACCTACGGGTGCAGTTGTCGCACCAGAAACCGATCCATTTTTACTAGAATTGACGCGATATAACGCGGGTAAAGTAACAGGAAGAGGACGGGAAAATGTTTGTGCTATGTCCAGTTCTTCCTATACCGTAACCGAACAAATGGAAGCGGCAACTTTATTTACTCCCCAAGTTTACAGTAACCGCCAAATTTTGTTTAACGCACAAGCTGCAAAACGACAAATTTGCTCAATTTGGTCAATTGAAATCATGTTGAGACAAATTTTGATGAATCAAACCAACGCAACGGGTGCAGATTTTGAAAGTCGCAAGTATCGCTATCTTTATCTTTATCCGGCTTATTTCTTTACGCCTGAAACGAATAAGTTTCTGCAAAAAGCCTATACTTGGATTGCCAGAACTCGATTTGATGCCGATATTCGCAAGCATTTAATTAGCGATCAGCAAGAGGCGAAATTCGATGCAGAAAACTATCAGCAAGTCGATTCGCTGTTGATTCAAGAAAATTTAGACGAGGAAAGCGATCGCACGTTCAAAATCAGCTATCCTGACAATCAGCCTTTGACTTTCTTTTTCTTAGGATTACCACCCGGAAAAGACGCGACGGATACTGAATCTTGGGTAATGCCAGCTTGGTTAGCCTTTGCCTTACCGCTGATTTTAGATGTCAAAACCGTTGTTTCTGAATCTCCCGTACCGCCATTTATTAGCGGTGCTGATTTTGAAAAAACAACCGTTTTGGATGGCGAACATCAAGCGATTCGTTCTTTAATTAAACAGGATGAATACCGCTTAGATAGTATTTTGCCTTACGCTGCCCAAGGAAGAAAATTTTCACCGCTCAATGCTTTAAGTGCTGCTTATTGCATTCATTTGGAAGTGAACCGTAAAAAAGATGGAAATCCTGATTGGGGTAAATTATCAGACTTGGCAAGGGATTTAGAAACCAGTCCGCTTTATGTCTTTCACTACCTGAATAAATGGTTGCGAAAGCAAGACAAACTTGAGTCCGTACCCATTGCCAAAGTTCGCTTATATCTTGAATTGTACTACTATTTTGAACCGGAGGGAAATCGAGTGAATCAACTTCGAGAATTAACTCAACTCTACCGTCGATTTTATCGAGCCAAAAGTCAATATGCCAAAGCTAATGCAGTTCTAAAACCGATTGACGAGGCGGCTGATGTGATTTTAAAGATCGATAAAGCTTTTGCTAGCGATACCCAATCTTTAACCGATGTTGTGGCAGCTCGTTTGTCAAAATTAATGAATAACGTGCGACGGAAAGCTGCCGAAGGAAAACCGACTTTGGCATTCGTTGATGGCAAGTGGAAACCTGCTTTGAATTCTGAAGAAGAACGGCAAGCAATTTATGATTTTGCTAAGTATTTTGTGGAGGTGATATTTGATGGTAGTTTAAAAAGCGATCGCGCGCGTTTAGCAGGTACTCAATTAAACCTAATTCGAGACACTTGCGATTATCTTTATCGTCTGGAAGATGACAAAGAACGTCGGGAACAGAAGCAAAATCAACCTGATGACATTCCCGATCTGGAGCTTGAGGCAGAGCCTCAATAACAGCATTGCTTGGCTGAGCCAAGCAACGAGAAGATAGACGTTAATTTTGGAGAAAAGACATGCAATTTTTGAAGACACTCGACTCTAAATTTTTCCATGCCGAAATCCCTGCTAAACCGATGGGGAAATACGCTCATTTCATTACGATTCGCATCACCGAATCTTATCCGTTATTTCAAACAGATGGAGAACTGAATAAAGCTAAAGTTCGCGCTGGAATTGCACATAAAGAACCCATTAGTCGCTTGGCAATGTTTAAGCGCAAACAATCTACTCCCGAACGGTTAACTGGACGGGAATTGTTGCGAAATTACCAAATTGGTGACTGGGAAAAATGCGACTATAACGTTGATTTCAGCAAGACTACACCGGATTGTATTCTCTATGGTTTTGCGATTGGTGATTCTGGTTCCGAAAAGTCTAAAGTTGTCGTCGATACAGCTTATTCCATCACTCCATTTGATGACTCTCATCTCAACTTTACGCTCAACGCACCGTTTGAAAATGGTACTATGAGCCGTAATGGTGAAGTTACCAGCCGGATTAACAGCCAAGATCATATCTTACCTCAAACTTTTTTCCCCAGTATTGTGACGTTGAAAGATCCAACTGAGGCGGGTTTTCTTTATGTTTTCAATAACATTCTCAGAACCCGTCATTATGGAGCGCAAACTACCCGCACTGGACGAGTGAGAAATGAATTAATTGGGGTAATTTTTGCTGATGGTGAAATTGTTAGCAATCTGCGGTGGACGCAAAAAATATACGATTTGATGAGCGATGCTAATCAAATTAATCCACCCGATCCTTTAAATGAGGATGATGTTAAGGATGCAGCAACTCAAGCCATAACAGCACTCATGTCAGAGGAATATATTTCTCATCGCGATTTTATTGACGATTCATTTCAACAACTGCTGGCTGATGTCAAGTCTATTACCAGTGATGAAAACCGTCTTAAAGCAATGTTGACTCAAGCAAATATCGAATCTAGCGCCTATGCTCAGAAACATGTCCTCAAGAGTGGCGAGAAAGCCAAGAAAGGTAAAAAAGCCAGTGCTGCAACGGAGTAAAGATTATGACTTTTCTTCACCGCTGTCAGATCGAGTTGCACGATAGTATTTACTTTGCTACTCGCGAGATTGGAAGATTGTACGAAACTGAGCCAGTAATTCACAATTACGCGCTTTGTTATGCACTGGGTTTAGTTGATAGCGAAACTTATTCGACTACCGTTGCTGAAGAAGATTCCTATCGCTATTTTTGTCCTACCCAAGTGCCGAAATATGAGGAGCATTTGACACCGTTAAATGAGCAAAAAATTTACGTGACTCCAGCGCGATCGCTATCCCATTCCTCCACCCTCAACACTTGGAAGTACGCCAACAACAATTATCACGTTGAGATGGAGAAAACCCAGAAAAATATCCCCAGTTTTGGCAGGGCGAAGGAAATTGCACCGGAAAGTGTTTTTGAGTTTTTCCTCATTTCTGAAAAGCCGCTAAAACTGCCGAGATGGATTCGTTTGGGGAAGTGGATGAGTAAGGCAGAAGTGGAAATTGTGGAGACGCGAGAGTGTGGGCGATCGCATTCCGAATCCGAATTTGTTTTTCCCTTTCCCCTCAATCCTTTGGATGTCATGTTTACTCATCAAGTGATTAGCTACGATGTGGTAAATATGCCGCCAGTGAGTTTGATTCAAAATGTCAAAATTCGCGGACATTTTTATGAATTAAATTCGCTCAAAATTCCGGCTTTAATGCAGTATCGTTTTAAGGGATGATATTGCAATCGGCTAAGGTGCGTGACCAATTTGTCGCGCACCTGAAAATGAATTTTTGATAATAGGTATTGACATGCCGCACAGTCTTGTTCTCAATCTGCTTCCCCTTTCACCGATTCCACCGCAATATCTCACGGGACGACATTTCCACGCGCTTTTCCTCAGTTTGGTCAGTTCTGTTGATTATGAATTGGGAACTTATTTGCACGATTCTCAAGCAGATAAGGCGTTTACTCTCAGTCCTTTGCAAACGAATCGACGCCGCCTCGAACAGCGAGAACATACTCTGCATTGGGAACATAAAAAACCAATTCCGGCGGGGATGTCTTGTTGGTGGCGCATTACTTTACTCGATGATACTTTATTCGGTAAGTTAACCCATCTTTGGTTGAATCTTAATCCCGAACATCCTTGGCATTTGGGGCCTGCGGATTTACATATTACCAGTATTTTGGGGACGGCGCAATCGACTCAGCCTTGGGTTAATGCTACTACTTATGCTCAATTATACGAGCAGGCTTCGGATACTAATCGTTTGATCTCCCTTTCTTTCGCGACACCAACTGCGTTTCGGCAAGGACAGTTCGATACGGCACTGCCGACGCGGGATTGTGTGTTTAATAGTCTGCTACATCGGTGGAATAAGTATAGCGGGATTGAGATTTCTAATCTGGCTATTGAGTCTATTTTTCCCAGCTATTTCAATATTAACACCGAAATCGTTTCCGATTCGCGCAGTAAGTTTATTGGTTGTGTGGGAGAAGTTACTTATCGTTTGATGGGCGATTTAGATCCAATCGCAATTAAACAGATTAATGTGTTAGCTGATTTTGCCCTTTATAGCGGCGTAGGACGCAAAACTCCAATGGGAATGGGTATGGTGCGAAGGTTGAATGTTAGTTAATGTTCGATATTTGGATGGGGGCGGGTTTATATACATTGTTGGTTATATTTATAGTCTTTTGGTGAAACCCGCCCCCACATTGAATTTGGTTTGTGTTAATTATTGCCGCCGGGGCGGGTTTATATACATTGTTGGTTATATTTATAGTCTTTTGGTGAAACCCGCCCCTACATTGATTCGATGATTTTAGCGATCGCATCCCAATTCCCAATTCCCCATTACCAATTACCCATTACCCATTACCCATTACCAAATTTATGAACGAAGACTACATTCCCATCGCTTCTCTCAATCATTATGCCTATTGTCCCCATCGCTGTTGGCGGATGTTTTGTGCGGGAGAATTTGTCGATAATCAGTATACGATTGAAGGGACAAGTTTGCACGATCGCGTCCACACGTTAAGCGAAGGGATGCGGGAAGATACCTACCAGGTGCGGGCAATTTGGCTCAAGTCGGAACGGTATAAGTTAATCGGCAAGTCGGATTTAATTGAGTTGGATTCGGGACAGATTTATCCGGTGGAATATAAGCGGGGAAGTAAGGGGGAATGGGATAACGATGAGATGCAAGTTGTGGCGCAAGCGCTTTGTTTGGAAGAGATGACGGGGCAAACAATTACTCAGGGTTATGTTTATTATGCGGCTTCCCATCAGCGGCAATTGGTGGAGATTAATCGCGAGTTGCGGGAAGAAGCGATCGCAACGATTCAAGCGGTTACAAACCTTTTTCAAACTGGCATTGTTCCCCTCGCAGTTTATACCCCTCGCTGTCGGGGATGCAGTCTTTATGCCCAATGTTTGCCGCAAGCGGTGCAGAAGGTAGGACGCTATCAAGAAGGTAATTAACTTCACAGGAGGATCGTCAAATGGGAACGGTTTACATTACGCAAGAAGATGCTTTTATCGGCAAAGTTGACGAACGACTGAGCGTTAAAGCTAACAAGCAAACTTTGTTTGATATGCCGCTGATTAAAATTGATGGCATTGTGGTTTTGGGACGGGCTACTGTCTCTCCGGCGGCGGTGACGGAATGTTTAGAACGGCACATTCCGCTGACTTTTATGACCGAAACGGGCAGGTATTTAGGCAGGTTAGAACCAGAAATGAATAAAAATATTTTTGTGCGTGCGGCGCAATGGAAAGCCAAGGGAGAATCGCCCCAAGCGATTCACGTCGTGCGGGGATTTGTGCGCGGGAAGTTGAAGAATTACCGACAAGTTCTGTTGCGGCGAGAACGAGAGAATGCTCAACTCGATTTGCGATCGCATATCGTTCGACTAGAACAAGCGATCGCTCCGATTGACTCTACTCCTGAGATTGATTCCCTCAGAGGGTTGGAAGGTGCGGGGAGTGCGGCTTATTTTGGTTGCTTTAATCAATTGATTCAAAACCAGCAATTTCAGTTTGAAGCCAGACGCCGCCGTCCACCGACGGATGCGGTGAATGCGTTGTTGAGTTTTGGTTATGCTTTGTTGCGTCACGACGTTCAAAGTGCGGTAAATATTGTTGGTTTCGATCCTTATTTAGGTTACTTGCATGTGGAACGTTATGGTAGACCTTCTTTGGCGTTGGATTTGATGGAAGAGTTTCGCCCTTTAATTGTGGATGCGATGGTGTTGAGTGCGCTGAATACTCAGAAACTGACTCTTAATGACTTTACTACCGAACCCTTAAGCGGGGCAGTTTTTTTGACGAAGGAAGCGCTGAAAACTTTTTTGCGATTGTACGAACAGAAAAAGCAATCTAAGTTTAAACATCCGGTATTGCAGCGCCAGTGTTCTTATCAGGAGGCGTTTGAAATTCAGGCGCGATTGTTGGCAAAATACTTGATGGGGGAAACAGATAAGTATCCACCCTTGGTGTTGAAGTAAGGGGTGGGTGATGTACGTTGTGGTTTCTTACGATATTTCCGAAGATAAGCGCCGGACCAAGATTCACAGCATTCTCAAGTCTTACGGGCAGTGGGTGCAGTACAGTATTTTTGAGTGCGAACTGACTTTGACTCAATATGCTAAGTTGCGATCGCGTCTGGCTAAGCAGATCAAACCCGATACCGACAGCATCCGCTTTTACTTCCTCTGCGCTTGCTGTCAAGGTAAGGTAGAGCGCATCGGCGGCGAACAACCCCGCGATGAGACTATTTTCTTTGTCGATGGTGCGAGCGATGGATGAGTTGCCCGCAAGTTAGAATTGCTGTAGGGGTGGGGGATGACTCCACCCCTCGCTGTTTTTTCAGGCTATTTGCGCGACGGGGTAGGTGTAGAAAATGCCCGTTCTGCAAAAATCGCCCAATCTCTCTCCACACCAGGCTTTGAGTGCTATTGAGGTTCACCAAGCGTCGCGCACCTTATCCTGTAAGGGTTTCGGCGATTTTGCCTTGTTAAAAATCGAGTTTCATGCTACTATGATCTCAGTGTCGCGCAATCGCACCTTGAAAACTAAATATCGTCAGCGTTCTAACCTGCCGCTCATGCAACTTTTATTAATCCCTATCAGGGATTGAAACACTATAGTTGGAACTGCTGCTGCTATTATTTTAGACCATGCAACTTTTATTAATCCCTATCAGGGATTGAAACAGACCAGTACATAAAACACGACAAGAACAGCCCATGCAACTTTTATTAATCCCTATCAGGGATTGAAACATTAGTTAGTGCTACCCTATCTAATGACGAAATACATGCAACTTTTATTAATCCCTATCAGGGATTGAAACTTCTTCTTTAAAGGTTGTTAAAGCCCCTTTGGTAGCCATGCAACTTTTATTAATCCCTATCAGGGATTGAAACATATGTATATTTTTGGGGGTACGGATAGCAAAGTCATGCAACTTTTATTAATCCCTATCAGGGATTGAAACAAAATTACAGCTTTAAGTAAAGCTAAGTTACTAGAACATGCAACTTTTATTAATCCCTATCAGGGATTGAAACAAGATTAATGATTGTATAAAACTTATTTCTAAGTTAAACATGCAACTTTTATTAATCCCTATCAGGGATTGAAACTTGAATTACCTATTGAGGAATGCGATTGTAATATGCATGCAACTTTTATTAATCCCTATCAGGGATTGAAACAATAACTTTTAAATTCTTAAATTTATTTTAATAACATGCAACTTTTATTAATCCCTATCAGGGATTGAAACCATTGATTACCATCACAATCTACAGCATATGATTCATGCAACTTTTATTAATCCCTATCAGGGATTGAAACTAAAGAAAATATAAGAGAGACTACTTATTTATATCATGCAACTTTTATTAATCCCTATCAGGGATTGAAACGCTAGATTATCTATTTGCGAGTGTGCTTCGATAATCATGCAACTTTTATTAATCCCTATCAGGGATTGAAACAATGAAGGCGGCACGGGTCAGTAGATGTGCTAGCCATGCAACTTTTATTAATCCCTATCAGGGATTGAAACTCATATGGAGCATGATGACGATGAGCAAGACTACGAGACATGCAACTTTTATTAATCCCTATCAGGGATTGAAACTCACAAGGGTATCTCTACCCACAGTTTTCGCCGCCATGCAACTTTTATTAATCCCTATCAGGGATTGAAACCAGAAATGTATGTCAATACCTGCATTTCTAGATATCATGCAACTTTTATTAATCCCTATCAGGGATTGAAACTTATATTAACCAACATGGCTGCAATGGCACTGATGCATGCAACTTTTATTAATCCCTATCAGGGATTGAAACTTAAGATAGAGCAAACAGAAGAGCTAGCAGACCAGCATGCAACTTTTATTAATCCCTATCAGGGATTGAAACGTTGCAGTAGGCCACAGGGTAAGGCGACGACTGCCATGCAACTTTTATTAATCCCTATCAGGGATTGAAACCTCTAACATGACTAATCTCCAATAAACCGACTGCTGCTGCATGCAACTTTTATTAATCCCTATCAGGGATTGAAACCAGCTAAATCTCAGACTGGACGGGCGCAAAGAACTGCTCATGCAACTTTTATTAATCCCTATCAGGGATTGAAACAAGTCCCACAACCGTAGGAAAGCTCTACCGAAACCATGCAACTTTTATTAATCCCTATCAGGGATTGAAACTGCCCTGAGTCGCGATCGCCATTTTTACCTGGAGCAAGTCATGCAACTTTTATTAATCCCTATCAGGGATTGAAACATCAAAAGTGGTAGGGCATTTGGCTAACTGGCTGACATGCAACTTTTATTAATCCCTATCAGGGATTGAAACAACACAGGGCAGCCGGTGAAACGGGGTGAGATAATAGGCATGCAACTTTTATTAATCCCTATCAGGGATTGAAACGCGGATCTTTTGTAGTCCGTCTATGATCTCAAAAATGCATGCAACTTTTATTAATCCCTATCAGGGATTGAAACTCGATTTGCGCTTTTTGCAGCGCCACTAACAGATCCAGCATGCAACTTTTATTAATCCCTATCAGGGATTGAAACTACATGAGTACCTGCTTAATGAATTGCGCGAATATGGTTGCAACTTTTATTAATCCCTATCAGGGAT
>DNGJ01000488.1:16749-17987 GCA_003486305.1 Cyanobacteria bacterium UBA11371
TGCAACTTTTATTAATCCCTATCAGGGATTGAAACCCGTTGCCGCGATCGCTTCCTCTCTTGCCGCTTCCCGTTGCAACTTTTATTAATCCCTATCAGGGATTGAAACGCGGGGAGCGGGTGCAGCGATCGCTAGATGGGCGGGGTTGCATTTATTAATCCCTATCAGGGATTGAAACTTGAATATTAGGCAATAACGGCAGGATTTGTTTTGGCTGTGGTTGCAACTTTTATTAATCCCTATCAGGGATTGAAACTCTTCCATTGAAGTTTGTGGTACTGATGGTTGCAACTTTTATTAATCCCTATCAGGGATTGAAACGACTCTTAACTTGCTGGTGCTATCTGAGAATAAATCGTTGCAACTTTTATTAATCCCTATCAGGGATTGAAACGCAGTTGACGATGGGTGCGAGGGATATGGGTTTGGTTGCAACTTTTATTAATCCCTATCAGGGATTGAAACGATCATCTTTGGTCTATTTGTGCGCGGCTAAAGTTGCAACTTTTATTAATCCCTATCAGGGATTGAAACGAAGCGATCGCGCCTAGTTGGAAGCAGGAATTAGTTGCAACTTTTATTAATCCCTATCAGGGATTGAAACACATGGGTAGAGATACCTAATAAATCCCAGTGAATGTTGCGTTGCAACTTTTATTAATCCCTATCAGGGATTGAAACCTTGCCTTGACGATTGATCGATTGTGCGGATTAGGGTTGCAACTTTTATTAATCCCTATCAGGGATTGAAACAAACCGGATGGACTAATCGAGGTGGCGGGATTTGGTTGCAACTTTTATTAATCCCTATCAGGGATTGAAACAGTGAACATGATATTATAGTCCTAGTGGTAATGGTTGCAACTTTTATTAATCCCTATCAGGAATTGAAACTTTGTTCGGCGTAATCAATATCCAAAGCTTCAATGTTGCAACTTTTATTAATCCCTATCAGGGATTGAAACGGAAGAGGACAAGCAAGCCGCACTGCTAGACTTAGTTGCAACTTTTATTAATCCCTATCAGGGATTGAAACTCCTCAACGGTATCGAGAGCATGAGGAAAAAGAGCAGGTTGCAACTTTTATTAATCCCTATCAGGGATTGAAACTTTGCGGCTTCTTTGAAGGAATCGCCAACAGAGGTTGTTGCAACTTCTATTAATCCCTATCAGGGATTGAAACCCCCGCCATGCCAACCATTTTCGATTCAAGGTAAGGTTGCAACTTTTATTAATCC
>DNGJ01000488.1:18110-19295 GCA_003486305.1 Cyanobacteria bacterium UBA11371
TGCAACTTTTATTAATCCCTATCAGGGATTGAAACCCCCGCCATGCCAACCATTTTCGATTCAAGGTAAGGTTGCAACTTTTATTAATCCCTATCAGGGATTGAAACGTAATAAGGCGGCATCTCGCCCCACTCCGGCAACCAAAAAGTTGCAACTTTTATTAATCCCTATCAGGGATTGAAACCCAAAAGCGAGTAATTCCATTCTTCGCAGATCGTGGTTGCAACTTTTATTAATCCCTATCAGGGATTGAAACAAAAATGTCTCTCTTCAATATTGCAGCACTTCAACCGTTGCAACTTTTATTAATCCCTATCAGGGATTGAAACGGACGCTAAAGGAAACCCAAAAAGAAATCTGCGATCGCGTTGCAACTTTTATTAATCCCTATCAGGGATTGAAACAGCAGCGCTGGAACCGTTCAGCCCACCAATAGCGGTTGCAACTTTTATTAATCCCTATCAGGGATTGAAACCACTTTAATCAATTGGAGATTCACCATGTCATGTTGCAACTTTTATTAATCCCTATCAGGGATTGAAACAACTGGCACTTGCCGCGTTTGGCGACGCCCATTAAGTTGCAACTTTTATTAATCCCTATCAGGGATTGAAACGACTGCTGGATATATTTGGTGTGCTGGTATATCTAGTTGCAACTTTTATTAATCCCTATCAGGGATTGAAACTAAACTGATTCCCCCCGGCGCGGGTTTGAAATCAAGTTGCAACTTTTATTAATCCCTATCAGGGATTGAAACCTTGCTATTGCCCCAATTTTGAAATCCCAGTATATAGTTGCAACTTTTATTAATCCCTATCAGGGATTGAAACACTAATAACGTGACTACCTAACAAATAATTTTCAGCATAAGTTGCAACTTTTATTAATCCCTATCAGGGATTGAAACTCGTCCGCGCATGATGTACGTCTCTACCCAAAAGGTTGCAACTTTTATTAATCCCTATCAGGGATTGAAACGGGGGGCATTTATACGGGGGTTCAATCGCGAAATCATCGTTGCAACTTTTATTAATCCCTATCAGGGATTGAAACTAAAAACTATTGCGCTTTGGTGATCGCGCTCAAACAGTTGCAACTTTTATTAATCCCTATCAGGGATTGAAACGCCAGAGAAAGTGAAAAAGCATGTGGGGTGGTACGAGTTGCAACTTTTATTAATCC
>DNGJ01000488.1:19495-20179 GCA_003486305.1 Cyanobacteria bacterium UBA11371
TGCAACTTTTATTAATCCCTATCAGGGATTGAAACATTGCCTCTAGTTGCACCTGCGATCGCTTGGATTGTTGCAACTTTTATTAATCCCTATCAGGGATTGAAACGATACCTCAATCCGCATCGGCACTGGCGGCGCGGGTTGCAACTTTTATTAATCCCTATCAGCGATTGAAACCGGGAAGTTTGCAGTAACGGCGCGGTAGCGGAACTGTTGCAACTTTTATTAATCCCTATCAGGGATTGAAACACGACTCAAAGATTCCAAGTCGCGATGCCCGGTAAGTTGCAACTTTTATTAATCCCTATCAGGGATTGAAACATCACTAACATGGGCTTTAACAAGGCTGATACTCAGTATCGTTTGCAACTTTTATTAATCCCTATCAGGGATTGAAACGCAGCGGAATACTATAGACTGGGGCTTCATAAATTGTTGCAACTTTTATTAATCCCTATCAGGGATTGAAACGAGATTTGCGATCGCGCGATCGCTGACAATCAAAAAGGTTGCAACTTTTATTAATCCCTATCAGGGATTGAAACTTAGTCGAAGCAGACAAGTGCGATCGCAGCAGCTATCGTTGCAACTTTTATTAATCCCTATCAGGGATTGAAACAGTCCTGTCCCACAGCCGCACCCAGGTTTGATTGGGGTGTAGGGGTTGCAACTTTTATTAATCCC
>DNGJ01000488.1:20365-20677 GCA_003486305.1 Cyanobacteria bacterium UBA11371
TGCAACTTTTATTAATCCCTATCAGGGATTGAAACGACGTACCACTCGGTTTTACCCAAAATTTTCTCGCAGGTTGCAACTTTTATTAATCCCTATCAGGGATTGAAACTAAATTGACCCAATCAAATACGCCTGATTTTTGAAGTTGCAACTTTTATTAATCCCTATCAGGGATTGAAACCCTACCCAACAACCCACAGCGCCCCAGGTTAAAACTGTTGCAACTTTTATTAATCCCTATCAGGGATTGAAACAAATGCCAGTAACTTGCAATCTCGTCAGACAAGCGGCGTTGCAACTTTTATTAATCCC
>DNGJ01000488.1:20948-21267 GCA_003486305.1 Cyanobacteria bacterium UBA11371
TGCAACTTTTATTAATCCCTATCAGGGATTGAAACATCGACAAGAGAAAGGCTCTATTGCTTAAGCACGCGCGGATTGTTGCAACTTTTATTAATCCCTATCAGGGATTGGAACAAAAGCATTCAAGATACCATTACTGAAATGCGCGAGTTGCAACTTTTATTAATCCCTATCAGGGATTGAAACCCATTCTACTAAATGGGTCTGGTCTACTACTCCGTTTGTTGCAACTTTTATTAATCCCTATCAGGGATTGAAACGCTGTTCTTTCTCTAGCTTGGGATTGAACCGGAATGTTGGTTGCAACTTTTATTAATCC
>DNGJ01000488.1:21534-37410 GCA_003486305.1 Cyanobacteria bacterium UBA11371
TGCAACTTTTATTAATCCCTATCAGGGATTGAAACGCCGCTAAAGTCGATGCAGAAATTATTGGAAATTACCAGTGTTGCAACTTTTATTAATCCCTATCAGCGATTGAAACTGGATGTCAAATTCCCTCTGGAGTGAATTAGAGGTGTTGCAACTTTTATTAATCCCTATCAGCGATTGATTTCTTTGCGTAAGTTTTGCAATCAACCATCAAAATCTCGTTCGCGCTGACGTGCCGACTCAACAGCACTCCACAAACGACTATACTCATCGCGCACCGATGCATCAATTTGTTCTGCTAAGTCAGCGGGAAGATTTAGGACTCGAATCAATTCTTGCACATCGGCTAAATCTTTTAAGCGATCCGATGCACTTAAACCAGATGCCAGCTTTAACTCGATTAGCGTCGTCATTTGCACAACTTTAATCCCATCTCTTTCTACTGCAACCGCAGCCGGATCGGGAAAACTCACCGATTTTGGTTTGCCATCACCAGGAAATTCACCTGTAGTAATAATCTCCACTCGGACATTTGTTGGCGTATCGCGAAACATTTTTGTAGCGCCTGGAAACGCAGCTACAAATCCTCTTCCGACTAATGCCTTGCGAAACGCTTCCAACCCCTCTTGGCTGAGGAGTAAATCTACAACTTGAGTTGCCCTAACATACCCATAAGTCACCAAAGCCATGCCGCCAATGATGGCATAATCAATTCCAGCTTTAGATATGCTCTGGGAAATATTTTGTAAGGTCTGGTAAACTCTCCCTTGCTGCATAAAAAATAGGTCGATTTCCTGTAAAATTTCCTGAGTAGACATAATCGATCCTTCCTCAAAATCAACTGTCAACCGCGATAATCGCGTCTAACTTTCCGCCAAACAGTGAAGGCTAAAAGCGCCACAATGCCGCCAGTGGTTACAGAAATCACCAAAGGCGTCATTCCTTGCAATTTCATCGCCAAACTGTTACAAACTAAACTCAGCGTCCATAATGCGATCGCAGCATTGCGCTGAGACAACCCCAACGCCAGCAAGCGGTGATGCAAGTGGTCTTTCCCCGGACTACTCATCGGGTTTTTCCCCGCCATCAGTCGCCGGATTACTACTTGAGTTGTATCAATAACCGGCAATAATAAAAAGAACAGCGTCGGCACCAAAGCAAACACTGTCGTAACTTTTAAATTACCGATAATACTTGTAGCCGCCAACACATAACCGAAAAAATATGCCCCCGCATCCCCCATAATAATTAGCGACGGATAAAAGTTATAGCGCAAAAAGCCCAAGGTTGCACCCCCTAACGCCGCTAACAGCAACGTCGCCGCCGCCCTGGTTTCAAATTGTGCCGAAACAGCCAATAAACTCATCGCGGTAATAAAACTAATCCCCCCCACCAAACCATCCATCCCGTCCATTAAATTAACGGCATTGGTAATTCCCACTACCCAAAATACCGTCAACAAAATCGAGAATAAAGGATCGAGAGGGGTTTCAAAAGCGGTTTCGATGCGGATATCGCTAGAATAAAGCAATAATGCGGTTAAAACTTGAGTTAGCAAGCGCAGGTAAGGCGACAAACCATATTGGTCGTCGATAAACCCCACCAAAACTAAAATCGATCCGCCCAGCAGAATACTTAGTACCTGCACCAACACAGGTTGGATGATAATCGGTCTTAAGACAGTTGCCAGAATTAAAGCCGCAATTACCCCCGCGTAAATTGCCAAACCTCCCGCATTGGGTAAAGGTTCTTTATTCAGGCGACGGGCGTTGGGTTGATCTGCCCATCCCACCTGGAGGGCAAAAGCGCGTACTCTGGGAATTAAATACCGAGTCACTATCCAAGCCAACCCAAAGGTGAAAATCACCGCCAGCCAGCCGCTGCCTGTAGGGTTAGCAATGCCAAGGGACTGAAGAAAAGCGTACAAATTTATCTCCCCTTTCGCGCTTACAATGCCACTTAAGAATATTATCCTTAACTGTGCAAAAATCAATCGTACAAATTCGGTTATTAAACTCTACTTTCGTTCCACTTCTGCATCAGGAAAATCAAACTAGGTGTAATTCTCATCAGCATGGGTGTCTGAAGCAACCCGATTTATCTGTGTTGGGTTTATTTACGCCTAAGAAGCGAAGCGCTTCGTTTTGATGCCGATTATTGTCTAAAAATTCCCCTTTAGCTGCGTAACGATTCAAGTACATCACCGCAAAACGATACAATGCAAGCGTACAGGCAAACGGCTTGGCGCGGGAATCTCCTCACACTAGCCACACAAACGCCTTGCCCAGATTTTGGAGTATATCAACTGTGGTCGTACAAATAGATACCTACGAAACTAAAACACAAGCGATCGCCAAACAACTCTTGGCGGCAACTAAGGAAAATCGCTCGTTTTTCGCCCAAATGCGCGACCAAATGCGCTGGGATGATAAATTGCTCGCTTGGGCTATGGCTAACCCCGGTTTGCGCTTGCAGCTATTTCGCTTTATCGACTGCTTACCCGCCCTCCGCAGCAAACCGGAAATCGCCCGCCACCTGCAAGAATACTTGGGCGATGAGTCGGTAGAATTACCCCAAGCCCTCAAAGGTTTACTCAATTTCGCCAATCCCGACTCGGTGCCGGGACAACTCGCCGCTACGACTATTTCTACCGCTGTGGAAACCCTCGCCCACAAATATATCGCCGGAGAGAACGTTAAACAGGTAATCAAAACGATCGAGCGCCTGCGAAAGGATAAAATGGCCTTCACCATCGACCTTTTAGGCGAGGCGGTAATCACCGAAGCCGAGGCGCAGTCTTACCTCGACCGCTATCTGGAATTAATGCAGCAATTAACCGATGTCGCCAAAACTTGGTCTAAGGTCGAAGCGATCGATTTTGCTGATGGGGAACCCGTACCACAAGTTCAAGTTTCTGTCAAGCTAACGGCGTTTTATTCTCAATTTGACCCGCTTGATGCGAAAGGGAGTCAGGAGAGGGTGAGCGATCGCATCCGCACGCTGTTGCGCCGCGCCAAGGAATTGGGGGCAGCGGTACACTTTGACATGGAACAATATGTTTATAAAGATATTACTCTCGCCATCTTGAAAGAATTATTGATGGAAGAGGAATTCCGTTCCCGTACTGATATTGGTGTAACGCTGCAAGGTTATTTAAGAGATACGGAAAAAGACTTGCAAGGGTTAATTGCTTGGGCGAAACAGCGGGGATATCCGGTTACAGTTAGGTTAGTTAAAGGCGCGTATTGGGATCAAGAAACGATTAAGTCGGTACAAAAAGATTGGCCTCAACCTGTATTTAACGATAAAGGTGCCACCGATGTTAATTTTGAAAAGTTAACGCAATTGCTGCTAGAGAATCACGAGTATTTATATGCAGCGATTGGCAGCCATAACGTGCGATCGCAAGCTCACGCCATCGCTATCGCCGAAAGTTTAAATATCCCCCGCCGTCGGTTTGAAATGCAAGTGCTTTACGGCATGGGCGATAAATTAGCTAAAGCCTTGGTCGATAAAGGTTATCGCGTGCGGGTATATTGTCCCTACGGCGATTTGCTACCGGGGATGGCGTATCTGATTCGCCGTTTGTTAGAAAATACCGCCAACAGTTCGTTCTTGCGGCAAAATTTAGAAGACCGTCCAGTTGAGGAATTATTAGCACCGCCCCAGGTAAATAACGGGAAAGCAGAGACAAATTTGAAGGAGAAGCGGGCATTTCCCAACGCGCCGGATACGGATTATGCAGATAAGGAGAAAAGAGAGCGATCGCAACAAGCAATTCAAACAGTTCGCCAGCAATTGGGTAAAACATATTGGCCTTTTATCAATGGCGAACACGCGCCAACGCCAGATACCTTTAATTCCCTCAATCCTTCCAATCCAACTGAAATTATTGGCAAAGTAGGATTGCTTTCCATCGAACAAGCAGAACAAGCATTGCAAGCAGCTAAAACTGCATTTTCAAGTTGGAGTCGCACCCCAGCAAAACAACGCGCCGCTATCTTGCGGAAAGCTGGGGATTTAATGGAACAACGGCGACACGAATTATGCGCTTGGATGGTATTAGAAGTCGGAAAAGCCGTCAGGGAATGCGACGGCGAAGTATCGGAAGCGATCGATTTTTGTCGGTATTATGCCGATGAAATGGAACGCCTAGATAAAGGACATAACTTCGATCTCGCTGGCGAAACAAACCGCTATCACTATCAACCGCGCGGGATAACATTAGTCATATCCCCGTGGAATTTCCCCCTAGCAATTCCTTGCGGAATGACAGTAGCATCCCTCGTCGCGGGGAACTGTACCTTACTCAAACCGGCGGAAGTTTCATCAGTAATTGCGGCAAAATTAGCCGAAATATTAATCGAAGCCGGAATACCAAAAGGCGTGTTTCAATACTTACCCTGTAAAGGTTCTACCGTCGGTGCGTACATGGTAAAACATAAAGACGTGAGCGCGATCGCATTCACAGGTTCCCAAGAAGTCGGATGTCGCATCTACGCCGATGCCGCCATCTTACAACCAGGACAAAAACACCTCAAGCGCGTCATCGCTGAAATGGGCGGCAAAAATGCCATCATCGTCGATGAAAGTGCCGACTTAGATCAAGCAGTTGCAGGCGTAGTTTATTCCGCCTTTGGCTATAGCGGTCAAAAATGTTCCGCTTGTTCCCGCGCGATCGTATTGGAACCTGTTTACGAAGCATTTGTAAATCGGTTAGTCGAAGCAACGCGCAGTTTAAATGTTGGTGCGGCTGAACTTCCGAGTACGCAAGTTGGTCCCGTGATCGATGCCAATGCATTTAACCGGATTAAGGAATACATAGAAAAGGGCAAACAAGAATCCCAACTCGCATTAGAAACGCCAGTTTCCGATACGGGATATTTTATCAGCCCGACCATCTTTACCGAAGTTCCGCCGAATGGAATCATCGCCCAAGAAGAAATTTTTGGTCCCGTTTTGGCAGTAATTCGGGTGCAGAATTTCGACGAAGCATTAGCAGTCGCCAACGGCACTAATTTTGCCCTCACCGGCGGGTTGTATTCCCGTACACCTTCCCACATCGAAAAAGCACAAGCCGAATTTGAAGTGGGAAACCTGTATATTAATCGAGGCATTACGGGTGCAATTGTATCGCGACAACCCTTCGGCGGGTTCAAACTTTCCGGAGTTGGTTCCAAAGCCGGTGGACCAGATTACCTGCTACAATTCCTCGAACCGCGCGTAATTACCGAAAATATCCAGCGCCAAGGTTTTGCACCGATTGAAGGGGCAGATTAAACTGAGAAACCGGGTTTCTTGAAGAAACCCGGTTTCTCAGTTTAATTTTAATTTTTGTTAAGCAATAATTATTTATTGCATTTTAAATGTAATCTTTAAAATTGATGAATCTTTAAAATTATCTATGATTGTAAAAACAAAATTTTGGCAAGAACCAAAACAAATAATAAAAACTCGGATAGGGGTATTGCTAGTTGTGATGTTGGTTATAGGTATTTTTTTTCGATTTTACAATTTAGATCGCAAAGTTTACTGGCACGACGAGATTTATACATCTTTGAGGATTTCTGGCTATACAAAGCAAGAATTGACCCAGGAAATATTTAATGGTAGTGTAATTGGCATTGAAGATTTGCAAAAATTTCAGCGTCCTAATCGGGAAAAAAACTTAATAGATACGATTAATAGTTTAGCGATAGAAGAACCGCAGCATCCACCCCTGTATTACGCGATCGCGCGATGGTGGGTGGAGATATTTGGTTATTCGGTAAAGACGATGCGAATTTTGCCTGCTTTGATTAGCTTGCTGGCGTTTCCTTGCGTTTATTGGCTGTGCTGGGAATTATTTAGGACGCCGCTGGTGGGGTGGGTAGCGATCGCGTTGATAGCGATTTCTCCGTTTCACGTACTGTATGCCCAAGAAGCACGACAGTTTAGTTTATGGGCTGTTACTATCTTGCTATCAAGCGCGGCACTTTTGCGAGCGATGAGGTTGAAAACAAAGCCAAGCTGGAGAATTTATGGAGTCACATTGGCACTGGGATTTTATACATTTCCTTTGACGGGGATGGTAGCGATCGCACATGGAATTTACCTGTGGGTAATCGAAGGTTTTCGATTGAGTAAGACAGTCGCATCTTATTTGCTGGCATCTCTCGCTGGTCTTATAGCTTTCCTGCCTTGGATTGTGTTTATTATTAATAATTTCACAGTTGTAAAAATATCTACAGAGTGGAACCAAAAAGATATAGCAAAATCGCTTTTATTGCAGTGGTTCGGTTGGCAAACAAGCCAAATTTTTATTGATTTGGGAGATATGCCCAAGCAGATGATGAATTTAGCGATGATAATAATTTTGACGATTATTGGGTATTCAATATATTTTTTGGTTTGGAGGAATACTCAAAAAATTTGGTTATCGCTCCTGAGTATGATTTTGGTGAATCTGCTGCCTTTGATTCTGCCAGATCTAATTTTCGGCGGGCAACGCTCAATTGTCATTCGGTATTTAACTCCAATGGTTTTAGGAATTCAGTTAGCAGTGGCTCACCTGATTGCTACTCAAATATTTGGGACGATATCCTGGTCGCGAAAAATAGGGAAAGCGATAACAATTTTGTTGATGACTGGGGGAATCGTATCCTGTGCCGTCAGTTCCCAAGCAAATAATTGGAACGTCAAGAAAAATCATCATGACGCTACACAAATAGCTCAAATAATTAACCAAACGCAGCGCCCGCTTTTAATGAGTACCAATAATGAAGTTAACATAGGTGAGATTTTATCGATCGGCTATCTACTGAATCCAAAAACAAAGTTCCAGTTGGTAATTGAACCGAATTTTCCCCAGATTCCCGATGGGGTAACAGATATATTTCTATTCAATCCTTCTCAGGGATGGCGAGAGAAACTTGAGAAAGATTTCAATTACAAGGTAGATCGCGTTAATCCTGGGGAACTTGATTTATGGAAATTGACAAAATAGTCGGAAAGTTAAAAGACAAGCCGCTCAAAGGGTGGCTTGCACTCGGGGTAATATGGCTGGGGGGGGCATTGTGCGATCGCATCTGGTTCGCCCTAGACCATGATATCCCCGCTTGGGATCAAGCCGACTACCTCACCGGCACTTTAAACTATTGGCAAGCATTACAAAATCCCCAATGGTTTTCTCCCCAATGGTGGACGAGTTTTTGGCAAATCACCACGAAAGTTCCTCCCCTGACTTATATTGCTGCTGCAATTATCCAGAATTTGTTTGGTAGGGGGCCAGATCAAGCTACTATAGTTAACTTGTTCTTTAGCGCCATTTTACTGATTTCAGTTTATGGTTTGGGCGAAAAACTCTTCAACCGTCAAGTGGGTTTATGGGCAGCTTTTCTGTGTCAAGTGTTACCCGCAATCTACCGATATCGCCTCGATTTTCTCCTAGATTATCCCCTCACAGCAGTTGTGACATTGAGTTTTTATTGCCTCACAGTTTGGCATCTTAAAAAAGAAACCCGGTTTCTTGAAGAAACCGGGTTTCTGCCCAACCATTCAACGCCTCGCCTTTGTTCCTCCGCGTGGTTTTTGGCAGCGATATTTGGGCTTTCTTTGGGTTTAGCTTTAATCGTGAAGCAAACGGCTTTAATGTTTCTTTTTACGCCAATATTTTGGGCAGAAGCAAGTATAATTAGAAAAAAAGCGTGGGGGAAATTAGCGCAATTGCTGGTTGCGTCTTGCGTGTCGGTGTTGGTATTTGGGGCGTGGTATCGTACCAATTGGTTGCTGATTTTAACATCGGGGAAAAGGGCGACAATAGATTCTGCGATCGCAGAAGGAGATCCCGCCCTCAACACCATCGACGCCTGGATTTACTACTGGAAAATCTTGCCATATCTAGTTTCATGGCCTCTATTACTCGTCCCCATTGTCGGAATTATCCTTTATTTCTGGAAACAAATAAGCAAATTCTCACCTGCACACCCGCACACCTGCACACCTGCTTCCCTCAAATGGCTGGCAATCTTTTTAGTAGGAGGTTATCTGCTTTGTTCGTTAAATATCAACAAAGACGCTCGCTACATTTTGCCACTTTTACCAGTTGTATCAATATTATTGGCTTATGGCTTAAACCTGTGGCAGGGACGTTTTTCCAAACATATCCGTTGGGGAACTGCAAGTTTGGCAATTATATTAATGTTGCTCAATTTATGGCGTATAGGCGGTGATGGAATAACAAACATTTTGAGTCCCCGCGTTCAGCACTATGCCTACCTCGGTGCTGAGTGGCCTCATAAAGAAGTTATTGCCGAAATTATCAAAACCGAACCTTATTTACAGTCAACATTAGGCGTTCTACCTTCAACTGAGCAAATTAACCAGCATAATTTTAATTACTACGGTGCATTGGCGAACTTTCAAGTTTACGGGCGACAAGTGGGAACGCAACAAAAACATCTCAAACAAGATGCGCGAAGTCTTTCTTGGTTTCTGACAAAAACCGGCGAGCAAGGGTCAATTCCCAAGACTCAACCTGCTATGGTTCAACTAATCGAAAAAGGCTCGGATTTAGAATTACATAAAACATGGGAATTGCCAGATAAAAGCACTTTAAAACTGTACCATCGCCGCCAGCCGTCAGTTATAGTAAAACCTTTGAGTCAAACAAAGGAAAGTGCAAAAATTAGGTTAAATCGAGTTATCGTACCGGAAAAAGCGCCGCCCGGAATTCCGGTTCCCGTCACCTATGAGTGGTCAAGCCCCTCAGAGCAATTGCGAACAGGTTTAGTACTATTAACATGGCGCAAATCCACGGCTACCCCGGAGAAACGAACTCAACAGCAGCGGTGGTTACACGACCATGCGATCGCAATGGGTTTTTTATATCCGGGTACTTCTTTTCCCCAAAAGATTGCCGGTGAGTTGCGAGTCATCGAACAAACTGCAATGCTACCTCCAAGGAATATAACCCCCGGAACTTACACCTTGGAGGCAGCTTACCTCAATCAAAAAACGGGGGAAACCTACCCGATCCAAGTACCTCGAGTTACCTTAAATATCGACGCTAAAGCCGCCGCAAAACCTGCACCGGAATTAGATTTGGTCACCCAGTTACGGATTTTATCTGCCGAATTACCCACTGGACCAAAAGCATTAGAATCCTTGTTCGATCAAATCGGGCGCATTAATCAATACGACCCGATTCAAGATTATCTCGAACGCGCCGCGCAAGCGCTGGAATATCGGTTAAAACAAGAACCGCAAAACTTAGAATGGGCTTATGGAGTGGCTTTAGCAAGGGTATTGCAACAACGAGTTCCAGATGCGATCGCTGCCTTACAACGAGTCACTCAACTAGATTCCCAAAATCCCTATTCCTTTGCCTACCTCGCATTTGTTAATTTATATGACTGGCGTCCCGGTGCCGCCCAAATTGCCCTCCAACGAGCGCGATCGCTCAACCCCAATTTCCCCGAACTTCAAGCACTCAGCGCCGTAGCGGCACTAATGCAAGGCAATCTGCTCCAAGCATGGCATCACATCCAGCTATTAACTGCTAGCAAAAGCTAATGGCTAATAGCTAATGGCTAATGGTAGATCCAGAAAATATTCCCATCACCAAGCTCGCAATTAGCAATTAGCAATTAGCAATTAGCAATTAGCAATTAGCAATTAGCAATTAGCAATTAGCAAGCCAACAACCGGATCGTGATAACTCCAGAGACGGATAACAACTCGATAGATCGAGCGCTACCTTAAAAATGGCTCAAAAACAGGTGGTAGCCATGACTGATGCCAAAAATCTGCGAATTGTTTCCCTAATTCCCAGTGCCACAGAGATTGTAACCATGTTGGGGTTAACCGATGCCTTGGTGGGGCGATCGCACGAATGCGACTATCCCCCCGATATCCAAGACCGCCCCGTTTGCACCGGCGCAAGGTTAAACTCAGAAACTCCGAGCGCACAAATTCATCAAGATGTCAACGAGTTGTTACAAAAAGCTTTAAGCATTTATCAAATTAAAATTGATGTCTTAGAGCAACTGCAACCCACACACATTCTCACCCAAGACCAGTGCGACGTTTGTGCCGTTAGCTTAGCCGA
This sequence comes from Cyanobacteria bacterium UBA11371, assembly GCA_003486305.1. Taxonomy (GTDB): domain Bacteria; phylum Cyanobacteriota; class Cyanobacteriia; order Cyanobacteriales; family Aerosakkonemataceae; genus Microseira. Next base: position 31,622 of record DNGJ01000488.1, read on the forward strand.
TGTCAAAAACGCCGTTGGTCAACTCACCCACAGCCAACCGGAAATTATTTCCTTGCAGCCAAATTCCCTAGCCGACGTTTGGGCAGATATAGAACGAGTTGCCGATACTTTCGGTGTGGGCGCGGAACCGATGCTATTAAACTTAGAATCGCGCGTCAAAATTTGCCAGCAAAAAACCCAAGCCTTACCCGAATTAGACCGTCCCAAAGTCGCCTGCATCGAGTGGACTGACCCCCTAATGCTTGCCGGAAATTGGATACCAGAATTAGTCGAATTAGCAGGAGGTCAGCCTTTAGTTGGCGTCGCCGGACAACCATCGCCAAAACTCGAATGGAATTCTTTGATCTCGGCTAATCCAGATATTATCGTTTTCATGCCTTGTGGGTTTGATTTAAACCGCACTCGTTCTGAAGCCAAAGCATTAGCCCAGCGTCCGGAATGGCAATCTTTGCACGCCGTACAAACGGGCAGAGTTTACGTCACCGATGGCAACTGGTACTTTAACCGTCCGGGGCCAAGATTAGCCGATTCTCTAGAAATTTTGGCTGAAATATTGCATCCCGAAATTTTCCAATATGGGTATAAAGGCACAGCTTGGGAAACTTTGTAATTGCAGATTGCAGATTGCTGATTTTAGATTTGATTAGTAGGCGTAGGTTGGTTTGATCGTCGAGAAAACCAACAAATGTAAGCATGTTGGTTATCATAACTTCGACCCAACCTACGAAATTTATGCACAATTTTGCAGTAGCCAGTAGGGTTCGCTCTACCACCGGCAATTAGCAATTAGCAATTAGCAATTACCAATTACCAATTATTTTATTGTCCAGGAGCCATACCGTCGATCAACCATTCGCCTTCACCGTTGGTGGGGGAAGTTAAAACGAAGAGTTCGGGAAAGCTGCCGTTGCCAGCGGGAAAAGGTTTAATGTAAGAAACGTTCAATTGCACCCGGTACTCTCTGCGATCGCGCGTAGAACCGTTAGACAGGGGTTCTACTGACCGGATACTAATCGATCCGATGTACTCTTGATACATCCGCACAAACTCCTCGTAGGGGACAGCTGCCCGATACTGCGGGGTGTGCAAATCGTAAGCAACCTGATAGTTGCCCGTGGCGATCGCATTAAAGTAGCGGTACAATACCCCCACGGCACCAGATCGGGTATTCGCTGCTGTTCGCTGTTGCACTTGCTTTTGACTCGGTTGTGCGATCGCCGTTTGTGAGGGTAAGGGTACTGCAAAGCTGGCAATCACGAGTAGGGTTGTAGTTGTAAGGAGCGAGCGTTTCATCTTTCCGTACCTGCTTGAGGTGAAAGAATGTGTGTTACCTCATAACTACATATTTCCCAGCCCTGATTACTTATGCACATCCTACTTTAGAATCCCCCTATAGGGTGATTTTCGCCACACCCTAAATCTGGGTGAAGTCTGAGGATGCGATCGCGCCCACTTGCACGCCAGTTAACGAAGCCAGCAATTCGTTCGTACTCGCAATCCGAATCTGCGCCCCATTGTTACCAGCACTAATCGACAATTGCCCGAAGGTCAAACCACCCGCTAATCCCAGCAAATCTTGACCATCCTGAAAGTCCAGCACCACATCCGAAGAGCGCAACGCGCCTAAAACAAATACATCCCTTCCACCGCCACCGCTGACGGTATCGTTACCAAAGTCACCGTTAAGGATGTCATCCCCATCGCCTCCCAACAAGCTGTCATTATTTTGACCGCCGTACAAGGTATCATTACTTATATCGCCGTTGAGGATGTCATCTCCCTGGTTGCCATAAAGAATGTCGTTATTTTTGCCTCCGTAAAGCACATCGTTACCCAGGTTGCCAAAAATAACATCATTCCCCTGATTGCCATAAAGCGTGTCATTCTCTCTGCCACCATACAAGCTATCGTCCCCATCACCTCCATAAATCAAGTCATTTTGTTGATTGCCAAACAGGGTATCATTTCCACCATTACCGATAATCGTGTCGTCACCCTCCAAACCAAAGGCAAAATTAGCTGCATTATCCCCAACCATCAACAAAGGTTTAGACGCTTCTACTTCCTGTTCGATCTGAATTCTTGTGGCTAAATAAGAAGCGCCGCTGGTTCTAAACTGCTCGGCGCTGCTGCGGCTAGAGAAAGTGGCTGCTAGCTGCGGTTGTCTCACCGCTAAAGCGGTGATAAATTCAGCAAAATCTGAGTCGTTGTTGAAATTAAAATTAGGGTTATTTAATTCTTCAACCGCAAGGTTCCGCTGACTATAACCCGGTGGCGGAGTCAAAAGCAAGGGAGCGATTTCGGCATGTTTGCGCGATAAAAATCTGGGGTCGATTTGGGGATTGATATAAGACTGTAAAACAACTCGTCCGGGGATAAATTCTTCTCCCCCCAAGCTGACAAAATCCCCATTGACAACGTAGTGAGTAACTGGTTTGTTTCCCCCGCCATTTTGCCTAAAAAGATTAGCAGTCCCCCGATCTATTCCAGGCGAATTGAACGTGATAGTTTCCCCAATCGAGTTAGTAAATTCCGCCGCCGCTCGCTGGGCTAAAGCACCCGCCATGCTGTGACCGATTACATCTGGCAGCAAGCTTCTGGGGTTTTTAACAGGATCTCGACTAATTTGGGTTAACCAATTGCCAATCGCTGTTTTATTGGCTTCAAATTGATTAAATGCTACGCCCCGCCGGTCTGTAAATGCCGCATCGTCACCGGGATCGATGCCTCCTTTAAATATTAAAACGGGTGGTTTTTCTGGGGTGAGGGAAGTTAGCGCCAACGCTTGAAAATCTGTACCCGGATCGTTAAATACTCGGTCAATTCGATAACCTGCGGCTGTTACGGCGCCGATAACTACAGCGTTTTCGCTTGGATTGGGTAAGTAAACTATGCGTTTGGCAAAGGTTTCGTAAACGGGGTCAAATACGCTCATCTTTTGGTTTCCAACTTGGGTGAGTATACCCAGATACCCGAATTCTTAGAGAAGTCGGGTATCTGGGTATGGTTTATTATTCCCTTTTCAATCTCAGTTCTAACTTACCTCGCCCCCAAATACTGCCAAACCGTAATATTTCCAAGGCGCTGCTACTGTCTCAAATCCAGCGGTTTTGAGCATTTGCAGGTGGTTATCCAGGGTTGCTAGTTGATCGGGATGGGAGTAACCGTGGGGCGCACTTTTGCCGATTTTGGCGCGAACTTCTGCTAGAGTTGTGCCGTTAAAAGCTGCCCATTCTTCTCGCATGGCTTGGTAAACTGCTGCCAGGGCATCAGATTCGGGTAAAATAGGGTCTGCATTCCAAAATCCACCGCTGCGGTTGAGGCTTTCTCGAATGCGCTGGAATAGCTTTAATTTCATCTCGTTGGTGAGATGGTGAATTGCTAGAGATGAAACGCAAGCATCAAATCCAATGCCGATGTTGATTTTATCCGGTTCGTTTGTCCACTCTCCAAAGTCTGCTTCTATTCCTTTCCATCGATTTATGTATCCGGCGGACTCGATTTTATTTTTGGCGAATTGAACCATTCGCGGCGAATAATCTAAGGCTATTATCTGGGCAGATGGATAGCGATGGAGTATTTTTAAGCTGAGTTCCCCCGTACCGCAACCGAGTTCTAGGATGCGTTGGGCTGTTGCTGGGATACAATGAGCGATCGCATTGAGCATCTCATCATACCTGGGTAACAATTGCCTGATCCCGCTATCAAAATCAGCGGTATTTGCAAACACTTCTCCGGGATATATCTCTGTAGTATGCACGGACGTTGCACGGGATGGAAGCCATTCTCGATCGTACCCGGTAAATGCGATCGCTTGCTCTTGTTGCTTTTGTACTTCCTGTTTTTCGATGTTCTCAGCTTTATGGATAGCCGCCCTCAACAGCATCCGCGTTGTCCAACGGGAAAACTGATTGTGATTTTCTAATTGCGCGATCGCAGTCGTTAAGTCATCAATAATTCCTTGCATCAGCAATTTTTCTTTCGGTTCCATCGCTTTTGTTTTACCCTCAATTGACAGTCCACACGAGCAATTTTTTTGATTTAATTTTTTTATGTTTAGTATATACTGGCAAATTTATGGTATAATTTCCTCGTTCTAATTCCCTAGTCAAATTGCCCATTAACACACCTTGTAAATCCATAACGAGCATGGTTTTAAATTCAGCTTAAGGGTTTTTCGGTAATTTTACGTAAGGCGAGAAAATTAGATCGATCGAGCCACTCTCTTAACTTACACAGGGTAGAAGTGGGTTTCAGGATTTTTTTGCAGGTAGTAAATTAGAAAACCGCATGGGGATCGTCGATTGTGGAAAAACACGAGCAAGTAACGATAGCCGAGTACCAGCTAACGGCGGAATCATTTCGCGCGGGGACATGGGATCACGACGTATCGCAAAATCGAGATAGCTTGGTGCGTTTTTTACCCAAAAATCCCGGAAAAATCCTGGATATAGGCTGCGGGCCGGGGCGAGACTTGGTAGCATTTAAACAGCAAGGGCATACCGTCGTGGGGTTGGATGCAACGCCTGCGTTTGTGGAAATGGCAAAACAGGTATCCGGGTGCGAAGTTTGGCAGCAATCGTTTTTGAGTTTAGACTTGCCAAGGGAAACGTTTGATGGTATTTTTGCGAATGCTTCGCTGATTCACGTTCCCCGTGGGGAGATGGTGCGGGTATTGCAGGATTTGCAGCGATCGCTAGTACCCCAAGGTGCTATAGTCATGTCGATGTGTCGCGGCGACAGCGAAGGTTACAGCGTCCGTCCGACTGGATATCGCTACGTTTGCGGATGGGAATACGAAACCTTAGCCCCTGGCGTAGAAGCAGCCGGATTTGAGATTGTTGATCGTTATTATCGTCCCCCTGGCGTCCCGTTTGAGGCGCAATCTTGGTTAGTAATTGTGGCAAGGAAAAAGGCCACTTGCTAATAACGCAAGTGGCTAATTGCAAGCTTGCTAATTGCTAATATAGGATTCTTACCGATCGAGCCATTAGCAATTAGCTGCTCTTCGAGAGATAACTAGCAACTTGAGTTAATAGATGAGATATTTATATTAGAAGCTTAAAACCAACAAAGGGAAGATGACAGAAGCATCCTATATTTTTCTAGCGGGGGCGAGTCGAGGCGTGGGGCGAGAAATTGCCAAATGCCTTGTAAAACAAAACCAAAAAGTAAAAGCGATGCTGCGGAAAGATGCATCGCGCCCCGAATTGGAAGCGATGGGCGTTCAAGTTGCGATCGCGGATGCTTTAGATCCTGCTCTTGTGGAACAAGCGATGATGGGAGAACCGATTGATGCAGTTATTACCACTATCGGCGGTGTACCCCAAGAAGGACAACGGGCAGATTATTTGGGTAACAAAAATCTGATCGATGCAGCGGTAAAAGCTGGCGTCAAAAAGTTCATCCTGGTTACTTCTATTGGTACGGGTAATAGCGTCGTAGCCCTACCGCCCCAAGCGTTAGAAACCTTGGGAGCAGTTTTGGTAGAAAAAGATCAAGCCGAACAGCATTTAATAGGTAGCGGACTAACTTACACAATTATCCGCCCCGGTGGGTTAAAGTCGCAACCGGCGACGGGTAACGGCGTTTTAACTGAAGATCCAAAAGTTGCCGGTATTATTCACCGTGCTGATGTGGCGCAATTGGTGTGTCGCTGTTTGTTTTCCGATGCTGCTAATAATAAGGTTTTGTCGGCAATTGATAGAAACATGCTGTTTGGAATGCCAGAATTTGAGGAATTTATCCTCAATTGAAGGGTAGGGACACGGCAGGTGAGGAATTCAAAG
>DNGJ01000485.1:0-15201 GCA_003486305.1 Cyanobacteria bacterium UBA11371
GCTGTATGCTTGCACTGTCACCCAGCAAGCACCACCTCCATCCCCGCCCCCATCCCCATCCCCTCTTACCCCCGCTGCACCTCCACCTTCACCCGTTACCTTAGCTTCCCCCGAAACAGACGTCTTCCAGGAAGCAGAAAATAAAGCCATCAGCGCTAAAAATATTGCCCAAATTGCCCAAACTAAAGAAGATTGGACGCTAGTAGCAAATCGGTGGCAACAAGCAATAAACTTAATCAAAGCAGTGCCAAAATCTCACCCCAAATATGCACTTGCTCAAAAACAGCTTGCCGAATACCAAACCGGGTTAAACAATGCCCAAAAGCAGCTTAAACTTCCCGCGTCAACTCCTTCTAAAATAGCCGATAACCAAGATGCGAGTAACCAAACACCCGGACAAGTTTATACAATAGATCCAGCAGCAACACCAACCCCAAACGATGCACCAGAATTAAGCAAACTGCGTAACTTACTCGCAGCCAAAAAATGGAAAGAAGCAGATGAGGAAACCTTTGCAGCTATCGCGCGTAACCCTTGTCCAACTGGGGAAAAACCAGAATGCATCGCACCCACTTTACGCGCCATCGATCAATTATGGGTACAATATTCCAACGGCAAGTTTGGTTTGAGCGTGCAAAAACAACTTTACGAGAAAACCTCATTACCCGATGAATTGTTTAAGCAGATCAATTGGAAGCTTGCCGATAAACAAAACCCCAACGCCATCTCTGGAATTACCTATCAAACCAATGCTCCCGCCGGACACTTGCCGTTTAAATTTATAGATTATATGTGGACAAATTCTGGTGCTTGCGGGCTAGACCTAACATACTCTTTATTAGATCATTCCCCCGAAGAAAATTTCATCCCGCCAGCTTCTTGTAGCGGCAAATCTTTATCCTTTCCCAAACAGCAGGTAAGCAGGTAAGCAATGTAGGGGCGGGTTTTACCAGTAATATGATGTCCGTTGAATTGCCCATAATAAAAAAACTGCACAGAGTCGTTGCGTAGGGACACGGCATCAGAGATATCAGAGACACAGATAACGTTAATTATGCCGTGTCCCGGCTTCCAATTATGGGTAATCTTAAGGACATGATATAACCTATGAGAAAAACAGACAAAGGGACTAAACCCGCCCCGGTGGGTTAGCAAAGGAGCAATAGTCCTACCTGCCCACCTGCCCCCCTGCCCTTGCTATCCTGAAAAGAGTTCCCCACCATCGACTCGCGCCGATTCAACCATGACAGAGCAACCTACACGTATTTGTATCCTGGGTGGAGGCTTTGGTGGTCTCTACACCGCTTTGCGTCTCTCCCAACTACCCTGGGAGGGAACCCAAAAGCCCGAAATTGTCCTGGTGGACAAAAGCGATCGCTTCCTCTTCGTCCCCCTCCTCTATGAACTCCTCACCCGCGAACTCCAAACATGGGAAATTGCCCCCCCGTTTGCCGAAATCCTCTTTAACACAGGAGTGCGTTTTTGTCAAGGAACTGTTGCTGGAATTGATGTAGAACAGCAGCTGGTGCAATTGCAAGAAGGCGTGGAAATACCCTACGATCGCTTAATTTTAACCCTGGGTGGAGAATCGCCCCTGGACATGGTACCGGGCGCTGCATCTTATGCTTTTCCGTTCCGCACCCTCGCCGATGCCTATCGCCTAGAAGAACGGCTGCGAGTTTTGGAACAATCCGACAAAGACAAAATTCGCATCGCAATTGTCGGCGGCGGTTATTGCGGCGTTGAATTAGCTTGCAAGCTGGCAGATAGACTCGGAGAAAGGGGACGATTTCGGATTATCGAACAAGCCAATCAAATTCTCAGAAACTCCCCAGAATATAACCGAGAAAACGCAAGTAAAACCCTCGAAGCAAAAGGCGTTTGGCTCGATTTAGAAACTAGCGTCGAATCAATCGGAGCCGATAGCATTTCCTTGATGTACAAAGGAACTGTAGATACCATCCCCGTGGATATAGTGCTGTGGACGGTGGGAATGCAAGGCTCTCCCCTAGTGCGAAATCTCCCCCTCAAACAAAACCAAAGGGGACAGCTTGTGACTACACCCACGCTGCAAGCAATCGACCGGGAAGAAATTTTTGTTTTGGGAGATTTAGCCGAATGTCGCGATAATGAAGGTATTCTTGTTCCTTCATCGGCGCAAGCAGCTTTCCAACAATCAGATTATGCCGCTTGGAATGTTTGGGCATCCGTGACCAAGCGTCCAATGCTTCCTTTCCGCTATCAGAATTTGGGAGAAATGCTGACCTTGGGAACCGATAGCGCTACTTATACAGGGATGGGATTGAAACTCGATGGTCAAGTTGCATACCTGATGCGTCGCCTCGCGTATCTGTATCGGATGCCTGGGTTAGAACATCAACTAAAAGTCGGCGTTAGTTGGATTTCTAATCCGATTTTGGATGCAATTGGTAATGGGTAATTGGTAATTGGTAATTGGTCATAGGGAGAGAGAGAAACCTTTGCTTTTGCATCCCCATTACCCATTACCCATTACCGATTCACAACTGAGGTTTTGTCTGAAGCAAGGCATCTAAATCGAGTTGCGCCAATTTATCATAGGCTTGTGCGATCGCTCCTTTCCCCCGCAAAAACCCAGTATTGGCACCCGGACAGATGTATTGCAGGGTTTCGGGAACGAACGCTTCCCGCAACAACACCACGCTGTTAATTTGCCTTCGCCAGTGAAAAGTTTTGGAAGTCCGCAACGGGACGGGGTTACCCTCGCGATCGGGCACTAAGTGACGCCCGGTAAACAATACGCCCCCGTTCTCCCCCTGATAAAGGCAAGAAGAACCCGGAGAATGTCCGGGCGTCCAAATCACCCGGCTAGCCCCAGACAAGGTAAACTCTTTCTCGAAGGTCGTCACGGTTAACCCAGGTAACAGATAAGCTTCCTGTTCCTGAATCAGGATTTCGCAGCCAAAGGTTTGTTGAATTTCCTTGACGTGCTTGCCAATCCCGCCGCGATGGGTTATGAACAGCCACCGGACGCCCCCTTGGTCGCGTAAAAATTGCTGGTTTTCTTCGTCCCAAGCGGGACAATCGAGCAGAATATTGGCATCGTTCTTTACAATGAAATAAGCTGTCGCCCCCAACGTCTCTCGATTGGGTGGAAATGCAAACATATTGTCAAAGACAGCCCTTGCTGGTTTGGGCATAAAATGAACTTATTTTTACTCCTAGTACTGGGACTGGTTACCTACTTCATTGTGCAGCGCAGCGTCGCCAGCATCACAAAAACACCCGTGTGGATCTTGTGGCTGGTGATGATGACACCCGCATTTATTTGGAGTGGCTGGATTTGGATTAACGGCGAAGAGCGGCGAATGCCTTTAATACTGTTGCTCGGCCCGTTTATCATTTGTCCGATAGTGTACTGGTGGCTGATTCATTTGGGGCGGCGGGAACTAACCCCTGAGCAAGCTAAAACTCCAAATTCCCCCGTCGCGCCACAAAATCTCAACGGGGATGCCCAAAAGCTTTCGGTGCGCCCGCTAAGCTCTCAAGAAGAAGCAATCCTCCGCAATTGTTTTCCCTGGTCGATTTATTACCTGCAAAATCTGGAGTATCGACCCCAAGCGGTGATTTGCCGAGGCAGCCTGCGTTCCAATCCAGAAGTGGCTTACAAGACAATCAAGGAGAACATCGAAGCACAGTTTAGCGATCGCTTCTATATTCTGTTTCAAGAAGACTTCACCGGCAAACCCTTCTTCGCCCTCGTCCCCAATCCCCAAGCACATCGCGACGCTCTGCGCAACAGCGAAACCCTGACCCGACCCGGTTTGGCTTTGGCGCTGCTGTTGGTAACTTTATTTACCACTACCATTATTGGTGCCGAGATCGCCAATGTCACCGAAGCTGCGGTGAAATCTAACCCAGGTGCCTTGCTGCAAGGACTGCCCTATGCTTTATCTTTAATGACGATTCTGGGCATCCACGAATTAGGCCATTATCTCGCCGCCCAACGCTATAAAATTCGCACGACGCTGCCTTATTTTATACCCGTACCCTTTTTCTTGGGGACGTTTGGAGCGTTTATTCAGATGCGGAGTCCCGTACCAAATCGTAAAGCATTGTTTGATGTAGCGATCGCAGGCCCGCTTGCAGGCTTTATCGTCACAATACCTTTCTTGATTTGGGGGTTAGCCAATTCCAGCGTCGTTACCTTGTCTGAAAAGTCAAACATGTTAAATTTCGATTCGTTTAACCCCAGGTTTTCCCTATTGATGACTCTGTTGAGTAAGCTAACCTTGGGCAGTGCTTTGACCGCCAACGTGGCGATAGACCTCCATCCCGTAGCAGTAGCTGGCTACCTGGGCGTCATCGTCACGGCATTGAACTTGATGCCCGTGGGACAACTCGACGGGGGTCACATCATCCACGCGATGTTGGGACAACAAGCTGCGATCGCAATTGGTCAAGTGGCGCGCTTCTTGCTATTGGGATGGTCGCTGGTACAGCCTGGGTTTTTACTGTGGGCGATTATGTTATTCTTGATGCCCGTTAACGATGAACCAGCACTCAACGATGTCACCGCACTCGACGATCGGCGCGACTTCGGGGGATTGTTAGCAATTGCCTTGTTGATCGCGATCGTCTTGCCGATGCCTCGTTTGCTGAGTGGGATGTTGGGGATTTGAGATGGTTGTGGGATCTCGTCTTGCGATCGCAGATGCTATAATTTCTAGAAGTAAGGGCACGTAGCTCAGTGGATAGAGCACCAGGTTCCGGTCCTGGGTGTCGGGGGTTCAAATCCCTCCGTGCTCGTTAAATTGATTGCCAAATTATTTGTCTGCGGCTCGCGATCGCTGTCGGTATTGACAAATTGCTTGTTTTTGTTAAAATTCATTGCCTTGGGCACCATCGCAGCCATGATTATATCTCATATCGTTCTAAAAAATTGGCGAAATTTTCGGTCAGTTGAGGTTGATTTGCGCGATCGCGTGTTTTTAGTTGGCCCAAATGCCTGTGGTAAATCTAACTTCCTCGACGCCTTCAGATTTTTACGCGATCTCGCCAAACCTGGAGGCGGATTACAAAAAGCAGCGAGCGATCGCGGCGGTGTGTCTAAAATTCGCAGTCTTTATGCCCGTCGATATCCAGATGTTGAGATAGAAATTCATCTATCAGAGTCTGGTTCTCACAACCCACTTTGGAGGTATGGCATTGGAATTAAACAAAAGAAAGGCGGTAAAAACGAGCCTATTATTGCTTACGAAAGAGTCTGGAAAAATGATACGATAATTGTAGATCGTCCCAATGCTGAAGATGATAAAGATGAGTTACGACTAACTCAAACTTACCTAGAGCAAATTAATGCCAATGCCCAATTTAGAGAAATTGCTAAATTTTTAGAATCGATTTTATATCTGCATTTAATTCCGCAATTGGTGCGCCATCCAGAAGTTTTTGGCGTTCCTGGGCTTGCAGAAGATCCCTTTGGCAGAACTTTCTTAGAACGAGTTGCTAAAACTCCACAAAAAACTAGAAAATCTCGACTGAAAAAGATTGAGGATGCTTTAAAGTTAGCTGTACCACAACTAAAAAACCTCACAGATACAAAAGATGAAATAGGCGTGCCTCATCTAGAAGCGGTTTACGAACATTGGCGACCCGGTGCAGGTAAGCAACGAGAAGATCAGTTTTCTGATGGAACTTTACGGTTAATTGGGTTGCTCTGGTCGCTGTTAGAAACCGATTCTTTATTGTTACTAGAAGAACCAGAACTTTCTTTAAATGCTGCGATTGTTAGTAAATTACCATCCTTAATCTATCGTCTCCAGCGTCCGAAAAAACGACAAGCGATCCTTAGCACTCATAGTGCTGAATTGCTCTCTGACAAAGGAATTGAAGGCGAAGAAGTTTTGTTAATGACACCAACTCCTGAAGGAACTGAGGTCAAAATTGCTTCAGCTGATGACGAAATCAAAATGCTGTTAGAGGGAGGTCTAAGCATAGCAGATGCAGCACTACCTCGTACAGCACCACCAGCCGTTGAAAAACTGGCTTTATTCAAATGACGGATATTCCCATCAATTTAGCGGTTGAAGATACGCTCAGTGAAGCAGTTCTTAAGGAAATGCTCAAACAGTCTCAACGACCCTTTTCCATTGGAACTTGTTTGAATAGGGGGGGATATGGCTATCTTAAAAGGATTCTTCCCGGATTAAATCATGCAGCCCAGGGGATGACTTACTTAGTTTTGACCGATCTAGATACAGCAGAATGTCCTCTGGCAATTATTTCCGAGTGGTTAACTCAACCAAAACACCCAAATCTATTGTTTCGGGTGGCTGTCAGAGAAGTAGAAGCATGGTTGCTGGCACATCGAGAAGCATTTGCAGAATTTTTAGGAATTTCAGTCACCTTGATTCCTAACAATGTAGATGAAATTCCTGATCCCAAACAGCTTTTAATTAACCTAGCTCGCAAATCGAAAAAGCGGAACCTGCGGGATGCAATTGTGCCTGCTGTCAACAGTACCGCCAAAATCGGTAAAGATTATAACGGTCAACTGATTCAGTTTGTTCAACACAATTGGCAAGTTGAATCAGCACAAGTCAATTCACCCAGTCTGCAACGAGCTATGAATGCAGTCATCAGTTTTGAGCCAACCTGGGAAATATGACCAATTAAGATCTCCCCTTGTCCTCTTACTCTTCATCGTCTCCAGTCTTACCCTGCACTCCCTTAACAATGCGCGACAACTGCGTTTTCTCATCCACCATAATCCGAGAGGGAGAACCGCTAATAATTCGTTCGTAGTTGCGGAAGGAATCCTTAATTTCTGCGCCGCGTTCGCTGATAGTATATTCGCGAATGCCTTTATCGTGCCACGAACCCCGCATTTTAAACACGTTAATCGCCCGCGACATTTCGCCGCGAATTTCTACGTATTGCAACATTAAAATCGTGTCTGTAATTGTAGAAATATGCGAATCTGTAATCGAATGCGACCCCATAAACTGATCGGTCGTGTTGGTAAAAAAGCCGGTAATTTCTTCTTGTTTGGCAAAACCCGTCACCCCAATCACGAACTGACGGAACGCATTGTTGCTCACCCCTCGCGCCAACGCTGACAGCGAGTCAATCGCAATTCTGGAAGGTTTAAAAGCCGCAATTTCTGTTTTAATTATCTGCAAGTGGTCTTCTAATCCAGCGGATTCCGGATAGGCGCAGATAATTTTCAGCAAACCTTTTTGTTCAAAATCTTCAAAATCAATTCCCCAAGAATAGGCGTTGCGCGACAGTTGAGCGCGGGATTCTTCATAAGCAAATAAAATGGCTCGCTCGTTGCGATCGCAGGCATTTTGGATAAATTTGCTCACCAAAAGTGTCTTGCCGGTTCCCGTGGCTCCCGTTGCCAAAATAATCGAATCTTTGAAGAAACCACCGCCGCACATTTCGTCCAAGGTTTTGACGCCAGAAGAAACCCGCGCATTGGAAGAGCGTTGAGTCAATCGCATTGCTCCTAAAGGGAAAATGTTAATTCCATCGTTGGTAATCGTGAAAGGATATTCTCCTTTCATGTGAGTCGTCCCGCGCAATTTCAGAATTTCAATCGTGCGGCGGCGGCGTTCTCCTTCTAAAACGTTGCGGAGAATAGCCACATTATCCGAGACAAATTCTTCCACCCCAAATCGAGCTACCGGGCCGTATTCTTGCTCGCGTTCGGTGGTCATAATCGTGGTAACGCCTACCTGCTTCAGGCGTGCTACCAAGCGAAAGATTTCCCGCCGCACTACGCTTGCTGCATCGTACTGCTGAAACACTGCCGTTACCGAGTCAATTGAAACTCGTTTGGCTTTATATTTACGAATCGCGTATTGCAAACGTTCGATTAAAGCAGATAAATCAAAATTGCCTACCACATCCTGTCCTTCCGGATCGGGGGATGCATCTAGAATAAATAGCTTGCCATCTTCGATTAATTTTTGTAAATCCCAGCCAAAGCTATACGCATTTTTGATAATATCTGTCGGAGATTCTTCAAATGTAACAAAAACCCCTGGCTCGTCAAAATAGGTGATGCCGTTGTAGATGAACTGGGCGGCTAATAATGTTTTGCCGGTTCCAGATGTCCCGCTTACCAAGGTCGCTCTACCAACTGGCAGTCCGCCGTGAGAGATATCGTCGAAACCTTCAATCAGGGTGCGGATTTTCTCAACACCTACCTTTACCGATTCATTTTGCTGCCCAATCTGATTCGTTGGATTCATTTTTTGAACTAAAAGTTATCAGCGGTCTTCCCGATGCTAAATCAACCTGTTATATACTACATCTAACACAAAACCTGTCAACCCGGTTGCTGTCGAAAGCTTTATAAACCCAATCCTTCATCTTCTTCCCGCAGTTCTTCATAAAGCAGATCTAACCCAATCAATACTTTCTCCCGGTCTGAGAGATCGCCAATGATTTTGCGAACGGGAGGAGGCAAGATTTTAGCCAGGGTGGGCGTTGCCAAAATTTTATCTTCCTCTGCAAGTTGCGGGCTTTTTAGCACATCAATCACTTTGAGAGCGTAAACTCCTTGAAATTCTTCTTCAAGGATATTTTTGAGCGTCTTTAAAGCTCTAACCGAGTTGGGCGTATTGCCAGCAACATATAGTTTTAGAACGTAGGTCTTTTTGAGCGGAATCATAAATTTTTTCATGGTCTATTATTGCACGTTCATGGTTAATTGTAAGCGAATTGCTATGAAATATGACCCTCGAACTGTGAACCTTTTATTAAGAATCTCTGGGTATAGAACGGCGGTACATTTCGCAGAGGTGGGCAATGACATCAATTAAGGTCAGTCGGTAATCCAATAAGATTTCATCGCTGCGCCCTTCGAGTTTGAGTTGTTTGGATAAATCGTCCATTAATTCCATATGAATTTCAACAATTTGAGTCACTGCAATATCGCAAAAAAAGGCTTGATTGACAAACTCATCAATTTTTTGATTTAGCCGGTCGTCTTTTGAAAAGTAAGTCAGGACAATTTCACGGTAGTCGGCTTTGAGACGATCGAGAAACTCGTGTTTCTGCTCCGATGAAAGATTGCGGAAAAAATTTTGGGGATTTCGTTTATAGTACACACCTAAGTATCCTAACCGTTCCCGAAGTTTTTCAGCCAGCCTGTGCTGCTGCTCTTGCAGAAAAGTTTGGGTTTTAACTTCTATGGTGTCGTCAGACATGGAAGATGGATCGGAAAAGGGAACCCTGGGCGAAAGCTCTAGAAACAGAGTAATGGCGCGGTCGATGTAGCGAGGAATTTCGCTCAGTTGGGTAATTGATATGCGGACAGCAGCATTTTGATAGAAAAGGCTGGCATCTTCTGAGATTGAGTTAGCTGCTATAGAAGTGGGATTTGGATCGAGGATCAAACTAGAGTCTTTGACCTCTAGCGAGATTTTTACAATTACCAGGGGTAAGAGAGTCCCTTGCTGGTACAGTTGGGTAAGCAGGGGCAATAACTGTGGGTCATCTTGTAAAATCAGGCAATCTGGCAGTTGATGTTCTTGCTCGACTTTTCGCAAAAACTCTTGTTGAGAGTAGATTTGAGTTAGTACATAGCGATCGCTACTCAAATATTGAGACAGCGACTGAGCCAGTAGCTCAGAACGTAGGTAGGTGAAAATAGATAGTCGCGATCGCACAACTTTAGACAATAAAAGAATCCGCTAAACAAACCAGCATACCCAGGTGGGTAGGGTGATGCCCTACCGGGCACAATACAATGCTTAACATTTAAGCTAACATTTGTTGAATTGTAATTAATTGTAATGGCTAATAGTGCCGAAGCCTCTGACAAGGCTCATAATTAAGCCAGACACTATTTTGCTCGCCCGTAACTCGGTGGTGAAAAAAATTGCCACCGCTGTTGGCTTGGCTGACTCCTAATAACGCACTCATGGGAGCTTCGCTGCAAGCTGCACCTGTGGTGGTTTGGGAGCGCCCAGTAGCCTGAGCAAGGCTCATCCCGTTGAGGCTAAAAATCTGGTCAGCCAGGAGTAACAATTAATCTTATGCCTAGTCCCTGTCTGAAAGACTTTATCGCAACTGTTCCCACCTGCCTGCGGAAAACTGCTTTAGCCACCGTGTTAAACATTTTCAGCCAAAATCGCTGCGCCAGCTTGGTAGTGGTAACCGAACAGCAATATCCTCTGGGGATGCTGCACCTAAGCAGTTTATTGCCTTATCTGATGGCAGATCTGGGGCAGGGAACTGGTGACAGGGGACAAGCTCTACAGAGCAATATCTCCGATCCTAATTCGCAACAACCCCTATCCGCACTCGGTCTATCGATTATTGCGCCACTGGCAACCTTAAGCGCCGATTTGACTTTACAACAATTTTCGCCTCGCTTCCTTGAGCGCCCTGACTGGGCGATTGTTGACCGCAGCGGCAAGTTTTTGGGATTGCTCGATACTGGGCGGCTGTTGCAATTTTTCCTCGCTCATCCCCAGGCTGAATTAGCCCGCGAGGAACCGCCACGAGGGGGTAGCGCCGCCAATGTCGAGGAAAATTCCCTCGATGCTGCTTGCACGCTCAATCCCCTGCTAAAACTTTTAGAGCGATTGCCAATACCAGTAATGTTGCAAACCAGTGGTGGCATGGTGCTTCAGCAAAATTTGGCTTGGCGCGGACACTTCAGAGCCTTGCAAGATCCGGACTGGCTGAGACGAGAAGCCGCTACGCTCCTAGAAGTAAGACCAAGCCAAGCAGCGCATCTGACTGCTGCTAGTTCCCCAAAACTAAGCCATCTGCCATCTTTACAACGCAGAACCAATCCGCGCCCGGTGTCAATACCAAAAGATACGAATGCCGAGGTTTTGAGGTTGGCAACGCTGACCAAGGACAATCCTACCCCGTTGAGCAAGAAAAAAGGCAAAAGTAAAGGAAAAGACGTTAAAGCGCAAGCGCCAGCAGCACCAAAGGCTCAACCCCATCTTGATGCAGGCGTCTCGCTTTGGCCTACTTTACCAGCAACAGAAGACGCAAATTTGTCTCACCTGTGTCAAATTGGGCCAGATCCAGATAGCTGCGTTTGTGTCTGTCCGATGGAAAATGGTGCAGATCGAGTCTGGCAATTTGTCAAAATTCCCTTGGGCAATATTTTATCCCAGTTGGAGGTAAAACGAGTGACGGATCTCCCAGATCCACCTTTGCTCGACTCTGCGTCGTTTCGCCTTGCCAACATTCAAGCAAGCGCCGAACGTGCCAGCGGCAGGGATTTGCTGCTCGATGTGGGGGAGGTATTACCAGGAAGCGATTTGTGGCTGGTGCTGGCTCAGGACGTGACCGAACAGCAGCAAGTCGCCAAGGAACTGGCAGCTAAAAATGCGGATTTAATGCAGCTAAATCGGCTCAAGGATGAATTTTTAGCTTGTATTAGTCACGAACTGAAAACGCCCCTGACTGCGGTTTTGGGGTTATCCAGCTTGCTCAAAGATCGGTTGCTGGGAGAACTAAACGATCGCCAAATTCGCTATGCCCGACTGATTCACCAAAGCGGACGCCATTTGATGGCGGTGGTCAACGATATTTTAGATCTGACTCGGATCGAAACCGGGCAAGTCGATCTGATGCTAACCGCTGTGGATATCCCAACGGTATGCGATCGCGCCTACGAGCAAGCCAGACAGGTTTACCTAATGCAAAATAACCCAGACTCGGAAGAAAGCGATAAAGAGGCGATAGAACCTCGCTTTACCCTGGAAATCGAACCGGGTTTAAATAGCTTAGTGGCAGACGAGTTGCGCCTGCGCCAGATGTTGGTTCACCTGTTGTCCAATGCCTTAAAATTTACAGACCCCACAGGGGAAATCGGTTTGCGGGTGAGTCGTTGGGAAGGCTTTTTTGCTTTTTGCGTCTGGGATAGCGGCATTGGCATCCCAGAAGAAAAGCAGCACTTAATCTTTCAAAAATTTCAACAGCTGGAAAGCCCCCTCACCCGTCAGTTCCAAGGTACCGGCTTGGGGCTGGTTTTAACCCAGCGCTTGGCGCACCTGCACGGCGGCGATGTTAGCTTTATTTCTTCTGAAGGCGCTGGCAGTCAGTTTACCCTGCTTTTACCTCCTTGCCCGCCAATGGAAGCAGGTGAGCAGGTGACTCCGGGAGCAGGGGACTCCGGGAGAATAACCGCCGAAGGTCTAATGCTCGATACCAGATCGAGATTGGTGTTAATTGTGGAGGGAACCTCGCGGTTTATTGAAGATTTGACTCAAAAGCTGACGAGTTTGGGGTATAGAGTTGCGATCGCTCGCTCTGGTACCGAAGCGCTGGCGAAGGCAAGGGCGTTACAACCCCTGGCGATATTGCTCAATCCGGTGCTGCCGCTGCTGTCGGGATGGGATCTGTTAACCCTACTAAAATCAGATCCTCAAACTTGTCACATTCCTGCAATCGTGACGGCAACAATGGTAGAAAAAAAGCAGGCTAAAAGCAACCGCGCCGATGATTTTTTAAGCTTGCCGGTAGAATTGGATGCGCTGCGAAACTGCTTGGAGCAATTGACAACAGTCCCGACGGCAGAAAATCAACCGCAACTTCCCGCCACCAAGCTGACGATTTTATACCTAACCCGGAGCGATGGCGTCAAAGTGGGGGACACCCATCTGAGTCAGGTTTTGCATCGCCATCATTACCGAGTCTTAGAAGCAGATGACCTAGAGCAAGCCGAACTTTTAGCGAGAATTTGGCACCCCCGCGTTGTTTTGCTCGAGCGAGAAATTGCCGATCCTTTAAACTACCTGCAACAGCTAAGTCAGCACCAAGCTTTAGCAATTCTGCCCCTGGTGACGCTGGATCGAGCGATCGCTCTGGCGGCGAATCAAGTCAAAGGGTTGTCTGTGTTTCCTTGTTTGGAACCCCCCGGTTCCCCAAGCGAAACTTCTGCCGTATTGCAGGCAATTCAACTCGCCGCCGGAATGAGTTGGAAACCAAATATTTTAGTCGTCAATATCTCGATGCTGCCTGACTTAAACTGCTCTGTTGCTCCCGCACCATCTGCACCCAATAACCCGGGTAAAAAGCGGATTGAGTGGCTGCACGCCCTGATTCAGTACCTCCAAACCGCTGGGTTTAAAGGTGCGATCGCTCGCTCTTGGGATGAAGTTTTGCGACAAATTCAACACCGCAGCGTTGACCTACTGCTGATCGAGTTGGAACAGTCAACCCAAGAGCCAGCCGCAATCAAGCTTTTCCATGCCCTCAGACAGTTTGACTCCAAACCTCCAACATTGGTTCTGGAGCGAGGAGCGTTAGATTATACCTCACAATGCTCTGATTGTCAACAATTGAAAGCAACACAAGCGCAGCTGGAGTTTCTGACTCCGGCGCTAGTGGATCTGGTACAGGAGGTGGCAACCCAAATAATACCTGGTTCGGTGTCGATGAAAGAATTGTTAGAGCAAATTCGCCAAGGATTGGGGACTGGGGATTAGTTCTGGTATAGTATACTTCGCAAGTTGATAAACAGACACAAAAGGTTATTCCCAAAGAAAATTAGCAAGCTTGCAATTAGCAATTAGCAATTAGCACTGCATGGGCGAAAAGAGTATTTTAGAACAGGCAAAGCTGGGCAATAGCAATGCGATCGCCGAAGTGATGAATCAATTGCTACAACCTTTAGGCAGCAGTTGTACGGTAAAAACGATCGGCGATCGCTTGTACGTTTTTGTCGAGTCATTACAAGTCCCCGATCAAAAAGCTGTCGTTACCACAATCCGTCAAGCTGCGATCGCTTGGCAGATTGACTCGATCAAAAGTGTTAAAATTTACGCGCGTCAGTTAGAAGATAAAGTTGCAGCTTGGAGTCAAGAATTTAACTTAGAACAAAAATCTGAAACCCCATTGCCCAACATTTCTTCTCCTAAATTTAATTCTAATGGCAATTCCCACGAGCCTGTTCAAAATCAAGATAACAATGGTTCAGTTCCTAAAATAGCGCCCAAAAAACCTAAAAAATCTTCTCAAATATGGCGCAATTTAGAAATAATTTTAGTAGTATTTGTTACCTTTGTAGTAACAACCGTACTTTGGGACAGATGGGGATTTTTCAAGCCTCTAAATTACTCCTCGGAGTTGAGTAATCTTTTAAACTCATGGTTAATCCTAGTTAACAAACGCACCGCGACTATTTCAGGAGGAGCGTGGGTGACGAAAGAAGCGGGAAACTCAGACATTCTTAGAGGATTGGAAATCGCCTTATGCAAAGCCAGCGTTAAACCAGAAATTAAGCGCGTCAGGGATAATAAATGGCGTGAAAGCCTATATAAAAATAAAACGCCCATCGGTTACTGGCACTTAAATATCGAAGCCATGAACGCCAAAGTTTCTGCCCATACAGGTTGTTTTCAGGTCGTTAAAACTGGAATAGAAGGAAAGTATACAATTCCCGATGTGCCTTTTGGCTCTTACTTTCTCTATGCACCTTATGAAACTTCAGTTGCTAAAGCTTATTGGATGGTTCCTGTTGAGATAGAAAGTACAAAACAGATCCAGATCGATCTGGATAATTCAAACATGATGGAACTCTACAACCGAGAATAAAAATTTAATTAGCCTAATCCTGGTAAAAACTTCTCTAGAAACCGGGTTTCTGCATAATATTGAGTTTATTTACACTTTGTAGCAAAATAAAGAAGGAATTTAGCAGCTAAACATCCCATTTACAATGAGCAATGCAGTTTTTGACATCGCTGTCAAGACTATTGGCGGCGAGGATAAGCAACTATCCGAGTATGCGGGGAAAGTACTCTTAATCGTCAACGTAGCTTCTTACTGCGGTTACACGCCCCAATACGCCGGACTAGAAAAGTTAAACCAAAAATATCAAGATGCGGGGTTGCGAATTCTAGCGTTTCCCTGCAACGACTACGGCGCGCAAGAACCGGGAAGCAACGCAGAAATTCAACAGTTTTGCACTCGTAAATACGGCGTCAGTTTTGAACTGTTTGATAAAGTTCATGCCAGAGGTTCGCAACAGCACCCGCTTTATGCAACTCTTACAAAAGCAGCCGCATCAAAAGGCGAGGTTTCCTGGAATTTTGAGAAATTCTTGATTAGCAAACAAGGCGAAATTGTAGCTCATTTTAAGAGCAGCGTGTCTCCAGATTCCCCGGAGTTAATTGCTGCAATTGAGCGAGAGTTAGCTAAGTAAATCTGTACCACCGGGTAGGGGCAAGGCATTAT
>DNGJ01000485.1:15568-20223 GCA_003486305.1 Cyanobacteria bacterium UBA11371
TCAATTAATATAAAATCAATCAAGACCGGGTAGGGGCACGGCATTATCAATCTTCAAGGTTAAACCAAAATATCTGTATTGCCGTGCCCCGACATTACCTGTACCCATTGCCCCTACATCAATCAATATGGAATCATTGTTTTACACTTGGAAAAACTATCGCTGTGCTTACTCAGTTCATCACCCAATCAATCCAACGGGGGATGACGGCGTACCTCTGTTATTAATTCATCCAATTGGTGTAGGGTTATCTCGGCATTTCTGGCAACGATTTTGTCGCGTTTGGTATGATACGGGACATCGAAATTTGATTTATAATCCCGATTTACTGGGGTGCGGTGAAAGCGATATGCCCCATGTCGCTTGTACGCCAGGGGATTGGGCTGAACAATTGCATCATTTTTTACATACGGTAGTGCAAAAACCTGTTATTTTAATCGTCCAAGGTGCGCTGTTACCTGTGGCGCTGGAATTGGTCAAATTGCAAACTGAAACGAGTTTAATTCAGAAATTGATATTAGCGGGGCCTCCAGCTTGGAGGGTAATTGCAAAAAAAGCATCCAATTGGCAGCAAAGATTTGCTTGGAATTTATTAGATTCTCCTGTAGGGAATGCGTTTTATCGCTATGCGCGACGGGAGGAATTTTTACGTTCTTTCTCTACAAAACAATTGTTTGAGACGGGCGAGAAAGTGGATGCCGAATGGTTGGAAATGTTACAAGAGGGGGCAAAAAATCCGGCGAGTCGGTATGCGGTGTTTTCGTTTTTAGCTAGATTTTGGCAGCAGGATTATGCGGATGCGATCGCCAACCTTACCCTACCCACTTTAGTAGTTTTGGGAACGAAATCTTCTAGTATCAGTAAAGAAGGCAAACAAGAAACCCCGGATGACCGTTTGCTAGAATACGTCAAGCACTTGCCAAACGGTCGCGGGGTGAAAATTCCAGGTCGAAATGTTCTGCCTTATGAAACAACAACCGAGTTTGTGGATGCGATCGCACCATTTATCGCTGAGGTTTCGCTGTCTTGAAAAATCCCGATCGAACGGTAGATATAGAATATGGTGGCACAAAGTAAAAAACTAGCTCTGGCCTATTTGCAAATTTATTGGGGTTAAGCTTCAGGATTTTCCCCCAGAGACTGGTCTCACATGCCCCGTAATCAGAGCCATCTGTAATTTCATAAAGGCATTAAAGTCTTCCATTTCATCGTTGGTTTGCAGAAGTAGATGCAATTTTTTTTCGGTTTCTTTGGTTAGATAACCTTTGGTCAAGGCTTGTTGGACTACTTCGCGAATTGACATAAACAAAATGGGAGATCAGTCAAGGACTATCAGGATTTTTTTAAGCAAAAACCTATCGAGTTTTGAAGAATTTCTTGCTAACGAAGTTTTCAGCTTCTTGCTGACGATTATTTTTCTCGTACAAGCCAAGCTGAAATCTTCACCTAGAACAAATTTCTTTTGAATCAGTTTTTGCACAATAGAGAAAACAAAATCATCCAGCCATTCAGTGTAAGTATCCAGATCGTACAAATTTTCTACAACCCAGTCGAAAGTATCCGGTTCGTTTTCATATACTTCAAGCAGTGCTGCGGAAAAAATTGTTTTTGCGTACTCACCACCTTTGATACAGTTTAGCGTATTTTGACAAAACTCAATCAGGGATTTACTTTTACATTGTAAAGCGCGGATAATTAACCCCAGATCTAATTCCAATGACTCAGTATAGTTTCTGTCGGACATATTACTATCCTCTCGCTCGATACTTCTAAGATTAAAACGAAAATGTGCAGAAATTGTGGAGATCTAGGGAAATACCTGTAAAAGTTTGATGAATTTAAATGACAAAACCTACCTACGTAGTCAGAGATTTCGCCTCGGTATATTTTCTAGGTTTATCTATACTTAAAGCGGCTTCATGGGTAAAATTACTTAAAAAAGAGCGATAACGAGAGGAAAAAAAGCCTCAATAAAGTTAAAATTTTTGCTGGCTTAAAACCAATTGCCTCTTGATATTGCAAGGGTTTTGGGCAGTGGGGTTCTTAGTGGATAAACTGTTTTTTAGAATAAAAAATGTGTAATCGGGTAGCAGTTAGTGGGAATTATTCACCTCCTAACTACTACCCGCTGAGTAATTTCACGTAAATCGATGACAGAAGATAAATAGCAATGATGAAGTTAGTCGGAAGCTAATTTGGGAGGACGACCCCTTAAACCCGTCATCAGCTGCAATGCATAAATTTTAACAGGAGAAATGTGGCGCAGCATCCACAAACCGAATCGGCGAATCGTTACGATTGGTAACCAATTATTGGAAAACATGCGATCGAGGAAATCGGTCATCCCTAAAATGGTGAGATTTTCGGTTTTGCGCCAGCGTTCGTAGCGCTTTAGTACTTTGATATCGCCGATATCTTCACCTTGCTGGTGCGCTGCGGTCAAAATTTGCGCTAATGCTGCGGCGTCGCGGATACCTAAGTTCATTCCTTGTCCGGCGACGGGATGACAGCAGTGGGCGGCATCGCCGATGAGTGCGAGGCGGTGTTGGGCGTAGCGATCGCTCTGCATCAACTTTACCGGGAATAAATATCGCGAGCCGATCAATTCCAATTTCCCCAGCAATCCCCCCGTGTGGTATTCCAATTTTTCCAAAAATTCTTGTTCGTCGAGTTCCAGTAACGCCTTTGCTTCCGCGTGGGGTGCAGTCCAAACCACTTGACAGCGATTTCCGGGTAAAGGTAAAACTCCCATCGGGCCAGAAGGCCAAAAACGCTCGTAAGCGACGTTATTGTGCGATTTTTCCGGTTTAATTGTGGCTACCACGCAAGATTGCCAGTAAGGCCAACCTTTCGTCTGGATACCTGCCGCTTGACGAATCCGCGATCGCGCCCCATCCGCCCCCACCAGCAATCTTGTGCGAATGCGGTAATTGGTAATGGGTAATTGGTCATTGGTAATTGGGGGAGATTCCAAATTGCTCCCCTGCACCCCGACGGGGGCGGGTTTAGTTACATTGTCTGAAAGAGTTTGAGCATTGCTGGTAAAACCCGCCCCAAAAGCGCTCAAGAGCAATTCGATTTCCACGCCATCTGCTTGGTAGTCGGCACTTATTACTTCTGCGGGGCAGAGGAAAGTGACATTCTTGCTGTTTTTTAATTGGTTTTGCAACGCACTCAACAGTACTCGGTGTTCCGCCGCGTAACCTAGACCATTCGTGCCTAGTTCCTGGGGTTCAAAATACACTACTTTGTCATAATCGGCGTCAGATAAGCTGATTTTCCCGAATGTAGAGATTTGGGGCAAAATCTCGTCCCAAACACCGATTCCGGCGAAAATGCGCCCAGAAAGTAGGGAAATTACGTAAGCGCGACCTTTTGCTACAGCAACCGACTCGGCTTGAGCCTCGATCAGCAGTATACTGAGGCCAGAATCCTTCAAGGCACAAGCGAGGGTTAATCCAATAATGCCGCCGCCGACAATGGCTAAGTCGTAATCAAATGCCTGGGGCGCGATCGCTTGGGACATCGAGACGGTTTGAGCGAGTTGTTGGGACGCCATGTTTAACTAAACTTATTTAGGAATTATTACCTGGTTATTATTTTGGCAATATAAATCGGGTGTTTGCAAGTCGAGCAATTTTAGATCAAATGACTAAAACAGCTTTTGTTACAGGCGGTACGGGTTTTATCGGCGCTAACTTAATTCAATTGCTAGTACAGGAAGGATATACTGTACGGGCGCTGGCGCGTCCTAGCAGCCGTTTGGATAACCTGCGCCATCTCGATATTGAAATTGTCTTTGGCGACCTTAACGATTCTCAATTGTGGCAGCAGATGAAGGGTTGTCAAGTACTGTTTCACGTGGCGGCGCATTATTCGCTTTGGCAAGCAGATAGGGATTTACTTTATCGCCATAATGTGCTAGGAACTCGCAATATTTTAGCCGCCGCTCAAAAAGCCGGAATTGAACGCACGGTTTATACCAGTTCGGTGGCAGCAATTGGAGTTAAAAAGGGCGGAATTGCCGATGAAACTTATCAAAGTCCGCCCGATGAATTGATTGGGGATTACAAAAAATCGAAATATTGGGCAGAACAAGAAGCGATTCAAGCTGCGAGAACGCAAAATGTCGTTATTGTCAACCCCAGCAGTCCGATTGGGCCAATGGATATCAAGCCTACTCCTACAGGGGATATTATTTTAAGGTTTTTGCGGCGACAAATGCCGTTTTATCTCGATACGGGGTTAAATTTTATTGACGTGCGGGATGTGGCGCGGGGACACTTGTTAGCTTTGGAGAGGGGGAAGGCGGGCGATCGCTACATCCTCGGCAACCAAAACCTTACCCTCAAAACCGTTTTAGATCTACTTTCCCAAATAACAGGTTTAAAAGCACCTCAAAGTAGCGTACCTGCTTGGTTACCCCTCGGCGTCGCCTGGGTGGATGAGCGAATTCTTGCACCTTTGGGAAAACAGCCTTCGATACCTTTAGATGGCGTCCGCATGGCGACGCAAACTATGTATTATGATGCATCGAAAGCTGTGAGAGAATTGGGTTTACCTCAGACACCAATCGAGACAGCTTTAAAAGATGCTGTAGATTGGTTTAAAAATTATTTTGAATTGAAAATGCCTAACGACTAAAGTCGCGGCTA
>DNGJ01000485.1:20419-21347 GCA_003486305.1 Cyanobacteria bacterium UBA11371
GGCTATACAAACAAAGTCCGCCTACGCGGACTTAAGATATTGGTGAAAATTAGCCTGCGTCGGCAGGCTTTGTTTGTGTAGCCCCAGGCTTTAGCCTGCGGGCAAATGCGGTCTACAAAACAATCCAAAAACCTACTTTTCCTGGTTTTGCTACTATTTTCAGCACAACACCCCAACCCAAACAAAAATAACTACCTACTTTTCTTACCAACCTTATATACTCTAGTCACAAAATATATGATATACTTGGTTCGACAGTGACTTAAAAGTAAATTATGAACCTGAAAAAAGTACCCAACCCGCTACAAAGTGCCAAAGATAAAGCAGAGGAAGTTGCAGGTCAATTAAGCGAGGAGGTAACAGAAATTTCTAATGCCGCACAAGAACAGTTAGATGCTGTCTTGGACGAATACCAAAAGGTGCTACCAATTGCCGAAAGTCTTGGCTTAAGGGTAGGGAGTTTTGAGGTAGAAATGGGAATATTGCCCCAGATTAAAACATCGCTGGTTGGTTCGTTGGAAAACATTAACAACGACGCAGTTAAAGCTTTGATAGAAAAGCATCAAAAAAACAAGTTATTGGTGCTTATATTCAAGGCTTTACTAATTACAAAAGACATGCAAAAACGACTAAATATAACCAATTTGAAAGGGATTGTGGTTGATATCAGACTCGGCGTACCTCCCAAAGTCTCCGTGCATTTAGCTTCGTAAGTCATATCATGTCGGGTTAACGACCCCCGTTATTCTTACAGACCGCGCAGGCGGTCTTTGTTTGTGTAGCCGCGAATGCGAGTCGTTCGGCTTTGCACGGGGGTAATGAAAACGGATTTAGTATCATATCATGTCGGGTTGCATCCGTAGCATCAGCCGGGGCGGGTTTAACGAGATATCTCGTGGTTCCAAGGATTGATTGGTAAAACCCGCCC
>DNGJ01000485.1:21569-26524 GCA_003486305.1 Cyanobacteria bacterium UBA11371
ACAATAAATCTCTCGTAAAACCCACACCGTAATCTGTCAAAAACACTTGCATTACCTTTGCTTAAGGACATGTTATCAGAAACCAGGTTTCTCTAAGAAACCTGGTTTCTAGGTTTCACGTTTCTACCGCAAATTCTTCTGGATCGATGCCCCAATTCACCCAGCGAATTGATTCTCTTGCGGATTTCATATGAGGTGGTACGCGCAAAGCATGAATAAATCCTGTGCTGGGGCAGGTCATTTTTAATAAATAAATTGGCTCGTAATCAACTTTTTTATCAATCTTTAACAGAAAGTGGTATCCTTCGCCACTTCTCTCGATATACCCCAATTAAAGCTTCTTGCTCAGGTGTCAGTTTTTCTATCTTAATCTGCGACATATTTAGCTCCCAGAAACCCGGTTTTTTTGGAAAAACCGGGTTTCTTACACCTATGGTAGCGATCGCAACCATTACCGATCTGATTACCTCCTGGGATGGGCGTAGGGGTACGGCAGTTAAACTATCTTGGTACAAAGTTACCAGGGATCTGGGCGATCGCTACCCATCCCCCAATTAAAAAACTTGCACACCGCGTCGTCAGCTTTTGGGACTTCTGAGGAAAACTATACTGAGAGACTGTAGCTAAAACAGCGACTCTGATTTACAAGCGATCGCTGCTAATGCACGCATACAAGGTGAGAGGAGTACTATGGGAATACACTTACAACAAGCGCTCGAAGTCGGTAAATATCTAGTCACGCAACGTTTGAAGGGGCGGAAAAAATTCCCCCTCGTCTTGATGTTGGAACCTTTATTCCGCTGTAACCTTGCTTGTCCAGGTTGCGGTAAAATTCAACATCCCAACGAAATCCTCAAACGCAATCTCACCCCCGAAGAGTGCTTCACCGCCGCCGAAGAATGCGGCGCACCCGTAGTCTCGATTCCCGGTGGCGAACCGCTGCTCCACCCACAAATCGATCAAATTGTCAAGGGTTTAGTCGAACGGCGCAAGTTTGTTTACCTATGTACCAACGGTATCTTACTGGA
Source organism: Cyanobacteria bacterium UBA11371 (assembly GCA_003486305.1). GTDB lineage: Bacteria > Cyanobacteriota > Cyanobacteriia > Cyanobacteriales > Aerosakkonemataceae > Microseira. The sequence goes on from DNGJ01000485.1 coordinate 22,598, forward strand.
AAAAAACCTAGATAAATTTACACCTTCCCCCTACCTTACATTCAGCGTTCATTTAGACGGTTTGCGCGAACATCACGATAAATGCGTCGATCGTGAAGGCGTTTTTGATACAGCAGTAAAAGCGATTCGGGCAGCCAAAGCGAGAGGATTTCGGGTTACTACAAATACTACCGTATTTGAGGGCACCGATCCCAAGGAAATACAAGAATTCTTTGATTTCCTCAGCAGCTTGGATATCGATGGCATGATGATTTCCCCAGGATACAGTTACGAGTGGGCACCGGATCAAGACCATTTCCTCAAACGGGAACAAACTAAAGCTTTATTCCGGGAAATTTTAGCGCCATTCAAAGCAGGTAAAAAGAACTGGAACTTCAACCACAACCCGCTATTTTTGGATTTTCTCATCGGCGAGAAAGATTACGAATGCACGCCTTGGGGAAGTCCGAGTTACAGCGTTTTGGGATGGCAAAAACCTTGTTACCTGCTAAACGAAGGTCATTATTCCAGCTTCCAAGAACTGTTGGATAATACAGATTGGAGCAAATACGGGCGCAAGAGCGGCAATCCTAAATGTGCCGATTGTATGGTACATTGCGGCTACGAACCAACCGCAGCAATGGATGCCTTAGAGCCGAAAAATATGATGCGTGCTGCTAGCAGCGTGTTTGGCATGGCTAAATAGAAGAAGAGGGGAGCGGGTGAGCAAGTGAGCGGGTGAGCAGGTGAGATGGGGAGCAGGTGAGATGGGGAGCAAATGAAGTGCCTAAAAATCGCTTTTCGCGTATAAACAATCCAAATGCTCCTTAAATCTCTCTTAAAATCTCACCTGCCCCCCTGCACAAGAAGCCCCCCTGCCTTCTTGCTCCCATTACCAATTACCCATTACCTATTCCCAATGCTAGAACTTCACTGTCATACAACCTATTCTGACGGATCTTTAACGCCCACACAACTCGTTACTGCTGCTGCTAATGCAGGGGTACGCGCCCTTGCCATCACCGACCACGATACGCTTTCTGGTTGGGATGAAGCGTTTTGCGCCGCGCTGGAACACCAAATAGAAATTGTGCCGGGGGTGGAATTAAGTACGGTTCATAACGATCGTTCTCTGCACATTTTAGGTTTTTACCCAAACCGCGATCAATTAAATCAAGGATTGCGCGATCGCGTAGAAGGACGCTTTCGTCGCGCCAGACAAATGGTGGAAAAATTAGCCCAACTCGGATATCCCATCGAAATGCCCACTTTAGGCGAAGGAATGGCACCCGGACGCCCTCATATTGCTAATGCTTTAGTTAAAGCGGGATACGTTCAATCATCCCAAGAAGCATTTGAGCGTTGGTTGGGTGATGATAAACCAGCTTACGTGCATTATGAAAAATTTTCTATTGTTGAAGGGATAGAATTATTACGCAATAGCGGTGCAGTTCCAGTCTGGGCGCATCCCTATCTATTTCGCGGCGGTAAAGTTGAAGATGTGCTAAAAGAAATGGTCGATGCGGGTTTAATGGGAGTGGAAGTTTACCATCCGACTCACAGTGCTTCGGAAGTCCGCAATTTAGAAAAATTGTGTCAAGAATACGACTTGTTAATGACAGGCGGCAGCGATTATCATGGCCCTGATGTTAAAGGATTGGAACAGACTAAATTAAATATGATGCACTTGCCTTTAAATTTGCTTGAGCCGATTAAAGCAGCTGCTGGGTGTTAAATGAGAAACCCGGTTTCTTTAAGAAATCGGGTTTGTGTAATTCAAACAAAATCCCTATTTATTATATGATGTCCGCTAGCAACGGTAGTGTATAATTTTTGACGGGAGTAGGGGCGGGTTTTACCAGCGATGCTGTAAGATAGCGAGGAATTTTTTAAACCCGCCCCGCCTTACGCTACCGATGCTACCGGACATGATATTACCCCTTTTTCTCCTAACGACTCGCATTCGCGGCTATACAAGCAAAGCCCGCCTGCGCGGGCTGTCGAATATTAAACCATATGCGCTAATCGGCTGATGCGCTCGGAATAGCTTTTCATTACCTCAAGCGCAAACATGGGGGTTTCTTGTACGGCGAAGAGAAAGTGCTGTCGATCGAGGTAAGCTAGTTGACAGTTTGTTTTGGCGATCGCACTATAAGTTCTGTCTTTTACCTCAACTAGCGCCCCGGTACCAAAAACTGCACCTGTCTCTATTGTCTCTACAACTTTGCCGTTGACTAATAAATCTACTTCTCCTGACAAGATACCGTACATCAAATCAGCCGGATCGCCTTCTTTAAAGATTGTTTCACCTGCTGAAAATGTTTTAGGTTGGGGTTGTTTTTGTAATATGCTGACTGTCAGGGCTGGGTTGGTCATTTATTCGATGGGAATGTATTCTGCTGCTGGTTGAGTGGTTTCTATTTTATTTTCCGATATGCGGTAACGTTCGTCTAGCCAAGCTAAGCCTGCACCCGTTACTTCTGCCAAAATTGAGATAAACCGGAATAGGGCGACAATGCTCAATAATACACCCGTGGGAAACGATTGGTTGAGGAGTGCGATCGCTGTCCCCTCAAACACCCCCACCCCTCCGGGCGCCCCCGGCACTACCACCGACAACAGCCAAGCTAAACTAAATGTACTCACCAGCATCGGCAGTTGATTTAAACTCACCGGATTTAATGCCATAAATGTGAGCAAAAACCCGCTGCATCGCAGACTAATAAAGACTAATTCCCCTAATAATAGTTTTAAGGGATAGCGTTCAATTGTCCGCGCCGCAGCATTAACATTGCCACCCGTATCCTTTTTCTTCAACTTCCCAGTATATCTGAGCAGGGGATTTAAAACTCTGGGATGGACTATAGTTAAAATTCCCATTAAACAGGGAAGTTGCAGCCAATTTTGGGCACCCCGCGATATATTTCCAGATAAATGACTGCTGACTAAAGTCGTCAATAGCGCCGCCGCTATCATTAAAAACGGTTCTATAGCTACGCTTAACGTGGCAATTTCAGCAGAAACCCCGGCATTTTTAGCGTTGCAAATTCTGCCGTAGTAGTGCCAAACATGTCCTGGTAAATATTTGGCAATATGGGTTTTTAGATAAACTTTAATTACCCAAAAGCTGTTCAAAGGTTGGTTAAATTCCCTTAGCGTCCAACTCCACACCCATCCCGCACAAGTAAACGCCAGTAAGGTTACTACTACCCCACTCCCCAGATAAAGCCATCCTACTGGTTCAATTTTAATTGCCGCTACTTCATGCCAATGATTTTTGAATGCTTTGATTAAAAATATCAGCATTCCTCCTAAAATTGCCCAGTGCAATAAAGGCTTTAGGCGAGATAATTTTTGTTTCATACAGTTGGTCGGTTTTTATCGACAATTGCGCTGGAGCGGTAGAGTTGAATTATTCCTGGCTGTAGAGACGTTACATGTCAATCTCTACAGCTTTAACAAATTTTTCAACAGTTTAACTCGGAACGGTTATGTTGCATGTATCTTTTTGTAAATTCAAGCACCTTTCTGCCGTTGCTGACGCAATTTCTGCGAGTAGAAAGAGGCAGATTCTTTGCCGGTAGCGCACTCCTTAGCGAACTGGATTAAATGATGTCCGACCATGCCAACGTGAATCAGACTTTCAATTTTGCCAGCTTTAAACGCAGGTTTAGCAAATTTCCAGAAAGTTTTGCGGTAATTGCTAAACACGCCGACTCGCAGCAGAATATTGCCCATGATAGTCAAACCTTTGAGAATTTTCTCCTTAGAAGTGCGCGCCGGACTATTAGGAACCTTAATGCGGTTCGGGTAAGTATTTTGCACGTTGTAGGCGTACCGCTGATATAAAAATTCCGGTTCGTAAGCGGTGGTAATGCAGCGCCGCCACATTTCTACTACCTGTTCGTAGGGCAGCAAAAATTCTACATTAGATTCGCGGCTTTCATC
>DNGJ01000486.1:0-15969 GCA_003486305.1 Cyanobacteria bacterium UBA11371
GATGTAAGTGGAAAGAGTTCGTTCAGGAAGCCTTACCAGGACTGGTTTTCAGGCTGCAAATCGACACCACAAAATTTACCTGTCAACAAAGGGGGGGTCATTTGCAATAAACGGAAAAATAAAAGCTTGAAACCCAGACTGTGTAAGCAATCGACACCAGTCAACGAAGTTATGCGGTTTTCAAGGATCTGGCGAGTGGTGTCGATGACACCATACAAAATAAGTTTGGGTAAAAAACAAACATTTGTCAAGCCCCGGAAGAAGGATATTAGGGAGACAAGGAAGACAAGGAAGACTCTTAAAGTAGAAGTAGTTTCTTTCCTCTGTTTCCCCTCTTCCTCAAGGTGACCTGAGTGCGCGACGCGCCAGCTTAGCATAGGTTTTCACAGTTTCATAAGGCATTTCTAAATCAGTTGCGATCGCTTGCAATGACTCGCCCAACTCGCGCCTTGCTAAAATTGTGGCTCTGGTTTCGCATACTTGTCTGGCGCGATCGCCTCCGGTACGTTTTTGTGTTTCCATAAATAGTTGAGTCAGTTGTTCGATGCGTTCGGCTAACAAATTTTGCACTGCTGGTTGAGCAATTTCTGCCGACTCGCCTAACCAACCAAAGCGCGTTTGTCCTAACCCAAACGTGGTTTTATGTCCCGTGCCGCAGTAAGGTGCCAATCGCAACAAGGCATAAAATAGCTGGACAAAATGCGGTTGTTTCGCCGCTTCGGTGGCTAAACCTAACTCAATTGCGCCAGTAAAACCTGTGACCATGCCTTTTTTTCCAGCTGCTACTTTCGCGGACTCTAAGCGATGGCGATAGATTAAAACGCACTCATCCACCCATTCTAAAAAAGATTCTTGTTCAAACGGCATCCCGGAAAAATCATTCCAGCGGCGCAGGTAGCTGTGAAACAAATTTACCGGCACAGGTAGGGGAAAGTGATGTTTTTTGCGGCGAAAGCTAGTGGGTGTCAGAAAGCTAAGTTTGACTGTAGGAGATTGGTTAGTTTGGAATTGGAATAACTCGCGATAAGTGGTGGGAGAAAGAACAATTTTACAACTGCGAATCTGCAAAGCGGGTGCGTTTCGCAATTCGATTGCGGCGTCGAGTTGTTGCACCCATTGGGATAACCACTGCACCACAGGTTGGGAAACAGCGGTAACGTACCAGCGATAAGTTTGGTTTGCTTGTAATTGAAAGTCTTTACCAGAGGTGAGTAAGTTACCTTCTAATCCGGAGATAGTAAAAGGTTTTTCTGATTCTCCATCGTGCAAATATGCGGATAATTCTGGATTGGTTTGGCGCACTCGATCTAAAAACCAAGCGTGCAGTCTGACTGCGTACTGTGCGTCAAGATAAGTATCGCTGGTGGGGGACAATTCTAATACTAATCCCACCATCTCTGTATTTTCGGGCCATGTGAGATTTGTTTGAGCGGCAGTTTTGCTTTTTCTGGTGCGCGTTCTAGGTACAGCCATTGTCGCGACTGGATGGAATTAGGAGATATTGTATCCTATTTCCGTCCCCTTTTGGGGAAGTAATATCATGTCCGTTCAATTGCCCATAATAAAAAAACATCACAGAGTCGTTGCGTAGGGACACGGCATCAAAAATATCTCGGACGAACAGATAATGTTAATAATGCCGTGTCCCGGCTGATGATTATGGACATGACATCAGCCGGGGCGGGTTTATTTATTCTTGGCGCACAATCTGTACAATTTAGCTGAGTTGGAGTTAAGCTCGTGGGGATAAACGACAAACAACGGAGGTAAAAATCATCGTGAAACTTAAAGCGATCGCATTAACAACACTTTGCACTTTATCGCTAGCTTTATCTCTATCATTTGCCGCAAAAGCAAACAGACCAAATCAGCCATGTCAAGCTCGTTTAGATACCAGGACTGGAAGCGACGACGAAGTAAATAACTGTCCGATAACCGTCGGGAATTTTTCGATTCGCGGAACATTTTCTAACTCGAATTGGCAAGCTTCTTTTTGGGCATGGGAACCGGCTTATTACATTCTTTACGTTAAAAACAAGCGAGATGGTAGCGAGATTAACCTGACGGGTTTTGATGTTAGAGGTACGACAAACAGACCGCAATACCGATTTAGCGATCGCGGTATTACCTATGTCGTCACTTTCCAATATTCAGACAGGAACACAATCCGATTGGAAATGTATAGAAATAATCAAGCGATCGCCAATCAATTGCTCGCACGGGAATCAGACAAACTCATCGGCGGCCCTTAAGTATCGGCATCGCGCTTATGGCGGATTTATCAATACAATTCGCTTGGTATCGTATCATATCAATTCCGGTCGATTACCCATAAAAAGACGCCGGGACACGGCACGATTAATGTTATCTGTTTGTCCGAGATATCTCTGATGCCGTGTCCCTACGCAACGACTCTGTGCGGTTTTTTTATGATGGGCAATTCAACGGAAATTATATCAAAGGTGTGGGTTAGGGAGGTGCGATCGCTTGTAATTTTCCCTGCTTCAATTGTTGCTATCCACGTCAGCTAATACATTTCACCTTTTTGATGCTGCCATCTTCTTTTAACTCTAATATTTCAATCTTAACTATTTGTCCTTCAGAAAGCAGTTGAGCTTTTTTTGGTTCTTTTTCAGTTAACTTAATCGTTCCCAAAATTTCATATGTCACCTTGTTACCTTTTACTGCACTAACCTTGGCTTCTAATATTTGACCAATGGTAAAATTATGAGCGCTAATAACTTCGGCAATTTCTGCTTGACGTGCTGATTCGATAACTGGGGCGGTAATTTCTCCAATTGGTTCGGCGTTTTGTTGGTAATAGCGCATTAAACGAGATGCCCAACCCAAAATTTGCAGCATCATGAAAGCATCATTTTGATAAGCTTTTAGATATTGGCTACAAGCTTTTTCCATGCTTTCGTAATATTCAGTAGTTCGCTTGCTATGTCCGATGTGTCTGCCATTCTTTACCAGGGTTTTGAGATAATCAAAAAACTTGGTTCCGGCATTCTCCCGATCAACGGAGGCGCGAAGGTAAGCGATCGCTTTCCCCAATTCGTTTATATCGGCATTCTCTTTAACCAAAGTTTGCGCGATCGCATGGGCAATTTGCCATTGCACTTCTGTCAGGGATTGGGCAAAAAATTCAACTGTCATAGTTGGGCATCTCTCAGGGTTAGTACATTCCTTCTGGAGGTTCTCGATCTGTGGGATATTTCAGCACATCAGCTAATTCCTGCAACTGCTGAGATTGAACTAACTGCTGTCGGTGTGCTTCTGCTATTGCTTTTTGCACCATCTGTTGCAGTTGACTTCCCGCAAGTTGAGTCGGTTTTGACTCGTAGGATAAATAGCGATCGCGCAAATTAGCAGGTTGTTCCAGCAGCGTTATTTCTGCCGCCATTGTTCCCATACCAATCGGTTTACCGCCGCCCACTTTTAAAGCAATAGGATGTTTCGGTTTATCTTGTCCTAATACAATCAACAGCGTTCCCAGTTCAGCTTGGGATAAATTTCGATAATGCAATTGAGTCTTAAAAACGAATTCCTTTACCGCTTGTTGGACGGGAATCCCTTGTTGCTGTCCTTTATCGACGGCTTTAATTGTATGGTAATAAAACTTGCGTCCCGCTACTTTACCTTGCTTAAAATAGTTATGCTTTGCTTCAGAATGCGGACGATATAAAGAAGGCATAAAACCCGCACGAAAACCCGCTGATTGGCAGCGAGCATCGGTAAAATTGATGAGTCCTTGCCAATCTAATGCCCCAAATACCCGGCTTGCAGGACACAAACGGTTTTTATCTCTACAGGGTAAACGTTCGGATGGAATGTCGTTTTTGTATCTTTGTGTAATGACCGCCAAGGTACTATTTGTAATCGCTTCATACACCGAACGCACCACACCCTTAAGCGAACTACCGGGAATAATTAATTGTCCCTCGGTTCCCTGCATCATCGTTTTAATCAAGGGGATACTTTTTTGTCCCACATCGCTTCCCATCACGACAATACCCGTCGAAACGTGCAGTGCAGTTTGCACTTTTAAAGTCAGGTGTAAAATTCCGTGACAGCGATTTTCATGATATTTATCCTGCCCAATTGGTTGCTGTAATTGGGGTCTTTCCTTGGGGAAAGAAACCATTGCATAGGGTTTAGGTGCAGGCGTTTCAGAGGATTGATTAAACGGGCGGGGTCGTTGAGTTGTCATTGCGGCATTTCCACAGTTAAAGCAACAAAATGCACGGTTGAAGTATTGGCATCAATAAAATAGCGTTGCGCTAATTTAGGCTGATTTGTTTTGGTTTTATCTCCGGAAAATCTGGGGTCGAGACTTTCGGGATAAATTAGCGATCGCGGAAAGCGAGTTTCATCGGTACGATAGCCATAAGCGGCTCTCTGTTGGGTTTTCCAGTTCCCATCAATCGCAGTAAATCCTGCTATTTCTCCGTTGTTTGATAGGATTATAACGGTGTACAAACCGGGTTTTTGTTGTTTCCAGCGTAGTTCGCGATCGCCATTAAACATCTGCCCTTCCGGACTCGGAAACTCTTCGGGCAATTCCTCCACAATTCCGCTAACTTTGTGAGGCCACCTCAAAAAATAATAGTTAGGTTGATTAGAGGTTGATTGCAACAGTTCTTTCAACTGTTCCTGTGTTAAAAGTTGTTTCCTAACACCAACAAAAGCACTCATACAACTGCTAACCTCCGACGCCAAGAACTTACTGCTCTCATAAATAAATCTTGCACTTGTTCATCTCCTTGCCATTGCAACTCTACCCCAAAACCGAGAGGCATTGAGTTAGCAATAACGGGAGTTTCTTGTTCATCATCATCCGGAAAACCGTAACGTTCTCGTTCTTCTGATTCTAGAAACACTCCCGCACCTAACAGCCGATTATCAGGCCATTGTTTTTGTCCGCCAATGCTGCTAATTTGTTCGTTTTCTAACACGCAACCGGGATATTGCACCACGGCTGAATTAAGTTTAACTTCAACCATTCCTAAACCGCGAGATTTAGCAAACCCTAAACCAAACCAACCTTCATCTAAATCTCGCAATACTAAACCAATTAATCCTAATTGCGCTAAAGAGAAATTTTTCAGGTGAATTTTGGTCTTAAATTCGCCACTCGTGCAAACTTGGTAATTAAATGGCCCAACTGCAACCGAACCAAATACCCGGTCAATTGCTACGCCATTGCGTTCTTCCAATTTCAACTGTTTGGGGTCAACTGGATAAGCATCTTCAATTCTAATGCGACTCGCAATAGCAATATTGCCAAACATTTGGTCAGTAAAAGAAGATTGCCGATAAATTTCTCTGGTATCTGTAATGCTATCGAGATATTTAAGTTCGTCAAGATTGAGTGGGTTACTTGCCCAAACCGTGTTAGAATTGTTGGAGTTGGGTTTGCGATCGCGTCCTACAGTCCTAACAATTCTCTCAGCATGAGCGCGAATTGCTCCTTTCAAAGAACTTCCCGGCAAATAAATCGAACGTCCCCCCGCGTGATAAGTTTCGACAAATTCCATATCGGGTTTAGTCGGATCAGCCCCTTCTTTGCCCGATTTAATTAAAATTGGGCCGCCAGGTAAGATGCTGATATCAATGGTGCATTGGTTAACAAATCGTTTGTGCATGATTTAAGTTGGCTATATTGTTAGTAATTAAGCAGCTACTAATTGATTTAGCTGCATTTCACATTGTTGGAAAATATAGTTGACAAGAGCAAATAGGCGATCTATTTCCTGAATAGAATATAAAGCTTGTTGATGCGTAAACTTCCGATCCTCAAGTTTGCCAAACTCCCATCCTTTACCATTAGAAACAATTCCAAAAATAGTAACTTTTAGTTCATTATTCAATTTTTGGGCTGCAATCATTTCAGCTAGACACTGCGCCCAGCCTTCGTCGAATTTGTCTTGCTTAGCCTCAACTAACAAGAAATATGGCTTGTCAAAAACAAATTTTCCCAAAGGAGAGCGTTTAGCCAAAATATATTCAGGAAAACCACAAAGATTCTGGTCGTAGGTAAGAGATTTATGACTCCATAAAACAAACTTACTATAATAAATTTTCCAAACTTCTTTGAGAACTGGATAGATCAAATTTTCGCAAACAGCAAACTCCGAATTGTCTACAACTGCTTCTCGCATCATAAATTGTAAGTCTTGCCGAAAATAATCGGAGATACTAAATTCGGCTTCTCCCATAAAATTACCTTCGGTGTAAGTCACCTGAAATTCTTGGAGAACTTCACCGATATCTTTGTAATTACTGAAACCCATATTTACCTCCTATAAGCAACTTTGTGTTTTATGCTTGAGTTGTTTGAGTGTTAGATACTTGAGAGATTTTATTATTCAGATGCTCGATGAGTTTTCCTACCCATTCATCTTTGTAGTCAGCAGCATCTTCGTAAGCGGTTTCATCTTCTCTGACTAGCTTTTGTAGGTATTCTAACAAAAATTTCGGATTGCCTTCGACATCAATCCAGCGCATTTTGTCAATTTCTAGTTTAACAACGCCTAAGCCGCGCGATCGCCCGCCACCCAAGGGTATTTGTTCTGTCTCAAATTGGTGCAATCCGATTGTTAATAAACCAAGTTCCCAATCCTCAGCATTTTCCACCACAGCTTTAAATTCAAAAGGCGTTCCTGCTGGCACAACTTGGAAATCATATAATTTCCCATCAGCAGCAGTTTCGGTATCTCGGTCAATAGAAACGCCATCTCTTTCTTGATATTGTCCGAACCACGCATCAGATTTTACAGTTAAATCTCGCACTTGAAATTTACTTGCTACCCAAGGGGAACCAAAAAGATGAGAAACTAAATCTGTATGTTTGATAATTTCAGCAGTTAAAGCTTTGTCATCCTGGAAATTTTCTTTGATTTTCTTCATTTCCTGAGATGTAATTGACCATTCTTGTTCTATTGCTGGATTAGCGACTAATTTGCGATCGCTTCCCACAATACCGCGTAGGAAGCTTTCTACGCGCGATCGCAACGCACCCTTAAAACTCGACCCCGGAATCAAAGGTCTACCCAAAGCATCTTTTATTACGGGTAAATCCGAACCAATTGGTTCAGTAGAACGACCTGCACTAATTCGCAATGCGGTTACAGTCCAAAGCGTTCCTGTAATTTCCAGTCGATTTTTGAATGTGTCAAACATAAAGCGATTAGGGGTTGTCGTTGACATAATCATGCTCTCCGTAGTGGCGTAAATATAGAGTGCCTTCTTTAGCAATACAACTTACACGCCTATCTTTTGGAAGATCGAAATGGTCAATATCTTTATGTTGTCCTTTATAGCGTCGTAGCTGAAATATACCATCTTCTTTCATGGCACTAATGCCATCTTTATGCTTTTTAAGCAAACAAGCTGCCCTAGCTAGATTCTCTTGCAGAGTAATCTTCTCATGTGATGGTTTACTTTTATAATCATTATGAAAACTATCCGTGTATTCAATTTTATCAAATTTCAATGGCTTTTCTTGTGAAAGTAGCTCATCCTTACACTCATTCCATATCAGTTTACCCCAAGTTGATAAAGTCATTTCTTGAGCATCAATTATCACCCATTCCTTGGGTACTTTCTTTGCTTCTTCCCAAAATGTAGGTATTTCCCCAACATCCATCATAGCTAGCTGAACTTTATATCGTTCCACCTTCGATACATCAACCTTTACAGGAAGCTTGGGAATTTTAATAACTTCATTCGATCCCTCAAATACATAAATAATTTCATCGGCATAAAACATACCAATTGTATTAAAGTATCCTTGCAATGCTTTGAAGCCACCCACTAGGTTAAAACAAATTTGGTATTTGTCTTTTTTGCAATCAAGAATTGTTTGTTGTAAGAAAGGAATCAATTTTGCCATACCTTCTGTAAAAGTACTGGTACTTTTTGTAGACAGATCGGACTGGATACAAGTACTTATATTAGTTAATCCTTTGTGTTGCAAAAAAGACTCCAAAATTCCCGCAGTAACCCTACCCTGGGCAGTATCTGTGGCGATTAATAAATGGGTATCTGATAGACCCTGCTCCAGTTTCTTATCATACAAGCCATAGATGCCATTTAATTCAGCACTAGCTTTCCGAATTTCCTCAACATCGGTATCATCGTCATAAAGTTTTTCCTCAGCTCTTTGCTTGAGTTGATTAATAATTTTTCCAATACCTTGATAATATTGGTTGATATCATCAGTAGTGTAATTAGCTGTTTGCTCTAGTTGATTATACCATTCATCGTCATCATCTATGTCAATTTGGTTAGTTAGTAAGCTTGTACCAACTGTAGATATTACGAGTCTAGGCATAACTTGATCCTCCTGAATAAGTGCGGGTTAACATGCTAAGATTGGCCTTTATTTTTATACACTAGATAGCGAGCGCCATAACCTAAATAGCGACGGGTAAGTTCGAGCCAAATTTCATTAGCAAAATCTTCTGCGTTGGCAGATTTAGCAATGTTATCAGCAACAGGTTTTAGGTTTTTATCAATATCATGAATTAACTTTTGAGCTAAAGAGTTTTTCCCTCTCCCCCACTTTTTATCGCGACCTACTTGATAAAGTAAAAAGTTTTTGATAACTGCTGTGCTGTCAGTTGTATCAGCAACCCTTACTAGGTTGCGAAATTGCGATTCTTCTAAATCACCGTAAGAGCTTGTATCCTCTAAGGCTGTTTGGATGTCAGTCACTAATTTATCTTCAGCTTGGCGAATTCCTTTTTGAATTTTGAGTTGTTTTTGTGGATTTAGTGATTCGCTCATACAGCATTCTCCCGAAATATAAGATGAAATTCGTTGCAAATTTGTATTTGACCGAAACCTTCGCAGGTGCGATCGCCTACTCCCCTCAGTTCCAATTCTCCTAATTTCTCAATCCAAAGATCGGGTTGAGTTGTACTGAATAAATAAACGCCTCCTTTATTTGTAATCAATTCCACATCTTTCATCAATCCCCAAGCTGAATTCCAACCGGATTTATAATCGTAACTGCTGTAAGCTGCTTCTAGTTTCAAGCATGAATCTTCAACAGCAGCAAATTCTTGCAGCATAACTTCAGAAATGACAGTGGTGCGTCGCCAGTTTTCGGTTAGGATAGCGTCAGATTGCAAGTCGATGGTGAAGTAGGTGCGATCGCCTGGTAATTCCGCTAACGGATTCCCAAATATTTGCCATTTCTCCCAGCGCTTGCGGAGTGCGTCAGTAAATTTGGTGATGCGATCGCTTAGATCTATTTTAGCATCAACAGGCTCTTTTGTCTTAATTTCAACTCTTCCTAATCCTCTGGATGCAGAACCACCTAAACGGAAGTTTTGACGGCGATCGTCGATAAACTGTTTGAGAGAATCTGCTAATTCATCTGTTACTAAAATTGCGCTGCTGTAAATCTCAGGTTTCTTTTTTTGTCCCTGGGATTCGTTTAAAACTTGAATGCTGTAAAGAATCTCATCTTCAGCCGTTGCGCGTCGTCGATTGATTCCTACTCGTGTCAGCAAGCGTTTATCGGCTGAATGAGTGTAATAGTTTTTGCCCAGTTTACTATAGAAACCAGTATACGCATCAACTCTCTCCCCATCTTTTGGACAATTTGGATCGTAGGGATAACCATATCTATCGGCACAAAAACGATCTATTAATGTATCAAAAACACCATTAGCACCCTTTTTAGTCTTAAAGCCTGAGTCGTTTTTAGAACTAAGTGCTGTTGCCGGTACAACTCTAACATCCGATTGAATTTCAATTCGGCTTTTTCTTATAACGGCGGGATAGGCATTTTGAAATATGGCTGAATTTTCACCTAAAAACAAAGTTTGAAAATCCCCACCATTTTCGCTTAAATCGCTGAATTGATGACCCGATTGGTTTAAAATTTGAGCGGCAACTGCTCCTCGAATAACTGTACCGGGAATATAATCCACAGCTTCACTAATGGAACCGCCGGGTTTTTGTTTGGCGATCGCAAGTGGAGATAAAGCCTTAATCTCTAATTGAATGCGCTTCATTTCTCCCATCCTTTTGCTAAAACATTCCAAACATTTTCATTGAATTCAAACTTGGGTAATTCTTCCCAAATTAGCCATCCCAAACCAGCAGATTTGCTTCCTCCCAATGCATGAATATGTTTCAAACCAGCCAAAATGAGAGGTTTGGCATATTCAGGACAATCTGGTAGTAAGTGAATGCACCCCTCAAACCTGAGTTGAGCATTCGCTGGAGAAGTCTCTAAAAAGTAAAGTTTCTTCTCTTCTGCTGTACGACGGCGGCGGTTAATTGTGACACCTGGACGCAAAACTTCGGGTAAATTTTCTGGGTCTTCAGTGCAAATTAAGTCGTCAAATATCACCCGCGATGGTAAAACCGGATCGCCAAAAATTTGGCTAATCAAACAGTGGTATGTTTCCTCATATCCGGAAACTTCATACTGGCTGCGTTGAAATTTAACCGGGGCGTTTTGTCTGCGAATAACCATTTTACCCGCGCTGGGAGATTCGCAAATTTCCCAACCTAAACCTCTAGCAATTTTCTCGCATTCGTGGCGCAAACGACCTTTAAGTTGAGAAGCAGGAATCAGCAAGTTTTCTTCAGCGTTTCGGATAATTGGCTTATCTGCTAATGAACCCGAAGATCCTCCCGCACCTACGCACAAAGCGGTATCGATAATGGCAGTAATTTTATGCGTTTCAACTGAGTTGGACAATTGTTGGAGAAAGATCATAAGTCAGCCTCCTGCTTGGTAAGCTGTTTCTGGGATGAGTCGGATTCTTCCCCTATATCAATAAAATCATAAAGATCTACCATCTCGCGCCAAATTGTTTCGTAAGTTGTTGACTTATCTGGCTCTTTCAGCGATGTCCAAGGTGCTAAATTGCCGTTATTTTTTTCATCTTTTGGTTTGCACCAAGCTTCCTCAAAATCTGCTTTGAGTTCGTTTTTTCCCTGTTGGAGTCGCGTTCGGAAATAACGGTAGTTGAGGATTGCTGTATGTTTGCCTCTCTCCAGCAGACTCCGGATTTGGTAGAGTTGCGATCGCGGAAATTCAGCCCGTTTTAACGCACCTATTGATTTAATCAATCCCCCCAATTCGTACAGTGTATAAGGTGCGGCGTAGAGTTTCAACTTTTGCATTCGCTCTTTAGTTAATGCCTCTTGGCGAAACTCCTCAATATTAGATGAAATCATCGTTACACCTTTCAAAACTAAAAAATCAACTGTTCCGCCACAATAACCAATTTTCTTGAGGCTTTTAGCATATTTTTTTGCAGATTTAAGTAACTGTTCTGTCAAGTTTTTAGCGTAGTAAATTGGCATCTTGTAATCTGTAATTAATACGCCAATAGACATGCTCAACTGACAGTTAGATGGAGTGGCTGGTTCCTTTGGGTCAGAGTAACGATGATATGAATTGGGATTGATTGGTTTTTCAGCAGATTTAATTTGATAATCTCCCTGAATTTTTACCTCATTCAGCGCAACTTGTTTGAGCAAGATTTTTTCAAATTGTTCGCCGATGGTTTTAGCGATCGCTAATGCCTGACTCGCTGGTACAATCAATATAATATCATCTCCCCCAATCGTGATAATCTCAAAAGGATGTATCAGATCGCCATCTTTAAATCCTGATTCTTCCTTAATTCCTTTGAGTTCGCGGGGATGGAGATTTTCAGCTAAAGCTTGATAAACAGCGTGTTCCGTTGCGGTGAAAACATCTTCGCTAAATTCTTTATATTTTTGGGGCGTGCGAATTTTTTGAATAAAGCCTCCCATGTTATTAGCATCTGCATAGATATAAGCAACAAAACCATTACCAACTTTACTGAGATGAGTTAAAGATTGGCAAAGCTTAACAGCTTCTAAATTAGAATTACTACAATATCTTTGATGCTGCTGGGAGTTTCTATGCAAAAATTTCACAAACTTATCTACCCAACCTTCAATAATACCTCTGTCCCATTCTAGTCCGGTATCTCTGTACCATTGAGGTGATTCTGCAAATCCTGTTTTGGCGCGATCGCTAACCACTCGTTTTCTAATAGAAGCTTCAGAAAACGCTGATTCGTTAAGTAATGCTGGCGGTTGAACTATTGCGATAATACTCCTCTTTTCGCTTTCATCTCTTTGTAAATAAGGATGGGTTTCAAACATCGGTGGGTAGCGGCGCGTTGTCCGGTTTTGAATTTCGTTGCCACTGCGACGTTGATTGAAAAGAATTGCTAGCTTTGTGGTTAATTCGTTAAAACTTTTACGATTGAAAAAAGCATTCTCCAAGGAATCAGACTGCGTTTCTGGCTTGCCAAAATAAGCTTCAACGAGCGGATTTGTGTAAGCTTGACGATACTGTTCTAACCAGAATGTGCTTTCAATTGGGTCTTTTAATAAACCAAATCGAATTTCTAACAACCTAAAAGTATCGCCGACTGCACAAGAGTTGGCTGTTAAGGTTCTTTCGGTATATCGTTTTTCAATCGCATTAGCTAAATCGTTAACAAACGCTGCCGGACAAAAGGCTAAAATATTACCCCCCGTTGAGTAAATGATTAACTCAGGAATTAAAGCTTTGCTTATTTTCGGTTCACTCGCAAAGTTCTTGTCCAGCCATTCTCTAATTTTTTGACATTCGATATTATAACGGTTTCTTAATTCTGCTTCTGGTTCTGGGTCTTTGTGAAAAAAAGCAGGTAAGTCAATTAAATTAATTCGGTCTAGAAGTGATGAAGCACCGCGAATATCGGGAAGTTTTGGCGCTTCAAATACATATTGTTTAATCTTGGTCGCACCGCCATAGACTAAGCCAATCGGTGTTTTTTGCTCCCACAATTCGGGATAATCTTG
Organism: Cyanobacteria bacterium UBA11371; assembly: GCA_003486305.1. Lineage (GTDB taxonomy): Bacteria > Cyanobacteriota > Cyanobacteriia > Cyanobacteriales > Aerosakkonemataceae > Microseira. Next base: position 12,859 of record DNGJ01000486.1, read on the forward strand.
CTGCAATTGTTCGAGGGTTGATGGAAAATAGTTTTCACCAATAGCTTGGAGTTGCTGCACTTGCTTAACGATATCTCGCACTTCCTCCGGTACTTCCCCCCCATCTCTCAAAGCATCTCGCATTTGCTGCAATATACTCAGATCGAACCGAGGTGCGTACTCGTCACCCCAAGCGAGACACCAGGAAAGCGCAATTGTCATCGATTTGTCAGAGTCAATCATATTAGGGTTGCGGCTAGTTTGAGTTAGAGTAGGCGTCCCATCACTCTCTTTAATGTTGTGCCATTATCGCATAGCCCTGGAAGTGCATCCTTCCAAAAAGAGAATGAAGTTTGGATCGCCTGTTTGAATTTGATAGACGCAACGCCTGAACTGTATTTTCGTCCCCTTGCGGGGTGATGTTAATGCAAACTACCTTCAGCCAGTTTGACGCGATCGGCTACACCCTCACGTTTCCGTCCCCTTGCGGGGTGATGTGGATGTAAAGTTCCTGGGAACGAATCGCCGTTCCAACCACCATTAGTTTCCGTCCCCTTGCGGGGTGATGTAACTGTAAATGTTATGTAGATCCGAAATACGAACGAGGCAATGACCAGTTTCCGTCCCCTTGCGGGGTGATGTAGATGTAAACTTAATATGTCCACAGTAGATCCTCGTTACAACAACGAAGGGTTTCCGTCCCCTTGCGGGGTGATGTTAATCCAAACATGTTCGTCCAAAACGGACGCCTTTACGATTACCAGTTTCCGTCCCCTTGCGGGGTGATGTGACTGGAAAGGGGCAGTCATGTCCGGGATTTGTGCGACAGGCTTCTGTTTCCGCCCCCTTGCGGGGTGATGTGGATGTAAAGGCTCGTGATTCTTGGCTTAAGCCTGCAAGACGCTGCGGTTTCCGTCCCCTTGCGGGGTGATGTGGATGTAAAGGATCGACGAGTTTCTCACCCGATCCGGGTGCCGTCGTTTCCGTCCCCTTGCGGGGTGATGTGGATGTAAAGTCGAGGAACACTTCATGGCGTTGAGGGCTGTTTGGAGTTTCCGTCCCCTTGCGGGGTGATGTGGATGTAAAGAGGAACTGTCGGAACCTGAGGAAGAGCAGGACGACTGTTTCCGTCCCCTTGCGGGGTGATGTAACTGTAAAGACCGCTCGGGCAGTTGCAGCTGCGGCCACCTCGTCCTGTTTCCGTCCCCTTGCGGGGTGATGTAACTGTAAAGTTGTTGTCCTAACTGTGTGTTCCCAATAATACAGATGTTTCCGTCCCCTTGCGGGGTGATGTAACTGTAAAGCCGGGAAAAATTGGTTATGCAAGCATTAGTAATATGTTTCCGTCCCCTTGCGGGGTGATGTAACTGTAAAGTATCTGAACAAATTCACGGTGTCTTGGGCGATGAAACGTTTCCGTCCCCTTGCGGGGTGATGTAACTGTAAAGCCGATCCCTACGACTCCGGCGGTGGAGGCTATATCGGAAGTTTCCGTCCCCTTGCGGGGTGATGTAACTGTAAAGCCAAATGTTGACCCAAACCTGTTTGGTACTCTTAAGTTTCCGTCCCCTTGCGGGGTGATGTAACTGTAAAGAGTTCGTCCAGGAAGCCTTACCAGGACTGGGTTTCAGGCTGCAAATCGACGCAACTAAATTTTACTGTCAACAAAGGGGGGGTCATTTGCAATAAACGGAAAAATTAAAGCTTGAAACCCAGACTGTGTAAGCAATCGACACACCTCAACGAAGTTATGCGGTTTTCAAGGATCGGGGGAGGTGTGTCGATGACACGATACCAAATAAGTTAGGGTAAACAAGAAAAATTTGTCAAGCCCCGGAAGAGAGAAAGTTTGGTGGCTGTTTGGGGTGCGGCACTGAAGTGCCTACTACGAACGGTGCGATCGCGCAGCGTGCCCTTGGCATATCGCATCTCCTCAAATTACCAAAGTTTTTGCCTGGGCGATCGCCTGTTCAATTACAGCGGAAACTGCTGTAATTGATAACAGAAATGCTATAAATATTAATAACTGACAATTGCGATCGGGAAGCCACTGCGGATAGAGTTAGAAACCGATGAATTGGAAAATTTACGAAGCAAAACAGAAATTTTCTGAACTTGTTGATGCCTCAGTTGCAGAACCTCAACTGATTTACGATGGGGACAAACTGGTAGCAGCCGTGGTAGAAGCTGAAATCTTTCAGGAATTCTTAGTTTGGCAGCAACAGCACCGTAAACCTTCCCTGGCAGATGCTTTTGCCCAATTGCGTCTGATTTGTGCAGAGGAAAATTATAATCTAGAAGTTCCTGCTCGTGAAGATCGTGCTAATTCATTTCTAGATAATCTCTGTGACATTTCTTTGTGACACCAATATTATCAGCGAACTATCACGCCCTCAACCCAACCCAGGGGTATTAGCGTGGAGTACCCAAGTTTCATCTATTTTTTTGAGTGTAATTACCGTAGAAGAAATCGCTTACGGTTTAGCCTCAAAACCGAATGCCAGAGTGCAAAACTGGTTTGAGCAATTCCTAAAAACTTATTGCCAAATCATCCCCATTACTGCTGAGATTGCCCAGTTTTCCGGCGAATTGCGAGGTCGCTTGCGAACTCAGGGGAAACCTCGTACTCAAGCAGATATGCTGATAGCAGCTACTGCCCATCTCCATCAACTCACGTTGGTAACGCGAAACACCCGTGATTTTGACGATTGCAGTATTTCGCTGCTAAATCCATTCGCTGAACCTTAAAAAAGAACCAAAACTCAGATCTTGCATCATTCTCAACAAGACTTGAAAAACCGGGTTTCTTCAAATCGCCAGCGAGTAACTTTTTGCGTAAGCGATCGCCTGTTCAAGTAAGTGGAAACAGAAATGCGATCGCCAAGTCAGAAGCGTTTTTCGCCTAATTCCTTCAGCCTTTCATTAAATGTTACACATCAACATGTACCGATTGTAGGGGCGGGTTTTACCAATCACCTTTGATACAAAACAAACAATTTAACTAAACCCGCCCCGACCTAAGTGTTGCTCAAGATATCAAATGCTTTCCTTTAGCAGCGATCGCATTCAAAAACCCGCTTTCTGGTATAGTATCCTGTCCGGTTGCATCGGCATCGCACGGGGGGCGGGTTT
>DNGJ01000486.1:16323-22141 GCA_003486305.1 Cyanobacteria bacterium UBA11371
CCCTACAAAACTGTTAACTGTGCCAGTCCGATACTACCGGACGTGATATAACCAACCATCCAACTCTCTCACACTTTTTTCCAATTCCTCAACCATCCAACTTCTACTCACCTGACGATAAACTTCCAATTGCGCTTGCTGCAACCACAAAATATCTTCTTTACTGCCGCGAAACTGGCTCCAAATCGCCTCTCCTTTTAACCGCAAATTGATTAACATCCCGCGAATATTGTTCAATTTATCAGCTAGCATTACCCGCTGCACCGATGGCGATGCACAACGCAATTGTGCTAAATATTGCAACTTGTGTGCTTTCCAAGTGGGGAATAAACTCGCATCTGGTTCGGTGCAACCATCGACTATTTCCGCCACCTTGTCCCCAAACCGATGTAAAATTTCTAACCTGGTTGTTGCCCCGCCTTGGTCTTCTACCGCGTCGTGCAACAAAGCGGAAATTGCTTCATCTTCATCTCCGCCATCTTCCAGTACCAACGCTGCTACTCCCAACAAATGGGCGATGTAGGGTACGCCGGTGACTTTGCGACGCTGCTTTGCGTGGAGTTGGGTGGCATAAATCAGCGCCGCCTCAAAGCGCGAGGTTAAATTGGTTACCGAGCCTTCATTCATGATAAAGTTTCCATTCTTGTTGTACTTCCCTGGCTGCACGCGATCGCAGTTCCACGGGTAGCAAAATTTCTACGCGGGGTCGCCACGCCCGCAAGCGCTGCATCACGTTGGGGTCGTTTTGGCGATAGGTGGCGCGGTAGTAGGCATCACCAGGCGATCGCGCGCGCCACACTTTCAGCATTGCTTCTCGCCGCTCCCCGTCCAACGTCTGACGAATCAGTTTTCCGGCGGTTTGATAGTCCACCGACTTAAACGTCGCGTGACGATAGGTATTGCGGATATAACGGTCATCCCACTCGCGGTCAAACCTCAGTAATAACATCAAGGATTCTTGGTAATAATCGAAACCCCAAGCTTCTGCCATTGCCAGTTGAATCTCGTCTGGTGTGGGCAATGTCCCCGTGCGATACCGCTGTTTCAGCGCCGGGGGAACCCGCGCCGATTCCCAACTCAGGGGTTCGATGTTCTCGATGCGGTCGAGGCGATAGTTGCGCCAGTCTAGTTGTTTGGTTTCTCCCGGCGGCAGTTCCCCAAATCCACAGAGATATGGGCCGCGCTGGTAGTAATAGATACACACGGGATAGACAACGGCGGCGAGGGTTTTTTGCTGCGAAGCATTCCAGTAGGTGAGTAAAATCGGCGGGATGACTTTTTGTTCCCACAAGGTGCGGAGTCGATCTTGCCATTCATCGACGCGATCTATTTTTGTGATGACATATTCGACGTGGACGAAAAAGCGTTGTTGTCCTTGGAGACGTGCGGAAAGATTATCGGCGATCGCTGCCAAATCCGGTTGCGTGAGAAACTCTAGATTGTAGGTGACTAAACCTGCATCCGTTTTTCCTACTGGACTGGGTGTAAAAGGGCGATCGCTCACCCGATAATATAGATGACCGCTGCGTTTGAGCCATTGCAGTTCTGTCAATACTGACAAATCCGCCGCCAAGGCGCGGCGAGTCAAACCAAACAGTCGAGTTTCCCACAATTTTTGCAGGTTATCGGGACAGAGGTGATGCTGCTGGAGTGACTGTGCAAACAGATGCTGCTGTTGTTCGACTTGGGAAGCGAAGGTGGAATCGTGCAACAAAGTTTCCCATTCCAACTGAGTTAAATTGAGGTTTGGACTAAATAACCATGCCGCAACGGTTTTCCCGCAGAAACATTCCCTGTCATGCAATCCGGGTTTTTCTTCCCCCTTGGTGTGCGTCTCGCCCAAGAAAGCATCTCGCCAATCCGCATAGCCAAACGGTTCTGGAAAATTGAGCTTTGTTGCTGCTTCCCCATACAGAAAATGCAGCCACACCCACAAGCGCAACGCCTGTAGCATTTGTTGTTTTAAATTTCCCCGCGCCAGCCATTGCAACAATTCTACGCTGGGAGGTTCGCTCCAAGGTGGGTTGAGCATTTTTGGATTTGTGCGTGCGATCGTTTTTCTACTATCGCTTATGTTGGAAGTTTGCGATTCCAAATTTTTCTCGTTATGCTTTTCGTCCCCTTGCGGGGAGGTGTGAATGTTAAGGATTCGCGTGACTGTATGCGCTGCGACATCTATCAAAGGTTTCCGTCCCCTTGCGGGGTGATGTAAGTGTAAAGGAGGCTTTTTTGGCCGTCCCAGGCCAGGTTCAGGAAGAGTTTCCGTCCCCTTGCGGGGTGATGTAAGTGTAAAGAAATCGATGGACTAAGCCAATACATGGCGAAAAATAAGTTTCCGTCCCCTTGCGGGGTGATGTAAGTGTAAAGTCGATTGATTCCGTCGGCACAGTGTTGCTGTGTCCATCGTTTCCGTCCCCTTGCGGGGTGATGTAAGTGTAAAGCAGCGGTTAAGCTTAGATTTTGATCTGGTCACAGGAGAAAATGTTTCCGTCCCCTTGCGGGGTGATGTAAGTGTAAAGCCGATCTAAGGCAAGCACTGTGTGGAAAGCTGAAATGTTTCCGTCCCCTTGCGGGGTGATGTAAGTGTAAAGGTTCAGGCTAACTATCAAGTAAGAGAAGAAATAATGTTTCCGTCCCCTTGCGGGGTGATGTAAGTGTAAAGTTAATCAATTCAGAACATACGGACCGTACCTAAAGTTTCCGTCCCCTTGCGGGGTGATGTAAGTGTAAAGTTATGGTTGAGATGTGGTGGGAAACCTACCCTCCAATAGTTTCCGTCCCCTTGCGGGGTGATGTAAGTGTAAAGTTTTAAGTTTGATCGTTTTCTTAGCTAATACTGGGTTTCCGTCCCCTTGCGGGGTGATGTAAGTGTAAAGTACGAAAACAAATCAGATTTAAGTAATGCCAGCGGTTTCCGTCCCCTTGCGGGGTGATGTAAGTGTAAAGGCGTAGGAGAAATTCGCGATGATATTGTCTTCAAGTTGTTTCCGTCCCCTTGCGGGGTGATGTAAGTGTAAAGAGTTCGTCCAGGAAGCCTTACCAGGACTGGATTTCAGCTTGCAAATCGACACCACAAAATTTACCTGTCAACAAAGGGGGGGTCATTTGCAATAAACGGAAAAATTAAAGCTTGAAACCCAGACTGTGTAAGCAATCGACACCAGTCAACGAAGTTATGCGGTTTTCAAGGATCTGGCGAGTGGTGTCGATGACACGATACCAAATAAGTTACGGTAAAAAACCAAAAATTGTCAACTCCCTTAAGAAAGAAAGTTTAGATCTTGCACCTGTGATTTTTGCCCGCCGTGGAATTAATTCCACGGCTAATAGCCCAAGTCCACTGAAGTGGACTGTTAATCTGATTTCAGTCCATTTCAATGGACTTTCGCTATTAGCCAGAGAATTGATTCTCTGGCGGTTGTGGACTATGGTGCAAGATCTCAGTACTACGAACTGTGCGATCGCATCGCCTACCCCGCAGCGGCAAAAACTTGGTCTGCGGTTATTTCCAAACTTGGGAAAGTGGGAGAGATAATGCGTTCTCCAGCACGAAACAGTTGTCCTTGATACACGCCTTCAACTAACTGGAGAACGGTAATCGTCGGCGGTTTAGCAATACCGATAAACTGCCGTCCGCCAAGTCCGAGATAATCCACAATCCAATATTCCGGGATACCCAGTGCGGCATAATCCTCGACTTTGCGAGCATAGTCATTTTGCCAGTTAGTGCTAACAACTTCTGCCACCAATTTGACAGAACTTCCTAGCGTAATAATAGGTTCCTGTTGCCAGAGTGGTTCGTTAGCGATCGCACCTTTATCCAAAATCGCCACATCGGGACGAAAAGCGGTAGATTGTCCGAGAGGTTTAATCAAACAGCGGGTGGGTGTAAACCAACGAACGCAGAGGCGATCTATTTCTACATTGAATTTGCGAATCAGAAAAGCTGCAACCTCCTCATGGGAACCAGTTGGTTCCAGATCGATTAATTCTCCATCGATCAACTCATAGCGATCGCGATCTCCATAATCCGCGATAAACTCCTCAAAACTGAGCGATTTTGGAAAAGCTTGAACCATTGCCGCTATTAGGTGATGGGTGAACGAGGAAACAAACCCAGTTTCTTTGCTGGTGCTGTCATACCAAATCCGGGTTCTAAACCCCCTTTACTTTATAGCCCGCGAAGGCGGGCTTTGTTTGTGTAGCCGCGACTTTAGTCGTTCGGCATAAAAGGGGCGATCAAAGCGGATTTCGTATTAGTCTAGCATTGCGTCAAATGAAGCGATCGCTCCTCTCTTTGGAAGAATGCCCTTCCAACCCCTTGCTAAAGTAACAGCATAGTCAAAAACGCACCTACATAATGACAGCCATCGAACTAAAACTCATCCCCAATCAAACCGAATCGGGAATCAAATACCAACACCTGCACATCCAGATCGCAGCGCCCGACGGACTGATCGAACCCGCCGATCTCAAAACCTTATTCCTACCCGAAAACATGGTTTGGAGTCAAGGCGTAGTCATCGAAGGAAAAGCCCCAATATGGTTATACGCCTATCTCGTTCACGCCTGCCATCCTGCCGCTTGGGTAGCTTGCTTCGATCCTCGTTTAGGAGAAGCAAAACCGCAATCTGGAGGTGCGATCGTCGTCGCCGCCCACACCCGCGAAGTTGTAGTCGGACAGGTATTGCCAGTTGACTTACCAGATGCCATATTTCAAAAGTAAAGATGGCTTTTTCTCGCCATAGCAACGCGCGAGGACAATATGAATCTGGACTGGCAAAAACAAGTTAGCTTGGAAGTAACCCAACTAAAAACAACCGAGGGAAATTACCAAACCCTATTAATCAACTTACTTCCCCCAAGAGAACTGATCGCGACGGATATTTTACCTCACTTAGAACTACCCAGCGAACTAGATTTAAATCGAGAGGTAATATTATTTGGTCAAGCACCAATTTGGTTATACGTAAATTTAACCGAACGATGTCGCTCTGTGCCTTGGTTAGCTTGTTATGATGCCCGCAAGAACGTAGCCGTTATCGTCCAAAGTCAAGTAGCCGAAAAAGCCCCCGGAGATACCATATCTGCCTTGCTCAACCAAACCCCTTGTCCTGCTATTTTGATCGGTGGCCCTCCTGATAGCGGTAAGAGCGTTTTAGCCAATACATTGCGCTGGGATTTGAGCAAAAAAAACCTCAATAAACAAATTTTTCTGCATCGAGCTAACTGGGATGGACAAGGAAATTGGGCATACGAAACTGCCAATCGGCAGCTAGTTAAAAGACTCGTGCGAGAGAATGAATTCCGCATCCATGAAAGTGAACTAACTCGTCATTTAATTTCAGATTATTTTGAAAAAAATCGTCGAGATGTCAAAAATCTACGCGAGTTAGTCGATTTAGTATTAGTTGATGTGGGAGGAAAGCCACAGCCAGAAAAGATGCCTTTAGTAGAGCAATGCACCCATTATATCATCATCAGCAAATCTCCTGAACAAATCGGAGAATGGCACGAACTTTGCCGACAAAAATTGCAGCCATTGGCAGTCATTCACAGCGTTTTAGAAAAAAGAATAGAGGTTTTAGCAACAAATCCTTTCCTAGAAATAGTCGCGGGTATTTGGCGGGAGGGAGAAATGCTAACCGTACCGGATGTGTTGCTGGATGCGGTTATTGTAGGGACACGGCATTAATCAACTTTTGCATTTAACGAGAAGGTTTGCTCGTGTTCCCTACAACCAATTTTAATTATTAATATCATATCCGTTGAATTGCCCATCATAAAAAAACATTACTCTGTTGTTGCGTAGGGACAC
>DNGJ01000486.1:22365-22580 GCA_003486305.1 Cyanobacteria bacterium UBA11371
TCAGAGACACAGATAACGTTAATAATGCCGTGTCCCGGCTGCTAATTATTGGTAATCGACCGGATATGATATAACATGCAACCACAATATCCAATGTGGCAACACTGTAGGGAACATCAATAGACTTTGCGCTTAACGACAAGGTTTTCAGGCGCCGTGCCCCTACAGCCAATTTTAATGATTAATATCATATCCGTTGAATTGCCCATAATAAA
>DNGJ01000486.1:22818-35705 GCA_003486305.1 Cyanobacteria bacterium UBA11371
GATATCTCTGACAAACAGATAACGTTAATCGTGCCGTGTCCCGGCTGCTAACAATGGGTAATAGACTCTGTTGTTGCGTAGGGACACGGCATCTGACTATATCTCGGACAAACAGATAACGTTAATAATGCCGTGTCCCGGACATCATAGTACCCACTTAGGCTGATTTAAAGCATTGCTTTTGACCTGCCGGGTTGGGAACAGCCGAACGACTCGCATTCGCGGCTACACAAACAAAGCCCGCCTATGCCAAGGGCACGCTGCGCGAACGCGGGCTGTAAAATAAAGGGGGTTTAGAACTTAAGATTACCAATAAAAAGACGCCGGGACACGGCAAGATCGACGTCCAATGTTTATCCGAGATACCTCTGATGCCGTGTCCCTACGCAACGACTCTGTGATGTTTTTTTATGATGGGCAATTCAACTGACATGATATGAAAGGCGTTTTTCGCCTAATTCCTTAAGCGGGTGTCTTCGTTTTTTGTTTGGCGCTAATCTCATTCGGACAATGACGACCCTGCTCAAAATCGGTAATATTTGATAAAGTTGTTTCGGCGATGTTCTGCAAGGCGTTTGAGGTAAAAAATGCCTGATGCGCGGTAACAATCACGTTGGGAAAGGTTAGCAAACGCTCGAATTCGTCGTCTTGGATAATTTCATCGGACATATCTTCAAAAAACAAATCCGATTCTCTTTCGTATACATCCAAACCTAAGTAGCCGATTTTATGCGATTTTAAACCTTCGATGACCGCATTGGTATTGACAAGCGCGCCGCGACTGGTATTAATTAGCATCACACCGGGTTTCATTTGCGCGATCGCACTCTCATCGATCAAATAATGCGTTTCGTGCGTCAGCGGACAATGCAGGGTAATTATATCCGATTCGGCAAACAGTTCCGGCAATTGCACGTACTTCCCGCCCAAGGCTTTAAACTCCTCGTTGGGATGCACGTCATAGCCGAGAATATGACAGCCGAATCCCTTCAAAATCTGCCCCACCACCTGACCAATTTTACCCGTACCGACTATCCCAACCGTGCGATCGCGCATATCGAATCCCATCAATCCATTGATGGAAAAATCTCCTTCCCGCACTCGATAGTAAGCGCGATGAAACTTGCGATTAAGGGTTAGCATTAGTCCTACTGTATGTTCCGCTACCGCATAAGGCGAATAAGCAGGAACCCGCACCGTTGTCAAGCCCAATTCAGCAGCAACGGATAAATCTACATGATTAAAACCCGCAGAGCGCAAAGCTAGCAAGCGAGTGCCATGTGCGGCGAGAATTTCTAAAGTAGGCGCATCGAGTTGGTCGTTGATAAACGCGCAAATGGCGGGAAATCCAGCAGCCAAAACCGCTGTATCCCGATTTAATTGCGGTTCAAAAAACACCAACTCGTGACCAAAGTTGGCATTTGCCGGTTCTAGAAACTGGCGATCGTAGGATTTGGTACTAAAAACTGCAACTCTCATTATGGTAATTGGTAATTGCTAATTGCTAATTGCTAATAGACTTATCCAATAATTCTTGTGGGATAGGCGTCTCGCCTGTCTTTAGGTTTGGTTTTTGGAGAGGTCTAATAGGCATCAAAAACCCAGTTTACTATTGCACACTTAAATAGTAGGTTGGGTTTGCTCCCTCAACCCAACCTACTTTTACACCCTCTTAGCCCCCCTTGGCAAGGGGGGTTGGGGGGATCGTCAATAAGGCCATTTCCAATCGCGCATTTCTTCCTTATCGATGCCGTGTTCGTAAGCGTAATTGAGATTATCCAAAATTTCGTTCTTCATTCGTTCTTTGACATAAGCAGCAGCAGAACGCAATTTAGGAACGCGATCGATGACATCAATTACCAAATTAAACCGATCGATTTGATTGTCAATCGCTAACTCTAGGGGCGTGTTGATATTTCCCCTTTCTTTATACCCCCGCACGTGAATCCGATGCTGATTAGTGCGACGATAGGTGAGTTTGTGAATTAACCAAGGATAGCCGTGGAAGTTAAAGATAATCGGCTTATCCGGGGTAAATAAGGTGTCAAAATCCGTGTCTGACAAACCTTGCGGGTGTTCGGTATCTGGCATTAGTTTGAACAGATCCACGACGTTGATAAACCGAATCTTCAGTTCGGGGAACTCTTCGCGCAAAATAGCAGTTGCAGCTAGGGCTTCTTTAGTAGGAACGTCGCCACAGCAAGCAATGACTACATCGGGGACATCGGGTTCTTTTCCGCAGTCGTCGTTACTCGCCCATTCCCAAATTCCAATACCTTTGGCGCAGTGTTTGATCGCTTCGTTCATGTTGAGGTATTGCAGGTGCTTTTGCTTGTCGGCGACGATGACATTGACGCAGTCTGTACTCCGCAAGCATCGATCTGCGATCGCCAATAAGCAATTAGCATCTGGAGGTAAATACATCCGCGTCACCAGGGGACTTTTATTCGTCACCAAATCCAGGAAACCGGGGTCTTGGTGCGAAAATCCGTTATGATCTTGACGCCAAACGGTGGAAGACAGCAGGATATTCAACGAGGAAATCGGCGATCTCCAAGGTACGTGTCGCTTGCTGATGTGCAACCATTTGGCGTGTTGGTTGAACATCGAATCAATTACGTGAGAAAAGGCTTCGTAGGTGTGAAAAAAGCCGTGCCGTCCTGTTAGTAAATATCCTTCTAACCAGCCTTCTAAAGTATGTTCGCTCAACATTTCCATCACCCGACCTTCTGGCGATAGTTCGCTACCGTCTAAGTCTTCGGGCAGGTATTCCGCCAACCACATTTTTTTGCTGACTTCGTAGATCGCGGTGAGACGATTGGATGCGGTTTCATCGGGGCCAAATACGCGGAAAGTTGTCATGTTTTGCCGCATCACGTCGCGCAAAAGATAGCCCAGATGCTTGGTAGTTTCGGTTTCGGTCGATGCGGGTTTGGGCACATCAACGGCGTATTTTTTAAAGTCGGGCATCCGCAATTGTTTTCGCACTTGTCCGCCGTTGGTAATTGGGTTGGCGCTCATGCGGCGATGTCCGGTTGGAGCTAATTCTTTTAATTCAGGAATCAGTCTACCTTGCTCATCAAAGAGTTCTTCTGGTTTGTAGCTTTTTAGCCAGTCTTCTAGTATCTTCAAGTGACCGGGATTTTTATGCACATCTGACATTGGCACTTGGTGACTACGCCAAAATCCCTCGGTTTTGTGTCCGTCTACTTCTTTTGGTCCTGTCCAACCTTTGGGCGATCGCAAAACAATCATCGGCCAGCGCGGACGAGTCGCCACCCCACTGGCGCGGGCTTCTTGCTGAATCTCCCGGATCTCTTTTATACAATGTTCCAGAGTGGCAGCCATTGCCTGGTGCATTGTTTCTGGGTCATCTCCGGAGACGAAGTAGGGCGTGTAACCATACCCTTCAAACAGCTTTTGCAATTCCTCGTGGCTGATCCGGGCGAGGATGGTAGGATTGGCGATTTTATACCCGTTGAGGTGTAAAATCGGCAACACCGCACCATCCCGGATTGGGTTAATAAACTTGTTCGAGTGCCAAGCAGTCGCGAGTGGGCCGGTTTCCGCTTCCCCATCTCCGACGATCGCTGTCACAATCAAATCTGGGTTGTCAAATGCCGCCCCGTATGCGTGGGAGAGACTATAACCCAACTCGCCGCCTTCGTGGATCGAACCGGGGGTTTCCGGGGTGCAGTGGCTGCCAATCCCGCCTGGGTAGGAGAATTGCAAGAAGAACTTTTGCAGCCCTTCCTCATCTTCGCTCTTGTCGGGATAGATTTCCGAGTAGGTTCCTTCTAGATAACCAGGTGCTAATATCGCCGGGGCGCCGTGACCGGGACCTGTAACAAATATCATGTTCAGGTCATATTTTTTGATCAGCCGGTTGAGGTGGATGTAGGTTAAACTCATGCCGGGATCGGAACCCCAGTGCCCCAAGAGGCGATTTTTCACATGTTCGGGTTTGAGGGGTTCTTTTAATAGGGGATTTGCCCGCAGATAAATCATGCCAACGGCTAAGTAATTACAGGCACGCCAGTAGGCATCAATTTTACGGAGTTCTTCAGGACTCAGGGGCGACCCGTCAACGGTGGCTTTTGCCCTTCCGAATGCACTGATGTCAAAAGTTGGTTTTGGTGGCGTTGCTACCATTTTTTGTCATCTCCGTTTATAGGGTTGCTTAATCGTTGTGCGAATTTGACACATTTAACCTCTACCATCGGTTAGATTTTGTTTTTGTAACTATCAAAACAATTTTTACTTTTCAATCTGATGGTTTTGAGGCTTTGCAGGTTTCCTTGGATACTATAGCAATCCAATTTAATTTTTGCTCGTCATGCCTGCTTTTATCGCCCTTGTCTAAAAAAGAGATTTATACAAGTAAAGAACTATAGCGTTAATTTGCTTAAAATCGGGTTAAGTTAAAATTAAATTTTAATCGCTGTAAATTTTAGGAATATTTTAGATTGGCTGGTCTGTCAGCTCAAAAAACCTGACAGAGTTGTTGCGTAGGGACACGGCATCAGAGATATCAGAGACACAGATAAAGTTAATAATGCCGTGTCCCGGCTTCTGAATTATGGGTAATCGACGGCACATGATATCAGTTAACCCAAAGTGATTTTCCCAGTATTGTTTTAAGCATTGATAATAGCTAATGGCTAATGGCGATTTGCTCGCGATCTAAAAAAGTTTTTTTGGGTTGAGGGATTAGCGATTAGCGATTAGCCGCTATGCATGAGACATAATATGGTTTATAGTTAAGATCTTGGCTATTACCAGCCACAAAAACTGCCATCATTCAATGTTTCTGAAGGACAGGAGAAATCATGACTCGCGCTATTATGGAAACCGAAAAAGGCACGATCCACTTGGAATTGTTCGATAAGGATGCTCCTAATACTGTGAAAAATTTTGTAGACCTGGCTGAAAAGGGGTTCTACGACGGACTGAATTTTCACCGGGTCATTCCTAACTTTATGATCCAAGGTGGCTGTCCTTTGGGGACGGGAACGGGTGGCCCTGGCTACAGAATCAAATGTGAAATTAACCCCAACAAACATCTAGCGGGAACTTTGTCAATGGCTCATGCTGGTCGCAATACGGGTGGTAGCCAATTCTTTATTTGCCACTCTCCCCAACCGCATTTAGATGGACAGCATACCACTTTTGGTAAAACTGAGGATATGGATGTAGTCAATGCGATCCGCCAAGGCGATAAGATTCTTTCGGTGAAGATTGAGCGGTAATTGCTAATTGCTAATTGCTAATTGCTAATTGCTAATTGGAATAAAAGGCACTATGCTCTTGATTATTACCTCTCCAAAAATTACCCTCAAAGGCAGGCATAATGCCCACCCATAAGAGTTATTGGAGAAGTATATTAGCAATTAGCCATTAGCAATTAGCCATTAGCCATTACCTAAAGTTTAATAGTTACGGTCTTAACTTCGGTGTATTGTTGCAATCCGTATTCGCCTAGTTCGCGACCGATTCCAGATTGTTTGAAGCCGCCGAAGGGTGCGGCTGCATCGAAGACATCGTAGCAGTTTACCCAAACTGTACCAGCGCGGACGCTGTTAGCGATCGCATGTGCTTTGCTAATATCTTTCGTCCAAACTGCGGCGGCGAGTCCGTACATGGTTTTATTGGCTCGTTCGATGACTTCGTTGATATCTTTAAACTTGATAATGCTCATTACCGGGCCAAAGATTTCTTCAGTGGCTATCTTCATATCATCCCGCACATCGGCGAAAACTGTCGGTTGGATGAAGTATCCTTTGTCCCCAATTTGAGAACCGCCGCACAACATTTGCGCGCCTTCTCGCATTCCGGACTCGATGTAACTCATCACTTTATTAAATTGTTCTTGGTCTACTTGCGGCCCTTGTTCGGTTTTATCATCAAAGGGGTCGCCGACGATGCGATCTTTGGCGCGTTGGACGCTTCTTTCGACAAATTCATCGTAGCAAGATTCTTCCACAAATAAGCGGGAACCGGCGCAACAGCACTGGCCTTGGTTGAAGAATAGCGCATTGTGGGAGCCTGCGATCGCGGCGTTCATATCCGCATCTGCAAATACAATATTTGGACTCTTCCCACCCAATTCCAAAGTCACCCGTTTCAGGTTACTTTTAGCCGCAGCTTCCATAATTAAATGTCCCACTTCCGTCGATCCGGTAAATGCTACCTTATCGATATCCATGTGGTGCGAAATCGCTGCCCCCGCCGTTGGCCCGTAACCGGATAAAATATTAACCACACCGGGAGGGAACCCGGCTTCGATAATTAATTCCCCAATTCGCAATGCAGACAGCGGTGTTTGTTCGGCAGTTTTTAGCACTACGGTATTCCCCGTTGCTAACGCGGGGGCTAATTTCCACGCTTGCATTAATAAGGGGAAATTCCAAGGAATAATTTGTCCTACTACCCCTACAGGTTCGTGTCGCGTGTAGCAAAAATAAGGCCCATTTATCGGGATTGTTTTGCCTTGGATTTTATCTGCCCAACCGGCATAATAGCGGTAACAAGCGATCGCTAATGGCAAATCTGCGTTTAAGGAATCGTTTACTGGTTTGCCGTTATCTAGCGATTCCAAACAAGCTAATTCTTCGATATTTTGTTCGATTAAGTCTGCCAGCTTATAAAGTAATTCGCCCCGCTGCGTTGCCGACATTTTAGACCATTCTCCGCTGGTAAACGCTGCCCTGGCGGCTTTAACAGCTTTATCTACATCCGCACCATCTGCTTCCGCAACTTCGCAAATCGTTTCCCCCGTCGCGGGGTTGATTGTCGGAAATCTTTTCCCAGAGACGCTGTTTACCCATTCGTTATTAATTAATAGCTGAGTCGGGCCGATCTTTACCTGTTGGTCGGGTCTGGTGGCAATGACCATAACTTCACTCCGTCCAATAAATTAACTTTTTTTTAAACCGATCTTTAGCTTGACGCCTACAGACAGTTAATCTCTAGGGTCTTTAGATTTTCTTTTTATTTGCTTTAAGGTATTTAACAATGTTTCGCAAAGCGAATATTCGTGGATTGAGAAACCCAGTAACTGATGGTCAACCGGGTTTCTCCTTTCGGTTGGTTAACACCTGGGTAGTCCTATACGACCGCTGCCTCTGACGGCTACATTACGCAGGATCGCTAGTGTTTGTCCCTCATATTGCGGAAGGTTAGAAAAATTGTCATCTACCTTTGGGGAGAGGAAGGCGGGTGCGTCCGTGCTATCCCTACCTGGCAGTGGGGCAAAGCATACTACGGCTGCGGCGAGTAAGGCAAGCGCGATCTTAAGGTAATTGAGCAAACTGGACAGCATGTGAAAAATCCTTTGTATTAAAAGCTTTAAAGCGGTTTATTGCACAATTCATAATTTAAGTTGATTGTGAAAATACGTAAAGTTACGGAGGACACTAACAGTGCCACGCCCTAACGACGATTGTTAGGCAAAATGGCATCGTAAATTCACTGAACAAGTTAGTCCCAAGCGATAGAACAGGAGTAGGACAATTAAGGATAAGCTGGAAAGTAGTACAATCTGGCAAAGCTCAAGCCATGACCGCGTCCCAGCTAGCAAACCGTTCTTTAACTTCCCTCGCGCAAGAAACTCGCGCTTCAGCACAGCGTTTGGCAGTTTTGTCAACTGAGTCGAAAAATGCTGCTCTTGTAGCGATCGCTCTCTCGTTAGAATCCGCCGCACCTGATATACTGGCAGCGAACGCGGCAGACTGCCAGAGGGCGATCGCAAACAACATCCCCAAACCCCTAATCGCGCGGTTGAAATTAGACGAGAATAAACTAGCAAGTGCGATCGCAGCTTGTAGCGATGTGGCACGCTTAAGCGATCCAATAGGCGAAGTGGAAATACACCGGGAACTAGATGCAGGACTCGAATTAAAGCGCATTACCTGTCCCTTGGGTGTTTTGGGCGTGATTTTTGAAGCACGTCCCGATGCGGTGATGCAAATAACCAGTTTGGCGATAAAATCTGGCAATGGCGTTATCCTCAAATGCGGACAAGAAGCGGTACAAACTTGCGTTGCTTTAGTAAAGGCAATTCATCAAGGATTGGCATCCACAGAAGTACCAAGCGCCGCCGTACAATTGTTAACCACTAGAGAAGAAACTCTGGAACTGTTAAAACTCGATCGCTATGTGGATTTGATTATTCCCAGAGGTTCAAATTCCTTCGTCCGTTACGTGCAAGAAAATACCCGTATTCCCGTTTTAGGACATGCGGATGGAATTTGTCATTTATATGTAGATGCAGCAGCAGATATTGCCAAAGCAGTTGATATTGCAGTTGATTCTAAAACCCAATATCCCGCCGCTTGCAATGCGATTGAAACTTTATTAGTCCATCGCGCGATCGCGCCAGATTTCTTGCCTTTAGTGGCAGTTGCGTTAGAAAATCGGCAGGTAGAATTGCGGGGAGATGACCGCAGTAGGGAAATTTTACATCAGATCCAACCCGCGACGGAAACTGACTGGACAACCGAATATTGCGATTTGATTTTAGCGATTAAAATAGTCGATGATTTAGAAACAGCGATCGCTCACATCAATACCTACGGTTCGCGTCACACTGATGGCATTATCACCGAAGACGCGGATGCGGCGGCTAGCTTTTTTGCCAACGTTGATTCTGCCGGAGTTTATCATAACTGTTCCACCCGGTTTGCCGATGGTTTCCGCTACGGTTTTGGCGCCGAAGTCGGAATTAGCACGCAAAAAATGCCCCCACGCGGCCCAGTTGGCCTGGAAGGACTGGTAACCTATAAATATCAGGTAATTGGTAACGGTCATATCGTCGCCAGTTACACGGGCGCCAATGCCAAACCTTTTACGCACAAAGATTTAGGAAATTGGTAATGGGTAATGGCTAATGGCTAATAGCTAATGGCTAATGGCTAATAGGAAAAGAGAAAAGAAACAGGACGCAGGAAAACCCTCTACCCAAGTCGTCCCTATCCCAATTAGCAATTAGCAATTAGCAATTAGCTTTTCTTGCAATTACCAATTACCAATTACCAATTACCAATTACCAACTATGGATTGTATTTACCTGTCGAACATTCGCTGCTACGGTTACACGGGTTTTTTACCAGAAGAGCAAATCCTGGGACAGTGGTTTGAAGTCGATGTGACTTTATGGTTAGATTTGTCCTTGGCGGGAAAAACCGACTCGCTACACGATACATTGGATTATCGCAATGCGATCGCTACCGTGCAACAATTGGTGAAAGTGGCGAAATATGCTTTAGTAGAGAGATTGGCAGAAGCGATCGCGATTAGCTTGCTAGAACTTAACCGAGTCGAACAAGTGAAAGTTAAAGTCAGTAAAATTGCAGCCCCCATCCCCGACTTTAGCGGTAAAATCGCCGTGGAAATCACTAGAATCAAACAGATGTAATCGTAGGGGAAGAGATAAACTATGCCTTTTCGGATCTTGAGTTTAGACGGCGGCGGTATTCGAGGCGCAATCTCGGCAGCGATTTTGTCGGAAGTAGAAAAAATGATTGGTTCGCCTTTAAATCAATACTTTGACTTAATTGCCGGAACTTCCACAGGGTCTATTTTAGCCGCAGCGATCGCCAAAGGATTAACCAGCGAGAATATCCTGCAACTCTACAGAAATAAAGGGCAAAGAATCTTCCCCTACTCTAGCCTGATTTCATTAGAAAGACTGAAAGTGATAATGCAATATGGAGTTTCAGCCCCGAAATTTTCAGCTCGAGGGTTGATTCAAGTTCTCCAAGAGGAGTTGGGCGAGACAAAACTGTCGGAAATTGATAAATCGCCTCGGCTTTTGATTACAGCTTACGACACAATTGATCGCCAATTCCTCGTGTTTAAAAGCTGGAGAAAATTCGACCCTTGGGCGAACATGCCTATATGGGAAGCCTGCGTTTGTTCGGCTTCAGCACCGACTTTTTTTCCAGCGCATAAACTAACGGTTAAATTAGAAAACGGGTCAAAAACCTACGTTGTAATTGATGGGGGAATAGGAGCAAATAATCCTACGGCATGCGCGGTTGCAGAAGCGCTTTATTTAGGACATTATATCAAAGATATCAGCGTTCTTTCGATTGGAACGGGAATGCCCAAGCTCAAGCCGGAAGAACAAACAGAATGGGCGAGAGCAAGTGGTTGGGGTGTGTTTCAATGGATATGGGAAGGACGTTTAATTAGAGTCTTATTAGATGCATCTGCTAACGTGAACGACTATATAACCACCCAATTTATGAATCCACCAGAATTAGAGGGGAGAACCAGTCCGCCTTACCTGCGCCTGCAACCGGAAATTGGAAGCGATCGCATCGACGACGCCAGTCAGGAAAATGTCGATAGATTGGGGAGAATTGGGCGAGAGTTTGTGGCAGGGAAAAGAGATGCGATCGCTAGATTTATAGAAAAAAGCCAATGAACTCACAATCACAAGAAAACCAATCAATCCAGCCATTAGAATGTAAATTAGTCACGCTGCGAGGCATCAACTGGGAACAATTTAAAACCATAGAATTACAGTTAGAAAATAAACGGGAAATCAAACTTTCCTACTTAGCTGGAGTAATGGAAATTATGTCGCCAATCGGCAAGACTCACGAGTATATCAAAAGCACCCTTGGATTGCTGCTAGAAGCTTACATGCGTTCAAAAAACATCAGGTTTTATAAACGCGGCGGCTTTACTCTAGAAGAACTTGGGTATGCTTATGGTACGCCCGATGAATCTTACTGCATTGGCAGCGATAAAGAAATACCCGACATCGCCATTGAAATTATCGTTAACAGCGGTACAATTGACCGACGAGAGTTATACGAACCCACACAAGTCCCAGAAGTTTGGTTTTGGAAAATCGACCAACTGCGAGTTTTCCATTTGCAAGAGTCGGGAGAGTATGAAGAAGTCTCCAAGAGCCAATTTTTCCCCGACTTGGACTTAAATTTATTGGTGAAATACGTGGGATATCTCGATCAGTACGATGCGATAAACGAATTTGTGCAAATTATCCGCAATGATTGAGCAAAATGAGTCGGCTTCCTCCTTGTTAGACTCGCTAACGAGGTAAAAAGACTCGCCGATGAGTTTGCGAGACTCGCACACGAGACAAAAAGACTCACTCACGAGTCTGGGAGACTCGCACACGAGGTAAAAAGACTCGCCGATGAGTTTGCGAGACTCGCCAACGAGTATTTCAGACTCGCCAACGAGATCAAAAGACTCATTGACGAGTCTGGGAGACTCGCCGACGAGACAAAAAACTCGGTGGGTGAAAGTCGGGGGGTGATGACAGAATTGCGATCGCGCAAAACAACCAGACTTTGTACTACAAGGTATCAATCGATCGATTCTCAACGAGTTAAATGGGAAGTCGGCGCAATCGGTAACGATTATCCTGGACGGATAAAATTGCACCTGTTGTCAAATCTTCACCGCATTGAGATAATATCTCCAGCAGCCTTGCTGATACAAAAGCCGGGTTCGTATGATTCAATCGAAAAATTATAACACTGGGCAAAACATCAGCACTAGCAGCTAATAAATCTCCAAAGTCCAAATCAAATGTTAGAACAATCCGTTCTTCTTGTTTAGCTTTTTGCAAAATAGCAGAATCGGGTAGGCGTTCTAGCCCTTCCTCTATCAGATGAACCGCTTCATATCCATTTTGCCGCAATGCTTCAACCGTCAGGGGAGAAACACCCATATCAGCTAGAAACCTCATGCTTTGATCTCCGCGAACGAGTGGATTTCCTCGCTAGCTAAAAAGGCGGCGTACTGCAAACTTGCTTTAATATCTTCGGCTTCCAGATAGGGATAAGCATTAATAATTTCCTCAACACTCATACCATTGGCGACCAAACTCACCACCAAGGAAACAGTGATTCGCATTCCTCGAATGCAGGCGCGTCCTCCCATGATTTGCGGATCGAAAGTAATGCGGTCAAACATAAATATTTAGTCCCGATTTGTGTAAATATTAGGCTTAAATAAATGATAACTGTCTGGGGAGGCGATCGCAGGCTACCAGTCTAAAACGAAACACTTACTAGACCAGATTTTATCTCCCCTTGTCCTTCTTGTCCCCCTTGTCCCGATACTCAGATCTTGCACCTGCGATTTTCGCCCGCCGTGGACTCAAGTCCACGGCTAATAGCCCAAGTCCACTGAAGTGGACTGATATCATGTCCCTATGCGTCGGTTGTGTATATTTTGTAGGGGCGTTCGCGAAGCGTGCCGGAGGCATTAGCATTCGGGCGATAATTGCTGCAATCAATTAAAGGATTTGTATCCGAATGCTTCGCCCCGCCCTTACGCAACCGATATCGCCGGACATGATATGAAATCAGATTAACAGTCCATTTCAATGGACTTTCGCTATTAGCCAGAGAATTGATTCTCTGGCGGTTGTGGACTATGGCGCAAGATCTGAGGATATCAAACTGCTGTACCAGAGTTTTTGCATAACCTCTGCGCCGCCAGACATATATATATTTGAACAAGCTATCTGCTAACCCGTTATTGGAGGACTCGCCCGATGCATCCTCGCATTTACCACCTCAGCATTCTGACCGCAACCCTGCTGTTTTCGCCGATCAGTCCGGTACAACCCACAACGAACAACTTGGGAATCAAAAACGCTCTTGCACAAACACAAAGCGGGCAATCATCCCCAGCGTCATCCCAAGATCGAAAGGCAGAGGCAACTCGGCTTTTACAACGGGGGCAACAACAGAATCGTCAAAGTCAGTTTAGAGAAGCCCTCCAAACATTTCAACAAGCACTGGTAATAGCCCGCGAAATTGACGACAAGACTCTCACTGCCATTGCACTCAACAACATTGGGTCAGTTTACGACAATCTAGGCCAGTATCCCAAGGCGT
>DNGJ01000486.1:35927-36267 GCA_003486305.1 Cyanobacteria bacterium UBA11371
TCTTTCAGCAAGGCTTAGCCATTATCAGAGAAGTCGGCGACAGGGCAGGGGAAGGGAGGACTCTCAACAACATTGGGCAAGTTTACAACCATCTGGGCCAGTATCCCAAGGCGCTGGAATTCTTTCAGCAAGGCTTAGCCATTGTCAGAGAAGTCGGCGACAGGGCGGGGGAAGGGGCGAGTCTCAACAACATTGGGTTAGTTTACAACAGTCTAGGCCAGTATCCCAAGGCGTTGGAATTTTATCAGCAAGCTTTAGCCATTGTCAGAGAAGTCGGCGACAAAGCGGGGGAAGGGAGGATTCTCAACAACATTGGTTTAGTTTACAACAGTCTAGGCCA
>DNGJ01000486.1:36502-36719 GCA_003486305.1 Cyanobacteria bacterium UBA11371
TCTTTCAGCAAGGCTTAGCCATTGTCAGAGAAGTCGGCGACAGGGCGGGGGAAGGGGTAACCCTCAGCAGTATTGGGTCAATTTACAACTATCTAGGCCAGTATTCCAAGGCGTTGGAATTTTATCAGCAAGCTTTAGCCATTGTCAGAGAAGTCGGCGACAGGGCGGGGGAAGGGAGGATTCTTAACAACATGGGGTCAGTTTACAACAGTCTAGG
>DNGJ01000486.1:37071-37203 GCA_003486305.1 Cyanobacteria bacterium UBA11371
GTATCCCAAGGCGTTGGAATTCTACCAGCAAGCTTTAGCCATTAGCAGAGAAGTCGGCGACAGGGCGGGGGAAGGGGTAACCCTCAGCAGTATTGGGTTAGTTTACGGTAGTCTAGGCCAGTATCCCAAGGC
>DNGJ01000486.1:37433-38194 GCA_003486305.1 Cyanobacteria bacterium UBA11371
CAGCAAGCTTTAGCGATTGTCAGAGAAGTCGGCTACAGGGCGATGGAAGGGACGACTCTCAACAACATTGGGGCAGTTTACGGTAGTCTAGGCCAGTATCCCAAGGCGTTGGAATTCTTCCAGCAAGCCTTAGCCATTCGCAGAGAAATCGGCGACAAAGCGGAGGAAGGGACAACCCTCAACAACATTGGTGGCTTGCTAGCCAAACAGAACCAGCCAGAATTAGCGATCGCTTTCTTCAAGCAATCGGTCAATGTGAGAGAAACAATTCGGCAAGATATACGAGTGCTACCACGGGAACAACAGGAATCCTACACAAAAACCGTTGCAGACACTTATCGCGCTTTAGCCGATTTATTAATAGCCCAAGGGCGAATTTTAGAAGCGCAAGAAGTCTTAGAACTCCTGAAAATCCAAGAATTACGCGACTACACCCGCAATGCCAGGGCGGGGGGTCAAACTTCCGGCATAGCCTTAAATGCCACCGAGGAACAGATTATTAAACAATATGGCAGCTTGATCGCATTTGGACGGCAGGTAGATGAGTGCAAAAAAACTTCTTGCAGCCAATTAAGTCAACTCAACCAACAGCTACAAGCAGTCACCCAGCAGTATAATCAGACCGTGCAGGCATTGAAAAAACCGATAAGCGATCGCCTAGCGCAAGACCGCGCTTTCCTCAATCCCGAAACCCTCGCCGGTCGCAAAGCCAAAGAAATAGTCGAATCTCAACCCAATACAATACTAATTTATCCCTTTGT
>DNGJ01000004.1 GCA_003486305.1 Cyanobacteria bacterium UBA11371
CGCAAATAATATCATGTCCGTTGAATTGCCCATAATAAAAAAACCTCACAGAGTCGTTGCGTAGGGACACGGCATCAGAGATATCTCGGACAAACAGATAACTTTGATCGTGCCGTGTCCCGGCGGATGATTATGGATAATCGACCGGAGATGATATTAGAGCGTGAAAATATTCCCCATGTATCCGGAAACAACCCCACTCTGCGTGAATTACTGAGTTAACATAGCATCAATCGGCATAACCAGCAGAGCAGATATGGCGATAAATTGGTTGCGCGTCAATCATGTAGCAAATACGATCCAACTTTCCTGGCAACGCGGACAATCAATGCCTCGCTCTGCGCCAGCAACAACATTTCAACACCCTTTTGACCAGCAAGCACTGATAGACTTGCGGTGGTATTTAGAACAATACCTGCGCTTTCCCTACGGACTCGAACCCCAGAAAGCAGAACAAATCGAACAGCAATTGCAAGCTTGGGGACAGCAACTATTTGACATCATTTTCCGCAGCAGCGAAGAAGCGCGGATATTTTTTCACGAGGCGACGCGAGAAGGGCTGGATCGCTGCGAACTCAGTATTATTTCCGATGAACCGGAGATACTTAATTTACCTTGGGAATTGCTGTACTCGCCGGATTACCAATTTCTCGCGCCCTTGCTGGCAGGAACTTACCGCAGTCTCAGCAGTTATGCGGTGCGGGCAGAGATGGGGGCAATGTCGGATGAGAAGTTAAATATTTTACTCGTCATCGCGCGACCTTATGGAGAGCAGGACGTTAATTTTCAAACGATTTCCCGTCCAATGTTAGAAGCGCTGCAACCGATTCGGCAGCAGGTGAATCTCAAAGTCTTGCGTCCCCCTAGTTTAAAGCAGTTTGAGGCCGAACTTCAGGCGCATAAAGGGTTTTATCACATTGTCCATTTTGACGGACATGGGGATTTTGAAGCGGGGAGCAAAACGGTTCAAACTCAATATGGAAAATTGGGAGAAGGGGTTTTAGTCTTTGAAGATGCAGCAGGCAACCCGGAAATTGTCACCGCTAGGGAGATTGCCCAATATTTAACCGATTGTCGCGTCCCAATTTTTCTGCTCAATGCTTGCAAATCGGGACAAGCGGGAGAAGAACCCTTTTCATCGGTGGCGGGACAGTTGGTGAAATTGGGTGCCAAAGGCGTGGTAGCAATGGCTTATTCCGTCTACGCGGAAGGGGCGAAACACTTTATGGGACGCCTGTATGGGGAATTGGTGCGGGGGGAAAGCATCGCCAGTGCTGTAGCGGCGGGGCGGAAATCCATGTCTATCCAGAAGTTGCGCCCCAGTCCCAAGGGAAATTTACCGTTGCAAGATTGGCTGGTGCCGGTATTGTATCAGCAAGAACCCTACACGCCGTTTACTCCTAACACTGCACCGCCCAGTTTTTTAGACTTAATTAACGCGGCAGAAAACGCCCAACAGAATTCAAAATCCATTCTGGTTGATTTACCGGAAGTTAGCGCCTATGGTTTCATCGGGCGAGATTACGATATTTTGCGCTTAGAACGCGCTTTTCGCCAAAATTACGTCGTGCTGTTGCAGGGGATGGGCGGCGTTGGTAAAACCGAGTTAGTAGGGGGATTTGCTCGTTGGTTGGATGACACCCAGGGACGCACGGGGGGCATTTTCTTCACTAGCTTTGAGCGCGGTGCAGGGTTGAGTCAGGTAGTGAATCAAATTGGCAGAAGCTTGGGAGGTGAGAAATTCGCCCAGTTAAAGCCAGAACAACAGCAGGCGGTGGTGCGGCAATACTTGCAAACCCATCCTTGTTTGCTGATTTGGGATAACTTTGAACCCGTTAATGGGTTTCCCGCCGGAAATATGCCTTTGTTACTCGCCGCCGAAAGAGAGGAATTGAAGCGGTTTCTCAAGGAATTGCGCGGGGGACAAACTTGGGTACTGATTACCAGTCGGCGGGAAGAACGTTGGTTAGATTGCGGTTACGCGCTGCTGAGTTTGAAGGGATTGGTAAAACAGGATGTAGAAGAGTTGGCGGCGAAGATTCTGCAATCGGCGGAGATAAACCGGGCGAAACTGCCAAAAGAATATCTGGAGTTGCTGAAACTATTGGGGGGACATCCCCTGTCCTTGCGGGTGGTATTACCTCACCTGAAAACCCAGACACCCATGCAGTTAATCGAGGCTTTGCGGCGGGGATTGGATACGTTCAAGGGTGCAGACGAGGAAGGCAGAGAGAAATCGCTAACGGTGTCGCTGGATTATTCGTTTGCCAAGTTATCAGCACGGGCGCGGCAGCATCTGCCGTTTTTAGCGCTATTTTCTGAGCAAGTGGATGCAGGTTTGCTCGGTGTTTTTTCAGCAAGTCCTGATGATGAATATGGACAGGCATATCGGGCGGTGTTTGGAGAAAACTTGCAGAAATCGGATTGGATGGGGTTGCTCAACGAAGCTGCCGCCGCAGGAATTGTGGAACATTTGGGAGAAAGTATTTACAAAATTCACCCGGCACTACCTTGGTATTTGCGACAACAGTTAGATACAAAGGGTTCGCAGGAGGTAATCAATACCCTAGAAAAAAAGTTGTTGGTTTTCTACGCACTGTCGGCGGAAATCAACCTTAAGAAACTCATTAGCAATGCGGAATTGGCAACCTCTGTGCTGCGAGTGGAAGAACCGAACCTCTTGCAACACTTACGACTGGCAGAACAGCAGCAGGATTGGCGTAATGCCGCATTAATTTTACCAGCCTTGGGGGAGGTATATAAGCGGTGGGGGCGCAAACCGGAATTTAAGTCCCTGCGAGAACGGGCGCTGAACCAAATTGGCATCCATTTGGCACAAGCAAAAGCAAAGGGTCAAAATGCCCTTAATTTCTGGATGTATTTGCGGGGAATAGATGCAAATGAAGCTGCTCAAAGTGCCGACTTGGAAACAGCAAGATCCGTTTATCAAGAAATTATGGATGAACTGACAGCTTTAAATGACCCCTCCGTTAATGACAAGATTGCCAGTATTAATCACAATCTTGGCTATATTGCTCAAGAGCAACGGCAGTTTGACGATGCGATCGCTTTTTACCAAAAATCTCTCCAGATTTGTGAAGATGCAAAGGATTTCTACAATGCTGCTACCGACTATCACCAACTAGGAATTGTAGCCCAAGAGCAACGGCGATTTGACGATGCGATCGCTTTTTACCACAAAGCTCTCCAAATTTTTGAAGATGCGGGAAATTTCTATAGTGCTGCTAACCAGTATCACAATCTAGGATTGATAGCCCAAGAGCAACGGCGGTTTGATGATGCGATCAATTTTTCCCAAAAATCTCTCCAAATTTGTGAAGACGCGGGGGATTTCTACAATGCTGCTAGCGACTATCACCAACTAGGAATCGTAGCCCAAATGCAACGGCGGTTTGACGATGCGATCGCTTTTTACCACAAAGCTCTCCAGATTTATGAAGATGCGGGGGATTTCTACCATGCTGCTAAAGATTATCACCAAATAGGAATGGTAGCCCAAGAGCAACGGCGGTTTGACGATGCGATCGCTTTTTACCACAAAGCTCTCCAAATTTTTGAAGATGCCAAGGATTTCTACACAGCTTCCTATCCCTGTAATAGTTTAGGAGAAATTGCCAAAGATCAAGGAGATTTTGAGACTGCGGTTACCTATTTCCAAAAAGCATTTGAAGCCAGAAGTGCAGCAAATGATTGGCGCAACGCATCCTTAACCCTAGCTGCATGGGGCGAAACTCTGGAAGCCCAATCAAATTGGACTGAAGCCGCGAAAATTTACATCAAAGCCTTAGCCATCGACCTGGAGCATAATGAAGAGTGGATTGGCTCCGATATCAAAAATTTAGGGCGAATGCTCAAACAGTTGGGAGACAGCCAATTTGCCACAATTTGGCGCGAGGTAAGAGGCGAAGAATTGCCAGAACAATGGCGTTTACTTATTCAACAAGCCAGCGAAACAAACGAGGAGTGAAATCAACATGGAAACCCAATTAACCAACCCCGAAATCAACGAAAAACGACAGCTATTGCAAGATTACGAACCCGCTTTTGAGGCATTCGCCATCCTGGAAGAAAAGCAAGGCAGACTCGATGATAGTTTTGACGAACTGTGGGCAAAAAAAACAGGTCAAGTGTTTGAAGATCCCAGCAAGCGCCAATCCCTCTGGCAAACCACGCTGCATGTCCTCCGCCAAGAACTCTGCGGCGATGAAGGCTTTCGCGCCCAATTCAAAGAATATACCAAAAACCCAGGCAGCGCCCCTTTACTCACGGGTTTAATTGTTTCCCTCACCACCCTATCCGGCTTGCCCCTCGACCCGGCAATTTCGACAATAATTGTGTTGTATCTGCTCAAAATTGGCTTGAATATCTTTTGCGAATATACGGAATCTGCGAGTAATTCTGATGCGTCTGGAAGTGCTGAATCAAAGGGGGAATGAGGAGAGAATAGCGATTTTCAAGTGGGTGCAATGTCAGATGGTTGCCGGGACACGGCACCCGAATAATTTTCGCTGACAACAACAATTACTGATGCCGTGTCCCTACATGGCTTGATATCATGTCCGTTGAATTGCCCATAAATAAAAAAACCTCGCAGAGTCGTTGCGTAGGGACACGGCATCAGAGATATTTCGGACAAACAGATAACGTTAATCGTGCCGTGTCCCGGCTCCCGATCGTGGGTAATCAAGCGGACATAATTAGGGTTTGTGCGGCGATCGCACTGCGCCAATTATAAGCGCGAAATAATAGAGATTAATTAATAAATGTAGGGTGCGTTAGCGATCGCGTAACTGATGAAGCAAATCAATGGCAAACTTATCTCAACCCACTGGCACAACTTAGCTTGGAAGCATGGCTGAAAGCAAGAATGCCAAATGGATTGGGAGGGTTTAAGCTGCGTAAGTCCCAATCGTCTTAACCAAATATCCGAGATGAGGAATAGAAAATTTAGTTGTACTTTTCTCATTCCCTATTTATTAAATGTACGGTTTATCTATCGATATTATGCTATTTTATAATAATTAATCAATAACTATTAGTGGTTTATGAATGTTGAACCCAGCCCTATGTACCAGAAAGAACCGACATTTTATTATTTTGCTTACGGTTCCTGCATGTGTCCAGTCGATTTAAAGCGGACTTTCGGTGAGAACGTGCATAACTACGTCATTGGCGTAGCAACGCTTAAAGGGTATCGACTGGGTTTTTACCGCCTCTCAGCGCGTCGCCAATGTGGGGCGCTGGATGTCGTTCCAGATTCAGCATCCCATGTAGAAGGAGTGCTTTATCAGTTACCTTGGCGGTTTAGCGACGCCCTCGACGAACGAGAAGAAGTTCCCCGCGGCGGCTATCGACATGAAATTATAAGCGTATCTTGTGGAGGCAAATTGTATAAAGATGTACGAACTTATGTAGTTGTGGATAAATTGCCAGAAGAAATTGCACCCAATGACTGGTACTTTAACGTTGTGTTGCGCGGTGCCGTAACTTGCGGACTTTCAGAGCAATATTGTTGGCAGTTATTCGATCGTATGCACCAGCTACAGCAGCAACATTGGCGTTCAGCATAAAGCGGTAAATAACTCAAGTTGCTAGTTATGAGGTAAAGCGTTCTCGATCCCCCTAAATCCCCCAAAACAGCGGGGGACTAAGAATCGGGTTCCCCCCGCTGTTTTGGGGGGTTAGGGGGGATCGAACCGACAATATTTGTAATATCATGTCCTTAAGTATCGGACTTGTATGGTTAATGGTGTTGTAGGGGCGGGTATAAGCAGCAATCAAAGATTGGAAGCGAACTGTGTTGATAAACCCGCCATGAGCGTGCGATGCCGATGCAACCGGACTTGATATAACTAGCAACTTGCGATAAATATTCTGTGTCAGAATTGACCCAAGAGGCTTTCTTGGAGTCATAGGCGATGGTTTGGGCATCTGGCGGAATTCGCTGACTCTATTCTGGTGTATTTTCAACCCACTCCAGGACTTACG
>DNGJ01000238.1 GCA_003486305.1 Cyanobacteria bacterium UBA11371
AAAACGGGCGGTGGGACGAATGACAACGCCCTTGCCAATTTTTGCTCCAAATAGGCGCAGTAGGGCGCAACGGGGGGCGTGTAATTGGTGGGGAGTGACGGGGAAAGCGATCGCTTGCACGAACCACCAGAGCAAAACGTACCATCCCTTGCGCCCGCGATCGTAGCTTGATTGGTCGTATTTTCGCAGATCTATCCAAGGTTCGGCATCCAAAATGGGTGCTTGCTCTGGCGGATGAACTATAGATTTAGTGACATCAGCTGGTTCTGGAGCTGACGGAGTCATAGGCGTTAGAATCCTTTGCAGAGGACGAATCGGAAGACGGCGATGTTTTAGCGGGGGTAACCGATGGGGTGGAAACGTTTAAATGACCGCCAAAACGCTGTAACTCGTAGAGTTTCACGCCGATTTGGTATTCATATTGACTCAGAAGTCGGGCGTAGATATAGCCTGCTCTTCCATCCAAAAAGCCGAGTTGAAAAATATAACTGATAATAAACCGCAGCGTGGGTTTAAAAGGCATTCGTACCCACAATTTTTTCAGAAAGCGCTTGCGCTGGACTGCATCTCCTAAGAGGTTAGCACCTATTGTGCCCGAGTCGCCCTTGCCGGTGAGGATATTCTGGTAAACGCGAGCTTCCCAGTTAGAATAACGATTGTGGCGCGCCAGCCATTCAAAGATATCCCGAAAATCGATATGCAACATATCCTCTTTGAGATATCCCACCTTACCATTTAAAACAACGTGTTCGTGGACTTCGTTGTCGCCGGTATTGCGAATTTCTTCTGTTCCCAAGTTTTCGTAGCGACCTTTTTGGTGTTTTAATAGGCGCAGGTTCCAATCGGGATATCTACCGCCCCAGCGAATCCACTGACCGAGGAAGAAAACGCGACGATTGAGGTAGTAGCCATCGTATTCGGGATTTTGAATTGCGCTGGCGATTTCGTCCCAGAGTTCGGGGGTAATGCGTTCGTCGCAATCGACGATCAAAACCCATTCGTTGCGGAAAGGCAGGTTTTCCAAAGACCAGTTTTTCTTTTTAGGCCAACGACCGTTAAAGTAAAACTGAACAACGTTAGCGCCGTACTTTTCGCATATTTCCGCCGAGCGATCGCTGCTTTGGGAATCGACCACAAAAACTTCATCTGCCCGGGCTACGCTTTCTAAGCAAGCAGGCAAATTCGCTTCTTCGTTTTTGGCGGGGATGAGGACGGAAACTGGAATTTTAGCGGGTGTGGAAGTCATTTTGGCGATGAAAAGAAGGGTTTAGATCGAGATTAGCAAGGATTAAACACACCTTGGTGAGGCACACGCACCCATTAAAGCTTAAGATAGCATTCCCATTATGGCTGTACTTCGATTTGACCGTTTAACTAAATCTTGATTGCCATTGCGCCGGATCCAGGAATCCTGTAAGCATTTGTACGTGTTGGCTATCCGCAAATTTACAGCAGATGCACCCAAAAGTCCGGAAAACGATCGCGCGAATTAATTCACCACAAGCACAACGAAGCCGGAAGCTCTGTCTGGTAAGTCTCAGAGCTTTTGCAAATGCCCCTGTACCAATATCAGCATTTCGGCGAGTTCGTTCAACCGATGTTCCAATTCCTGCTTGCGAGTCAAAAATTGTTTTAGTTTTTGATATCGCGCGATCGCTAAACTTACCTCTGGTAGCTGCTGCGGTGTCACTGAACGCGACCAAAGTTTACCATCCTTATCCAACCCGCAGAGGCGATAACCCCGGAAAAATGGGTTAGGAGAAGCATTCACCGCCGCCGACTCTTGGGGCTTTCCTTCTTCTGCCGACTCTAACCAACCTTCGATCACCGGGCCTTCTAGATAAACCTCTTGAATTTGTTGCAAAATTTGCTTGAGTTCTGCCTGCCAACCTGCTACCGTTGCTTCGATTTCTTTGAGCAAGGTCATCGGTAGGTTTGGATTAATTCCGTGCCGGTGACTGCTAAACGTAGGTTGTTTGACCTTGGGTAAGGCTGGCGACTTGGCGTCAGCGGGTACAACCGCCGATTGCGATCGCAGCTTTAATTCCGATAGCGGGTCGCGCAGCACCTTTTTTGCCGTTTCGCCGCTTGACAAATCCTCTTTTGTACGATCTTTTGGCGACGCGGATGGCTGTTCTCCAGTGGCAGCGTTTTGCGCGGCTATTTGTTGTAGCGTCGCTTCAATTCGTTTTAATTCCAGTCTCATAAAGGTACCCTCTTGCGCCTGGAATCAGAACCTGTTCCAGTTATGATTTTTATGCGTCAACTTCTGTCGTGGGACAATGAACCCCATAGCTGCACCCAAGAATCGATTAATCTTAATTACCGGCCCAGCCAGATCCGGTAAAAGCGAATGGGCCGAAACCCTAGCCAAGCAAACCGGCAAGTCTGTCACCTACGTAGCAACTGCTACAGTTGACCCGACGGATCGAGAATGGGTGGAACGCATCGAACAACACCGACGCAGGCGTCCGGTTGATTGGACGACGGTGCAACAGCCAATCGATCTAGCGGGTACTATCTTGGCTTCTCCTGCATCATCTTGCCTGTTGGTTGATTCCTTGGGAACTTGGGTCGCCAACTTGTTGGAGCAAGACGAGGTGACTTGGGAGAAAACCCTGCGACGGTTAATTGACAGTTTAGCCGTTGCCAAGTCCGATACAATTTTAGTCGCCGAGGAGACAGGTTGGGGAGTGGTTCCGGCTTATGCAGCTGGTCGGACGTTCCGCGATCGCTTGGGTACTCTTGTCCGCCTTCTTGGTGCGAATTCTGATGCGGTCTATTTGGTCACCGGCGGCTACGTACTTAACCTTACCGAGATCGGTTTTCCCCTACCGTCCAACGATCGGTAATCCTGGTTTCAGATTTCCAACTAAGCGCTAGCATGTATCTTAGCGGTTCAAACTTGAGCAATTAGCAGTATTTGGGGTAATTGTTAATTCATTGCCGATCTGAAAGCTATTTTTTCATAAATTTAACTGTTTTGTTCACCCAGATTAACGTTGATGAATTATTATATCTGATTTCCCAAAAACCCATTTTTGGGATAAATTCTAAACTAGAATATTCTAACTTCTGTCTTGTTTTCTACCCAAAGACTATAGTCAGAAAGGAATAGAGTCAAATTTATTGCCAAAATGCTCTCGCATTTCCTCCATACAGCAATGGGATCGCTTTCCCTCCTTCTCTTCCCTCTGCCTCTCCCCCATGACCGATGACCTATCCTTAATCGATCGCAAGGATTGAAGTAAGAGATTCACTCACTCCAACTTAAACCTCAAAATTATTGAAAAAAATGGCATCCCAACAGCAGGTTAGACAATATCTTGCCTATTGGTTTCAGTTGGGCAAGAAGGTTTTGATTAAAAGCGGTCAAGTGGCATTGCTACCACAACCAGTTATTGCTGGCGATCGCTATAGCGACGAATTTGAAGCGGTATGGCAGCAAATTCTCTCCCCCGATTCTGGCGACTGTTATTTAGAAGGAACCAACGAAACAATTGCCCAATTGCTAACACCTGCATGGGAACTAAATCCTTGCGGGCGTTGTTCCATGCCCGTACCGATGCGGAGTGCCGGGATGCCGCCGGAGTTTTGTCCTTGCAATGACTTATCGGATTGGCCTAACACCAGCGTACCGTTACCGCGATCGCCCGTTGACTCCCAAACTCATCTCAGAGATATCCGCGACCGACTAAGCAAATTAAAGATGAGCTAGGTGACGCTATCCTGCCTGCGGCGCGGCACTTCATGGGAAAAGAAATCATAAGCCATCTGAGTTTGGGGAAAAATAGCGCGGGCTTCTTCGAGCAAATCGTCAAGCTGGAGGTCGTTTCCAGGGGCGTAGCGCGGGCTAAAGTGCGTCATGATTAACTGCTTGACACCCGCAGCCAAAGCCGTCTGTGCCGCCATTGTCGAAGTTGAGTGCAACCTCTCGAAGGCCAGATCGGCGTCTTGGTGGGCAAAGGTGGCTTCGTGAATCAATACATCTGCATCTTGCGCCAAATCTACAGCGCCATCGCAATAAATCGTGTCGGTGCAGTAGGCGATTTTGCGACCGATTTCCGTCGGCCCGCATAAGTCAGCGCCGTTAATTTTACGACCATCTGGTAAAGTGACTTTTTCCCCGCGTTTGAGTTGACCGTAGATCGGGCCGGGAGGAATTCGCATTTGGGCGGCTTTTTCCACATTGAACCTTCCGGGTCGGTCTTTTTCGACGATGCGATACCCGAAGGCGGTTACCCGGTGCTTTAAGTTACCGCAGATGACCGTATATTCTTCATCTTCGTAAACCACCCCAGGTTTAACCGTGTATACCTTAAGCGGGTAAGAAAGATGGGTCTGGGAATAGCGCTGACAAGCTTGCAGGTATTCGTTTAGACCGGGTGGGCCATAGATATCGATGCGATTGGGATTGCCAGCCAAACCGTAGCTTGCCAACAGTCCCATCAAACCAAAAATATGGTCGCCATGCAGGTGAGTGATAAAAATGCGACGTAGCTGGCTAATTTTAAGGTCGCTGCGGAGAATTTGATGCTGAGTACCTTCGCCGCAATCAAACAGCCAAAATTCTGCCCGCTGGGGCAGGCGCAGACCGACAGCGGAAACATTGCGCGATCGCGTCGGTACTCCAGAGCTTGTGCCTAAAAACGTTATCTGCACGGCGCTTGCTCAACCTCAATCTCTCTATTGACATCTTGACATACTGATGTTGCCAGCGATCGCTAATCTGGCGATCAGATCCACTTGCTTCCTGTGAAACTGCGAATGGCATTACCCAAAACAAAAGTTGATAGAGGGGTTATGCTATCCTACAAACTTGGTTTTTGAGTGAGGAATACTTCACCAGGTTAATCAAACCAGTTTTCGATTGCCAAGTCTTGAAAGTTGGCATAGTCAGAAACATTTCGCGTCACCAGAATCAGATTATTGACTTTTGCGATCGCAGCAATTTGCCCATCAACATAAGATGGTGTAAGACCGATTGAGAACAGTCTTGCTCTTTCTTGAGCAAACCATTCAGCCGCTTCTTGGGTATAGGGCAAAATCGGCAATTTTGCTTTCACTTCTTCCTGGAGATAGACTTCAATCGCACGGCGGCGGTTAGAATCTGGCATTCGAT
The DNA here is from genome assembly GCA_003486305.1 of Cyanobacteria bacterium UBA11371. Classification (GTDB taxonomy): domain Bacteria; phylum Cyanobacteriota; class Cyanobacteriia; order Cyanobacteriales; family Aerosakkonemataceae; genus Microseira. Next base: position 5,123 of record DNGJ01000238.1, read on the forward strand.
AGCAGCCAAACAGAACTTCATGCCAAACAATCGAGGCGATCGCAACGGTTGATTTTGCCTCGATTAGTTTGGTCATGACATTGGCATTAGGGACAGGACGAAGAGGCTCGGAGATAATATTCGTATCGAGTAGGTAACGCAGTGTCATTCAAAGATGACCTCGCGTCCTGTGAAGCTGCGATCGCGCACCTCTCCCCAAATTTCATCGGGATTTAAACCCAGTTCATCGATTTGATATTTTTTTCGGAATGCAGAGAGAGATTCTCCAAAACTGAGTTCCGATTTTTTCATCTGTTTGCGATTTTGAATGTATTCGCGTAATGCGATTTCAACTAATGTTTGTATGGGTACTTCTCGATCTAGTTCGAGCGCCTCTTGCAGTAGTGCCGTATCCACATTCAGGCTAGTCACCATTAGCTTTTTTCTCCCAACTGCTTTCCTATTATATCTTTCCAGCTTGAAATGTTGTTGGTGGCAAAAAGGAGCGAGCGATCGCCAGTTCTGTGAAAGGATTAGTTAATTGCGCTACACTGTAGCCAATACAAATGATTCTGGAGGGGTACGGTTGCTAAGATATCAAAGCTGGATAACATAAATCAGCCGCTCGCGTATGCAGAAGTTCTGGATTTTTTGATGACTCAACCAACACCATTAGATATTTGGAATTTTAAGGTTTCGGAAACAGCCCAGAATCGATTGAGAGAATTGCTGGATCGGAACCGAGAAGGTAGCTTGAGCGAGAACGAAACGGCTGAACTCGACAGTTACGAGGAGTTAGATCGGCTGATGCGAATGCTGAAAATTCGTGCATATTCTAAGATTCAACCTCTAGCTTCGTAACGATGACATCAGAAATTTCGGCAGCTTTACGCAGAGGTGGCGAGGATGCAATAGATAGGCTATTTGCGCTAGAATTTAAGCAAAACAAAAGATTGTGGAGGGGTTATGCAATCAACACGCGATCGCATCCTAGAACGCCTCGATCGACTTCCTGAAACGATGTTGAACGAAATTTTACAGTTTATAGATTCTTTGGTCAATCGGTTACCTGCTGTGAAAGGTATTCCAGGAAAATTATTACTAGATCTCGCAGGAAGCCTACCATCAGAAGACGCAAGCGAGATGCGACAAGCGATTGAAAACGATTGCGGTCAGGTAGATTTTGATGAGTGGTAGCTTTTTGTTAGATACAAATATTGCGATCGCTTTTCTAGAAGGAGAATTGGCGATTGTCGATCGCGTAACACAAACGGATAGTGTATTGTTGTCGAGCACGATTGTTGGTGAACTTTACTATGGGGCTTTCAAGTCAGGGCGCGTCACTTCTAACATAGAACGAGTAGAAGTTCTCGTACAGCGCATTCCGGTTTTAGACTGCGATCGCAATACTGCAAAAGTTTACGGTCAAATTAAGCATCAGCTTCGCCAAAAGGGAAGACCACTGCCTGAAAATGATATTTGGATTGCGGCGATCGCACAGCAATACGATCTGACATTGGTTTCCCGCGATCGGCATTTCCAAGAAATTGAAAATTTGAAACTAGAAATCTGGTAACTTTCTGCTCGATTCCGTTACCTAGCAAAAATCTCTGTCACAATAGACACAACACCACCGAGAGACAACGGGAATGACGCGAGAGGAGTTGCTGCGGTTAATCGACCAGGCGGCGGATGAAGGCTGGACAGAACTAGATTTGGCTGGTTTGGGATTGGAAGAGTTGCCGGATGCGATTGGCAAGTGTACGCAGCTTGAGACGCTGGTGTTGGTGAAATGGGATGAAGAGAAAGAGGAATGGGTAGGAAATCAGTTAACTGAGTTTCCTGATGCAGTTCTTCAATTAACCAACTTAAAAATACTTTCGCTTGCTTGCAATCAGATAAGAGAAATACCG
>DNGJ01000001.1 GCA_003486305.1 Cyanobacteria bacterium UBA11371
CGAGCAGGCGTTGACGCGCCTGACTCGTTTTTGACGTTTGCTTCCTGTTTCTACCAAGCGAGTTGCCTCGTACTTGTCCACAGGCGTAAATTCCGCTGTTGCTACACGTACTCTGTTTAATATCTATGCTGCACCCAAGCGGCGGGGTGATTTGGTAAACGCCCGGTGTGGATTCCCGCCCCTTTAAAAAAACATCGAAAATTCTTCTATGTTTTTCTTTTGTCGGTTTGGCATTTACTGAGGTACTACGTAAGTCGAGTAATTCCCAGGAATCTGTTAGGGGTTGGGATTTTAGCGACTTGTCAAGCTACCGGCTTTGGGAATATTCAGACCTGCTTTTTGGGAAACGTAGTCGCATATTTCGCGGTACTTGGGAATAGCTCTCAGTTCCAAACGACTGCCGCCTCTGAGGGTGACTACCATATCTCCCCATAAGCCGATACCGCGAGCTACTTTTTTGATATCGACGATTTCTGAGTGGATGATGTCAGTGCGATCGCGTCCCATCCATCCCCCAATCACCGTGATGCGGCGATTGGTAATCCGGTAGCGCAGCCACAATGCTCTGGTAATTGCCCCCACTGTTAACGGCAACCCTACCACCGTCAACCCGATCAGGATATTAAGAATTAGATCCCCTATATGGGGGCCACCTTCATAAAAAACTTCCTCTTTAATGCCCATTGAGTACCTCGGCGTCAGCCAACAACTGCTCTAATTCTTGCAGAAATTGCTGATATTCGCACTCTGTGGCTGAGGGTTTTACCACAATCACTAGCAACCAATCCGACTTCAGCCTGGGTAGTAGCTGGCGAAAAGCCGCCCGCAACTGTCGTTTGATTCGATTCCTTTGCGTTGCTAGTTTGCTGACTTTTTGGCTCACCGAAATGCCTATTCTCGGGGGAATTTTGGCATATTCGGCAGTTTTTGGCTTTTGCCGCCAAGCTCTTAAAGTCAAGTGCAGAGACTGGCGACGAATGCCCTGACGAAATACGGCACTAAAATCTAGCCGATGCTTAAGTCGATTTACTTTTGGCAAAGCCACATGCGATCGCCAACCTCCGGTACCCTTGACTCAATATTTGTCAGCAATTCTAAACCGCTAGACGATAGCGCCCTTTACGGCGACGTGCTTTTATCACTTGCTGACCGTCTTTGCTTCTCATCCGGGCGCGAAATCCAGATGTTCTTTTTCTTTTGCGGTTTGTTCCGCCCAAGGTGCGCTGGGTCATTGTCAGTTCTCCAATTTGTCTAGTTTACTCGCAGGTGGGCTTCTTAGACAGGTGGACAGGTGGGCTTCTTAGGCAGGTGAGCAGGTGGGCTTCTTAGGCAGATAAAACTACAATCTCACCTGCACCATAGCACCATAGCTCACCTGCTCCTGACGCTCCTCTGCTCCAAAGTACCGTCTGCATAAAAAGTCACAATCTTTTATGTTACCACTGTCCAACCGCAGCTAATCAATGCTGAGTATCCAAGTGCCGATGTAACGCAGCAGCGGTACATCCCCAGGGGTTTGAATTTGGCAGTTAAACAGAAACATTCCGCCAAATGTCGGGTTCTTGACGTTAGATAGCACCAATTCGACTGTGTTCCCCGCCGGTACTGGTTCTCGCGGGAAAATTTGAATCACCCGGTTTTCTCTGTCCCAGTTGACTTCCTCTAAGGGTACGGATTTACCTCGGACTCGCACTTCTATTTCTTTCGGATCGAACACGCCCTCGAAGTAGTTTGGATAAGAAATCGAGAATTGGGCAACTGCCAATTTCATTTGTTTGGAGGGAATTCGCAATCGGTAACGATCCCATCCATTCGTTCTACCGCCAAAGTCTAGCCGAAACGGTAGCTGGTTTTCCCGGCTAACTGGCCCCCAGAGCGTAAATCCCGGCAAGCCATTGGCTAAGCTGATAGAGGGCACCCCGGTTAGTACGCAAGCACCAATCGCCAGGGCAGAAAACAGGCGTCGTAGAGAAGACATAGGCTAGCTGCTGAAACAGTTTTTTAGAGAAACAGTTGTTACAGGAATTAACTATACAGAGTTTATCAGCATATTTTAGTATGAAAACCAACTTGAACGGGGTAAAAGAGTCGTGGGCGGGCGAGGGTGAAGGATGATGTTTCTATTGTCTAGGCGTTTGCGCCGCTTTTGTCTTTTATTTTTGCTGGGTTTAACTTTTTGGTTGTTAGTTCAGGTTGTAACACCAGGTACCAATCTAGTTATTGCTAAGTCTTTAACTAATTTTAAAACCAAGGCAGAGCCTTGGGAAATGCGTTCCCAGGTTGAACCTGGGAACGAGAATGAGGCATCTATGAGGGTGCAGCAGGGGTTACGGCTTTATGAGGCGGGGAAGATTACCGCAGCAATTAATGTTTGGGAACAAGCGCTTGGTCAAATTTCAAATGCCTTGGATAGGGCTGTTGTTCGCACTAATTTGGCTTTAGCTTATCGGCAAGTTGGCAATTTGAATGAAGCTGTGCAACAGTGGGAACAAGCTATTCAAATTTATCGGGGACAAAAGAATGAGGCAAGGCAGGAAACGTTGGCTCAATTGCTCGTGGAACAAGGGCAAACTTATAGCGATTTGGGGCAAGAAGAGCGGGGGATGCAATTGTTGCAATCTGCTTTAGAAATTGCCCGAAAAACTAATTTAAAAATGACTGAGGCGGTGGTTTTAGGTGCATTGGGTAATGCTTATTGGGCTGTTGGAAATTACGAACAGGCACTCGCTTCTGTGGAAGCTAGTTTGAAGATTGCTCGTGAATTGAGTGGTGGTGAGGCTTTGATTGTAACGGCTTTGAATAATTTGGGAAATGTTTATGCTAGTAGGGCCCAGCGATATCGCTATCAGGGGAATGTAGCAACTATTGAAGGGGACGATATAGAAGCGGCTAGGTTAAACGATTTAGCTCAAAAGGATATAGCAGCAGCGATCGCTTCGTTTGAACAAAGCGTGCAGACGGCAACAAAAGCCGGGACAACTGACAATTTAATTCCTATAGCACAAGTCAAAGCTTTGTTGAATCTTAATCGTTTGCTTGGTGGAATGGCTGCGCCAAATTGGGATTTAATCGCCCAAAATCGCTCGCGCATTCTATCTATTTTAGCAGAATTGCCGGATTCGCGGGATAAAGTTTATGCATTAATTAATCTAGCATCGACCAGACAAAGCGAACAGGAGGCGGCGAGGTTATTGGGGAGTGCGATCGCATCTGCGAGAAATATCAATGATGCCCGCGCCCAATCGTTTGCGCTTGGTAGTTTAGGACATTTATATGAGGAGTCTGGACAATATTCGGTGGCGATGGAATTGACGCAACAAGCGCAGTTTGCTGCTCAAAAAACGAATGCTGCGGATAGTTTATATCGCTGGGAGTGGCAGGCGGGGCGTATATTTAAAGTTAAAGGCGATCGCAATAGAGCCATATCGTCTTATGAGAGTGCGATCGCAACTCTGCAAAGTATACGCGGAGATATTTTAGTTGCCAATAAAGACTTGCAATTTAACTTCCGAGATTCGGTAGAACCTGTTTATCGAGAATTAATCGCGTTGTTGCTCCAAAGTGGTAATGGGGAAGAAAGTTCCAATCAAAATTTGGATAGAGTTATCAATCTCCTAGAATTGCTTAAATTAGCTGAATTGCAAAACTTTTTTGGCGATGATTGCGTGGAAATTGCGAAAGAAAGTGCTAAAAATGGGGGGAATTTAGCCGGGAATGGGACGGGGGTGATTTATTCGGCGATTTTGAGCGCTCGCACCGAAATCATCCTCCAATCTCCCGATGGTAATTTGAAAGGTTACCCAGTAGAAATAGCACAAGATAAACTCCAGCAGGAAATCGACCAATTGCGGTTATTTCTAGAAAATCGGGCAACTGAAGAATACCTGCCTCAAGCTCAAAAAGTATACAATTTGTTGATGCGCCCGCTCCAAACAGACCTGGCTAAATTGGGGATAAAAACCCTTGTATTTATCCAGGATGGAGTATTGCGAAAAGTGCCGATGTCTGCATTGCACGATGGTCGGGAATTTTTGGTGCAGAAGTATGCGATCGCTACCACACCCAGCTTAAGTTTAACCGCTAGCAAATCCCTAGCACCAAACAATCTAAAAGCTCTTGCTGTTGGTTTAACTGTTGAACGTCCGCCCTTTCCACCGCTGACGAATGTAGCTGCCGAAGTTGCCGAAGTACAAGGTATTTTAGGAGGTCTTAAACTTTTAGATCGAGATTTTACCATAAATCGTCTGGAAAAGGAACTCAAAACGAATAATTTTCCCATTATTCACATCGCTACCCACGGCAAATTTGGTGTCGATGCTGGGAGTACTTTCTTAGTGGGATACGATGGCAAAATTAGTCTCGATCAACTTGATAATTTGTTGCGGAGTGTCTCGCAAAATTATGGGCGACGCGAGCAACAACAACCTGTAGAACTGCTGACTTTAAGTGCTTGTCAAACGGCGGCGGGAGACAATCGCGCCGCTTTGGGAATTGCGGGGGTTGCTGTGCGGGCGGGGGTTAAAAGTGCCCTGGCTAGTCTGTGGTTTATAAATGATGAAGCAACTGTGAAATTCATTGAAGAATTTTATACTCAACTGCGGCAACCTAATATGACGAAAGCCGCCGCTCTTCAGCAAGCTCAAAATAAGTTAATCGCGTCGGAGGACTATAATCACCCGGCTGTTTGGTCGCCTTTTATCTTGATCGGCAATTGGTTATAATAGGTAAGGCTTATAATCTCTCTAATAATACATTCGCCTACGGCACGCTGCGCGAACGCCAATTGTGTAAAACGCCCGCAGCATGGAATGCAGATGGCTCACAAACAGAGCAACACCTACGTGGACTTGAAACTATTATTACAGGCTGCGGAGGCAGCCTTTGTTTGTGTAGCCGCACCCTTAAGGGTGCCGGATTTTGGCAAAGGTATTGTTTAAGAAACTGGGATTCTGAATCGCAGGTTATTTCGCTTCAATATTAAAGCGCGGGGTGGCAACAAAATATCTACCGTGATAACGTTTAATTCGGCTGGATTTATCTATGACACCAAATCCGCTTCCAACACCGCCAATATCCCCCACCCTGAAGGGTGGGGCTACACAAACAAAGACCGCCTGCGCGGTCTGTAAAATTAAAGAAGGTAATACAACCGAATTCCCGCTCAAACAAGGGGCTACACAAACAAAGACCGCCTGCGCGGTCTGTAAAATTAAAGAAGGTAATACAACCGAATTCCCGCTCAAACAAGTTGGTTACCTATTCTGGATTGCGGGCAGTTTTGCTTTGTTTGGTTTGAGCGGGATTAGAGTCGAAGCTCAAATTGTTCCGGATGCGACTTTACCCGTTAATTCAATTGTTACGCCTGATGGAAATACCAGTATTATTAATGGCGGGACTAAGAAGGGCGGGAATTTATTTCACAGCTTTCGAGAATTTTCTGTGCCTGCGGGCGGGACGGCTTTGTTTAATAATGGGCTGGATGTTCAAAATATTTTGACTCGCGTTACTGGCGGTTCTATTTCTAATATTGATGGCGCTATCAAAGCGAATGGCGCGGCGAATTTATTTCTAATCAATCCGAATGGAATTATTTTTGGCTTGAATGCTCAACTCAATATCGGCGGTTCGTTTATCGGCAGTACTGCTAGTAGCATTCGATTTGCCGATAACAGTTCCTTTAGCGCTACTAATCCAAATACTCCCCCGCTTTTGACGGTTAATGTTCCCGTTGGCTTGCAATACGGACAAACACCGGGAAATATTATTAATAGATCTAGAGCCACCGCTGGGAACGGTCAAATTGTTGGGCTTCAAGTTCAAGCGGGTCAAACCTTGGGGTTAATAGGGGGTAATGTTCTGCTGGAAGGGGGTAATTTAACTGCGCCTACTGGCAGAATTGAACTAGGGGGTGTGGGTTCTAATAGCTTGGTTAGCCTGATTTCTAATAACAATAATTTCAGTTTGGGATATGAAGGCGTTGATAATTTTCAAGATATCCAACTTTCCCAACAGACAGTTGTTGATGCTAGTGGCGTTGGTGGCGGGGATATCCAAATCCAGGGACGGCGCGTGTTAGTACGCGATGGTTCTCAAGTATTAACAATTACTACTGGGTCGCAAACCGGAGGAAATTTAACAATTCGGGGTTCGGAATTGGTAGAAGTTAGCGGTAATAATCCTGCCAATTTCACGCGCTTATCAAGCGATACGATGGGTAGCGGGGCGGGTGGTAATTTAACCGTGGAAGCAGGGCAATTTTTGCTCCAGGGGACGGCTTTTTTGTCTACAACGGCGTTTGGGACGGGGGCGGGGGGCCATTTGCGAGTGCGATCGCCTAATTCAGTGGCGTTAATTGGGTCTGGATTTGACCAACTCGAAGGTATTGTTTTTATCCGCTCTTTTACGGGACAATTAAGTGCAAGCGATCGCCTAACTGGCTTGTTTGCCGGAACGGCAGGGCTAGCAAAAGGCGGCGATATCGACATCCAAACTGGCTCGCTGACGCTGCAAAACGGGGCATTTATCTTTAACCCTACCTTTGGTGCGGCAATGGGGGGAAATATTAATATCCGCGCCGCTGGTGCTTTTGAAGCTTTTGGTTCTGCTCTCATCAGCTATTCTGCGTTGGGAACAAGCGGTGCAGCAGGTAATCTCAACATCAACGCGAGTCGAGTTTCGATCTTGGATGGCAGCGTTTTATCTAGTGCCACATACGGAAACGGTCGCGGGGGAAATGTGACAATCGACGCCTCGGAATCGGTAGAAGTCAGCCGCACCCTAGCGGGAGCTATCCTACCCACTGGTATCTTGAATAACACGCTTTACGGTACAGGAGAGGGAGGCAAAATCGAGATTCGCACGAGAAGGTTTATTAATCGAGGTGGAGCTTTAGTCGTTACCAATAGCGGCGGACTTTTGAGAGAGACGTTTTTCATCCCTACAGGTGGTCCAGGTGGGGATATCTCGATCGAAGCTAGCGAGTCGATGGAGATATCCGGTGTTTCACCGGATAATTTAATCACCAGCGGTCCTGGTACGACCACATTCACGAGGTTTAAGGCGGGAAACTTAATTCTTTCCACTCCTCGCTTAGTAGCAACAGATGGCGCGATTATTTCCAGTGCTACCCTGTCTTCTGGTAGGGGAGGCGACTTAACTGTAAATGCGGACTCGATAGAATTGAGCGGGCGATCGCCAAGGAACAATCCCACCACTTTAGTCACCTCATCGGGACGCGCTGACGTCCTGCCGCTAATCAATGCCGGAAGGGGGGGAAATTTAACCGTGAATGCGAGATCCTTGGTGGTGCGGGATGGGGCGACCTTGAACGTGCAGAGTTTTGGTACGGGGGATGCGGGAACCTTGGAGATTGTTGCCGACTCGATACGTCTTTCCAACGGCAGCCTGAATGCGGCGACTGTCTCTGGTGCTGGGGGGGATATTCGAGTGCGATCGCAAACCTTACAATTACGCAACGGTAGCAACATCACCACCGACGCGGGTAACACCGATGGCGGTAATATCACCATCGATACAGGCACTTTAGCGGCGCTAGAAAATAGCGACATTAGCGCCAACGCCCAACAAGCTAGAGGCGGGCGAGTGACTATCAATGCTTCTGGCATTTTTGGGACTGAATTTCGCTCTCGCCAAACCTCCAACAGCGATATTACCGCCACCGGGGGGACTCCTGCCTTAAGCGGTACGGTAGAAATTAGCACTACCAACAACGATGTCGAGAATGCGATCGCACCACAAGATAATAATTTTGCCAACACCGATGCCGTCTTAGCTACCAGTTGTATCGCCCGTAACCGTGCCGGAAATAGCTTTACCGTTACTGGCAACGGCGGCTTACCCAGCACTCCTTACGATCCGCTCGCCAGTAGGTATTCTCTAGCACAAGTGCAGGGGATTGGGACTCTTGACCAGAGGAGCGCTGAAGTTACACCGCCCTCTCCGGAGTCACCAGTTGCGATTGAAGAGGCGCAGGGTATTGTAATTACGGCAGATGGACAGACAAAGCTGGTGAGTGGGATGCAGATGCGAAGTCTGATGCAAGCAGAAGACTTTATCTGCCGTTAGCCTGGTTTCTATCTCAAGAGCGATCGCAATCTGTCCCTAGCTAGATGCCACTTGTGTTTTGTACCCTAGAAATACAGAGATCGATATTAGTCAGTAGGGGCGGGTTTCACCAGCCATTTATGTAATAACCGATAGTTTATCTAAACCCGCCCCTGTGAGTTGTCGCTGTTGAGTAAGTGTTAACCCTGAATCATATATGCTTATAGCCGATTGTGACTTGATAGAATACACTTTACATTTTGCAAAAGTTAATAGCCAGCTTCGGCGTGGATCTCGTTTGTGTAGCACCCGCTACACAAACCAGAGCTACAAGGGCTGTATTCCACCAAGTGAGAAACTGCTATAACCAGAGTTTTCACGGATCGTTTTTCCAGAATTGATTTAAGTAAAACTACGGATACTGAAGGAGAAGAGGTGTATAATTGTTTAAGCTCCGTATTGAGCCTTTATTTGTTTTCCAGGTAAGGCGATCGCGACTTAAGATGATATTGCCCAAGCTGAGACAGGAAATAAAGAATTGGCGTCCTGTGTTGGTCGCGGCGCCCGCTGTAGCAGGATTGGTGAGTGTGCTGCGCTTGACGGGTTTTTTGCAATATTTATCTTGGGATGCTCTCGATCAATTTTTTATCTGGCGTCCAGCAGAAGCACCTGACCCCCGGATTGTAATAGTCACAATTGATGAAACCGATCTCAAACAAGTTGGTAAGTGGCCTATTCCAGATCAAACCCTAGCAGAATTGCTGCTAAAAATAAAAGCACAGCAGCCGAGAGCAATTGGTTTAGATTTATACCGAAATTTACCTGTAGAACCCGGTTATCAGCAGCTAGTAAAGGTATTTGAATCTACACCGAATTTGATTGGGATTGAAAAAGTTGTTCGGGATATGCGTGGCTATACGATTCCTCCACCGCCAGTATTGAGTCAAAAAGAACAGGTAGGGGCGAATGATGTGATTGTAGATGGAGATGGCAAAATTCGTCGCGGCGTGCTATTTCTGCACCCGCCGGGTAGGAAAAGTATATCCGGTTTTGCCCTGAAACTGGCGAGGATTTACCTAAAAGGTGAAGGCATTACCCCAAAGCGAGCAGAGAATGGTTATCTGAAGTTGGGAAAGGCAGTTTTTGAACCTTTTGAACCGAATGATGGGGATTATATCGGAGCAGATGCGGCGGGCTACCAATTGCTGTTAAATTATCGCCAAGTTGAAGGCAGTTTCAGCAAGGTTTCCCTGACTGACCTGCTGAAAAACCGGATAAAAAAAGATTATTTTCGCGATCGCATTGTTTTGCTTGGCTCGACTGCTGCGAGCTTGAATGACTTTTTTTACACTCCGTACAACGGCGGTTTTAGCCACGAGGGGCCAAAAATGGCGGGAATAGAAATTCAGGCGCATATACTCAGCCAAATTCTGAGTGCAGCCATCGAAGGGCGTCCTTTAATTAAAACTTGGAGCGATCCGCTCGAGTATGGCTGGATTTTTTTGTGGTCTTATATCGGTGCAACTTTAGCTTGGAAGCTTCCCAACTCGAGGTGGACTGTTAGTAGTTTAGCGATCGCTTGCGGCACTTTAGTAGGCGGTGCGTATGCAGCGTTTTTGGCTGGCTGGTGGATACCAGTAGTTGCGCCGCTGGCTAGTTTAGGGGGATCTGCTGTGGCGATCGCAGCATACATAGCCCAACAACAGCGCCAAGAAAAACAAACGGCGATGACTTTGTTTGGGCGTTACGTGAGTCCCCAAATAGCCAACGCGATCTGGCGCGATCGCGATACCCTGCTCGCACAAGGACGCCTTAAAGGACAAAAGCTAAAAGCAACAGTGCTGTTTACAGACATCAAAAATTTTAGCGTCCTTACTAACAAGCTCGAACCAGAAGAACTGATGGATTGGCTAAACGAGTACATGGAGGCGATGTCGGAAGTAGTTTTAGCTAATGGTGGGGTGGTCGATAAATTTATCGGGGATGCGGTGATGGCGGTGTTTGGAGTACCGATTCCCCGCACTACCGAGCAAGCGATCGCCAACGATGCTCAAGCCGCCGTTCGTTGCGCTCTGGAAATGGCAACTAAACTCAAATCCCTCAATCAACGATGGCTTTCCCAGGGACGCCCCACCGTTACCATGCGCGTCGGTATCGCCACCGGGACGGTGGTAGCTGGCAGTCTCGGCGGCCTCCAGAGGCTCGAATACACTACAATTGGAGATTGCGTTAACCTGGCAGCACGGTTAGAAAGTTTCGACAAATCAATTGATGGCGGTATTTGCCGGATATTGATCAATAAACGAACGTATAAGTATATTGAAGGACTTTTTCCCACCAATCTGATCGGTAGCGTTCAGATTAGGGGACGCCAACGGCTGACAACCATTTACCAAGTTCTACTCGCTCAAAACTGAAATCTTTTCTCATTAGTATCAGGTTTACCTGTGTTCGATATAAAAATCGCTAGGAAAGTTAGGAGGCTCCAAAAAATTATTCTATATCTCCCCTATTTTTTCCGCCTAAATCAGATGTTTTTCGCGAAATTTAGGTCAAATATTTAAATTTTATAAATTTTGGGTAAATTTATGTATAATTTATGTAAACTGATAAAAGTTAGGTGTTTGCTCGCGCGAGATATTCAAAAATAAATCAAGGCTAAAAATCAGCCTGGAATTATGTCTTAAAGGGTGCAATGTTGTCTCTACCATAGGTGATTCGTCCACTTTAAGGAACTGTGAGAGATGAAAATTAGTTCTCACCAATTGGCTGGGGGGATAACAGGAGCCATATGCATTCTGTTGATGCCATCGCTCGGCGTCATTAACACTCGATTAAGTCACACCTTCAAGCATCCTTTAATCGAGTTGGGTTTTATATCTCCTGCTCTTGCGAATACTGCTGAAACATCGGATTTTGAGTACGAACCGCCCAACCGGGGAATACCGAGATCAACCGCAGGAACTGGTTCGCGAGGCTGTACTTTATCTGAACCCGTTACGGTGACTTTATTAGTTCCTAACGACCACACCGGACAAACTATATCCAATCGTCCCACGTTTTTCTGGCATGTATCGGATAAAACATCGGTGCCGGTGGAATTTGCGTTAGTAGAACCGGGGGTAACACAACCGCTGTTTGTGCAGCGGATGCAGGTGCAAAAGCGTGGAATCATGCAAGTGCAACTACCAGCAGATGCACCTGAACTGGTAAGCGGACGTAAATATCGCTGGTCGGTATCGTTGCTGTGCAATGCTAACCGACCTTCTAACAATGTGTTCGTGACTAGCTGGATCGAGCGCGTACCGGCGAAACCGGAACTTACCCAAAAGCTGGCTAAAGCCAAGTCGGAACAAGAACGCGCTCAGATTTATGCGGCGTCTGGGTTATGGTACGACGCCTTGGCGGGGATTTCTGCTGCTTACAATGCTAATCCGAGCGATCGCGCAATTACCCAAGCGCGTCTATCCCTGTTAAGGCAAGTCGGGCTAAATCAAGTCGTGGTGCAAGAACGGCAGAGTTTGGCATCAAATTGAAATCGTGTTTGCTTGCATCGATTGCGTTAAGCGACCAGGTGAGCGGGTGAAAGACACAACCAAAATTCAAACCGGGTTTCTACTTGAAACCCGGTTTTTATGAGTAATTACTTAGTTTTAACGTTTATGTTTAAAAATATGTACAAATGTATAAAAAATTAAAAAAACTTGAACAAGCGAACGGCAAAACAAGAGTCAATAGGTAATTTCATCTAGCTTAAAAGAAAGAACCTGAATTAATAAGAGAAGTTAAAGATACAGATACAAAGGTGGGGATCGACATAGGATCTCAAAGAAGTAACTCTATACTTGAGAAAACCCTTGAACTATTGCATCGACACCAACAAACCGAATCATGAGAATAGCTCCAGGCTTACTGCACCAAGGTTATAGAGGCTTGCCAGAGGTAGCATCCGGCTACTGAAAAACTGGAAAGGTAAAGCTTTTAAGCAGTAAATTGCTGGGTCGCCTAAAAGCTTGTAGGGGCAAAAGATGCGCTCGCAAGAAAAGGCAACCTAGAGCGAGCGGCTAGTGGTTTAGCTGCCTAAATGGATGAGTCTTGTTTTAAGGAGGATTGGATGAAATTAGCGGTTGCTAAAGAAATTGAAATGGGCGAACACCGCGTCGCCTTGATCCCGGACACGGTTGCCAAATTGGTAAAACTGGGTCTAGAAGTGTGGGTCGAGGCGGGTGCAGGCGAGGGTGCATTTTTCAGCGATACTGCTTACGAAAGTGCTGGAGCTAAAATTATTGCCGATACGGCTGCCCTGTGGAGTGGAGCCGATGTAGTGTTAAAGGTGAGTCCGCCCAAGGAACACGAAATCCACTGGTTGCCCGAAGAAGCCGGATTAATTAGCTTTCTCAATCCGCTGGCAGATCCGGCGTTGGTAGAGCGTTTGGCGCACCGTCGCGTTACCGCGTTCGCTATGGAACTGATCCCGCGCACGACGCGGGCGCAAAGTATGGATGCGCTTTCCTCGCAAAGGTCGGTAGCGGGATATAAAGCTGTATTGCTGGCGGCGGCGGCGTTGCCGAAATATTTCCCGATGTTGACGACAGCGGCGGGAACGATCGCACCGGCGAAGGTATTGATTATCGGGGCGGGAGTTGCGGGACTGCAAGCGATCGCAACTGCCCGTCGCTTAGGCGCTATCGTAGAAGCCTACGATATCCGTCCCGTAGCTAAAGAAGAAGTACAAAGCTTGGGCGCTAAATTTATCGAAGTCAAACTAGAAGAAGACACCCAGGGAGCAAATGGCTACGCTAAAGAAATTTCCGCAGCCGCCAAACAAAAAGCCCAAGAAGTCCTCGCCGAACATATCAAAGCATCGGATGTAGTAATTACAACCGCCCAAGTTCCCGGTAAGAAAGCCCCCGTCATGGTAACCGAGGAAATGGTCAGCCAAATGAAACCGGGATCTGTAATCGTCGATATTGCAGCAGATCAAGGCGGAAACTGCGCCTGCACCGAACCAGGTAAAGATGTAGTCCGCCACGGGGTAACAATTCTTGGCCCAATTAATTTACCCGCCACCGTACCCGTCCACGCTTCTCAGTTGTATGCCAAAAACATCCTCACCTTACTGCAATACCTAATTAAAGATGGTGGTTTGCAACTCAACTTCGAGGATGACATCATCGGCGACACCTGCATCACCCACGGGGGAGAAATTCGCAACCAACGGGTTAAAGATGCCCTATCTCAGCTAACAGTAAACGCTGGGTAAATGTCATTTGTCCTTGGCTAATGGCGTTCCCAGGCTCCAGCCGTGGGAACGAGGCTAAAATCCTCTTCCAATTAGCAATTAGCAATTAGCAATTACCAATTACCAAATCAAAAACATGGCAGAAGGATTAATAGCAGCAATAGTTGTGTTTGTTTTGGCGTCGTTTGTGGGATTTGAGGTGATTAATAAAGTCCCCCCCACCCTACACACGCCATTGATGTCTGGATCGAATGCAATTTCTGGGATTGCGATCGTGGGTGCTTTGTTAATCGCTGGCCCCAAAGAATGGAATTTGACCGAAATCTTCGGTTTAATTGCCGTTGTCTTCGCAATGATTAACGTTGTTGGTGGTTTTTTAGTAACAGATCGGATGCTGCAAATGTTTAAGAAAAAGGAGGCTAAAGCTTAATGAGCGACTTTCTGCCGTCAACGATTCAAATCAGTTATTTAGTGGCTGCAACCCTATTCATCTTGGGTTTGAAGCAGATGAGTTCCCCAGCTACGGCACGCCAAGGCAATTTGCTAGGTGCCGTCGGGATGCTAATCGCTATTGTTGCCACTCTTCTCGACCAACAAGTTGTTAATTACGAAACGATCGCAGTTGGAATTATTTTAGGTTCCATCATCGGCACGGTGATGGCGCAGAAAGTCGAAATGACCGCCATGCCGCAAATGGTTGGTTTGCTCAACGGTTTCGGGGGCGCTGCCTCGATGCTGGTGGCGATGGGAGAATTCTGGCGCTATCTTTATATCCCGGAAAGCTTGCCGGTTGATTCTAATATTGTCGTGCTGCTGGGCGTTTTAATCGGCGGCATTACCTTAACGGGTAGTTTGGTAGCGTTTGCCAAGTTGCAAGAATTGATGACGGGTGCGCCGATTACTTTCCCGTTACAGCAACCTGTGAATGCTGCCTTATTCCTGGGCTTTTTGGCAGGAAGCGGCTATTTGCTGGTTTATCCAGAAGA
>DNGJ01000300.1 GCA_003486305.1 Cyanobacteria bacterium UBA11371
GGGAAGGGTTTCTAGGGTAACGCGATCTAGGTGAGCGATCGCGCGCCTAATTTTATCTTGCAACCCGGATGGAAACGGGGCAAGAAGACTGCGCGTCAATTGGGCTTCGCCTAAAATTAAATGCCACTTGCTCAACTCCAGACTCTTCAAACAATCTGCCAGCAACAGCAAAATTTCTGCATCGGCAACCGTTCCAGAGCCGCCGATCAATTCTACTCCAGCTTGATAGAATTCCTGCTGAGAACTGTAACTGTTTTCTGTAGCCCGTCGAAACACATTAGCATTGTAATAGAGGCGCAGCGGATAGCTAGCACCCGCCATCCTGGTAACAGCTGCCCGCGCAATAGAAGCGGTTAATTCCGGGCGCAATCCCAGACTTTCTTCTTCCCCATCTTGTACTTGGATCACCGTCGAACGGTTGATTGCACCGCCAGCCATGAGCGTATCCAACCGTTCGATAGTTGAAGTTATAATCCGGTGATAGCCCCACCCGTGAAACACTTGTTGCAAGCGATTTTCGATCCAGCGTTTTTGGGCGACATCGAGGGGCAATAAATCTCGCGCACCTACTGGTGGTTGATGTACCATTATTTTTTCCCACCAAACAAACCAAAGAACCCGCCTTTGGAGTTATCATCGGGTTTTTTCTGAGTTGTTTTCCCCTGAGTTTTCTCCTGGGTTTTCCCTTGTGGTTTCTGCGTTGGTTGAGGGTTTCCCTTCACAGCGCGCATCGCCACTTGATCGAACTCTTTCTTAGCTTCCACCACAGTTGGATCTTGAGGATTTAATTTTAAAGCTTGTTGCAGGTGAATTTTTGCCATTGTCGCCTGATTTTGCCGCAAATAAGCCCTTGCCAATAAACCGTGGCAGCGGCTACTATGGGGTTCCAATTTTAGCGCGTCTTTCAACTCTAAAATAGCTTTAGCGAAGCTATTTTTTACCATATATTCTTCAGCACGACGGCAGTATGGTTCCGTGGGGGAAACAGGTTCTGCCTTTTGTTGTTTGGGCGGGGCAGGGGGGCGGGAGCCGACGGGTGCGGGTGCTGGTGCGTTCGTCGGCGTTGCAGCTTGGGCAGCGACGGCGACTGCGGGTTGCGGTACAATGACTCCACCCCCAGTTGCTTTTCGCATCAAGTAAACCAAATTCAATTCGCTAATTTCTGCAATTTTTTCCAGAACTTGGTCGATTGATTCGTATTCGGTTTCTGCTAACTTTTGCAGTGTAGTTTTGTACTCGTGTTCCCAGTTATTCGAGCGTTTTAACTGCTTAGCCGTTTCGCTGGTGACTTCAAGCTTATCCCTTTCTTGCAATAGCTGCTTTCCCATGCGTTGCAAAAGCGCGTTATGTTCGGCGCGACTTTGATCCTTAGACAGTTGTTCGTAGGCTGGGTTTACCAACTTAGCAAACAACTGACTCGCGTGCTGTTTAGCCGCTTCGCTTTCCGATGCACAAGTGTCCGGATGCAACCGTCGCGATATTTTAATATAGCGTTTGCGGATAACGCCTGGGTCTGCATCGAATGGCAACCCCAATACTGCGTGGTGGTCGCTGAATTCAAACTTGAATAATCCTCGTTCAATATCAAAAGACATAGTGCCCTATCTTACCTCCGGGGGTGTTGATATCTAGTGTACTTTGCCACTTAAATGCGGGGTACAAGCCCGTTGGAGTTAGTTTACCCTTTAGCGATCGAATTTTCCCATCCCTTCAAAGGACTTACCCGTCCCAGTTCAGTACTAAGGCTGTCGTGAATGTAACCGTTGGTTGCCAGTATTCTCCCTGAACTCACCTGCAAGGGACTACCATCGTAGGCAGTTACCTTACCACCAGCTTCTTCTACCAGCACTACTCCCGCAGCGATATCCCAAATGGAAATTCCTCGTTCCCAGTATCCATCCACACGAGAGCAAGCGACACAAGCGAGATCGAGGGAGGCAGAACCGCTGCGCCTGACGCCTTGGGTAAGATGGGTTAGATGACAGAATTCTGCATAATTATTATCTGCTGTTTCTCGTCGGTCGTATGCAAAGCCGGTTACCAATAAACTTTTGTTGAGGTCGGTTGTTTGGGAAACGCGGATGGGATGGCGATTTTTCGTTGCCCCTAAACCTTTGGCGGCGCGATATAACTCGTTGTGGAAGGGGTCAAAAATCACGCCCATGCAGGGAATTCCAGCAAATAAAAGTCCGATGGAAACGGCAAAAAACGGGTATTGATGGGCGAAATTAGTCGTTCCGTCTAAAGGATCGATTGCCCAAAGGTATTCGCTTTCTGTTGTGCCTAATTGCCCCGATTCTTCTGTCAGAATCGGGTGATCCGGAACGTGGCGTCTCAGTACATCTAAGATGGCGACTTCAGAAGCTTTATCTGCTGCGGTTAATAAATCTCCCGGACGCCCTTTTTCTTCGATTTCTTCTAGTTTTCCCAAATAAGTTTGCAAAATTGCCCCAGCAGCAAGTGCAGCTTCGGTGGCGATGTCCAATAAATTTTGCAGTTGGGTGGAGGTGGGTAGATGCATGGTTATCGGTTTTGACGGCGGAATTCGCTGGGGGATTGGCGCATGGGTTTTTCCGGGTTCCAAATCCCTAATCCCATGAGTCTAGCCCATTCTTGGGCTTGTTCTAGACGTTCGTCGTATTTGTTGGTTTGCGATCGCGGCTGAAACAACGCCCACCCTTGTGCTACCATCTGTTCGTTGAGCAGGACGCCGTTTTTCCAGACATAAGCGAGTTTGCGGTCAAAGCTGTCTTTGGTTTCCACGTCGGACTCTAATAAAACAGGTTCTTTTCCCACTAATTCCTCGAGTCGCTTTTTCGCTTCAGGTCCCCAAGGTCGCTGTTTGAGATCCGGTGCTTCGATCCCAATTAAACGCACCCGCTGGATTAACGTAGGTTGATCGCCGACTCCCGTCACTTCTAAAGTTTGTCCGCTGACAACCTCCGCCTGTACCGTTGGACCCGTCGGTTTAGGCACTTTCTGACAAGCAGAAACCAGAAGTAGACAGCAAAGAGTCAATAGAATGGCGAGGGGTGGGGGAGTGCGCGATCTATGAGACTTTTGCCATAACTCTTGTGGGGTGGGCATCCTGCCATTACTTGAGTTTCTATGTTGGAGATGTCTATTAAACTTTTCCATAAAATCAAGTCTAGGACAGGCGAGACGCCCACCCCACAAGAGTTTTTGGAGAAGTCTATTCATCCTAATCTTCATCTAATGGGAGTCCAACGCGCACTTTCCCTTTGCCAAAGTAGCGACCAAACTGAAGTTCGTAGACTTCATCCTCATCCTGGGTTTCCACCTCCAAGTCAGAACGGGGATAACTGACGCACAACAGCGCATAACCTTTGCGGCGCAACTCCGGCGACAGTCCCATCGCCTCCGGTTGATATAATTCTCCAGAAAGCACCCGCACCGCACAGCTAGTACAAGCACCGTTGCGACACGAGTAAGGCAAGTCTACCCCTTGATTTTCGGCGCAGTGCAAAATATATCTATCTTCCGGGACTTCTACCGTGTGGTAGGTTCCCTTTTGGCGATAGTGAATTTTTATTTTATGGGAGCGAGGCATTGGCAAAATTGAAGCAACAGGATCTATCTTAAGGTTTGTGCGCTTCCCGGAGAGCTTCTAACAGCTAGATGGTGCGTTACGCGAGGCTAGCGCACCCTACAGATCAAAACTCTCTTGGCTCAAAAAAGACAAGAACCGCAAGGTTGGGAATTCGTCTCTAAAGTGCTTGCGGTTTTTGAGGAAATATGTAAAGATAGAATTCTGTGCGAAAAATCCTGTAATGGACGATCGAACAGCGCACACCTGGAGAGGTGGCCGAGTGGTTGAAGGCGCAGCACTGGAAATGCTGTTTGGGGGCAACTTCAACGAGGGTTCGAATCCCTCCCTCTCCGTTCCCAAGATCTAACGAAATCCTTGCTACGCAGGCATTTCAACTAATTTACGCGATCGCTAAATCCCATTTTCTCTGACAGAAAGCTAGATGGGTTGGGTCTTTTTAGCTGTTTTTTAGCTGCGTTTGACTATGATGGTAACTAGGTTGAGTAGTACGTAGTTACCATGTAGAGCCAGACAAGTGCAGATAAGTTATCCAAAGGTTCCGTTGGAGTAGAGTCATTCCAGGGAAGGTTACGGTTACGGCTACCCCGGCAGTTATTTAATGGAAAACAGCAATATCTGACTCTGGGATTGCCTGACACTACCGTAAATAGGAAAGTGGCTGAAGCTAAGGCTAAGATGATTGAGGCGGATATAGCTTTTGAGCGCTTTGATTACACGCTTGCCAAGTATGGCAAGTCGGAGCCCAACTTAAAGGTTTTAGAGCCTCCCCAGCCAAAACCAAGTCTGAATCTAGCTGAACTTTGGGCAAGATACACTGAGGCTCGCTCTAAGGATGTGAGTGAAACTACTCTTAAACTTAACTATGCCAGGGTAACCAGTCACATCAATAAGTTACCTACTAAATCTCTAGAAGATGCGATCGCAATTCGAGATCGCCTGATTAAACACAATTCCCCATATACAGCCAAACGCATCTGGATTCAACTATTGGATTCACCCTTACCTATTATCTCGTGGCAGACTTAGTTATGAGGAGCTATCAGTTTTGTGCAGCACGTTGCTGGTGGCTGTTGAAGTTGGATGTACCCTTACCTTAACAAAACAGTAGGAAAAGCCACTCATGCCAGAAGACTTAAATCAACCTAGACGCTACGATGCGGTGATTGGCGGTCACACCCCGCCGCCGGTGAGTGCTGCCGTCTTGGGGGGTTTATCAGGCGTAAAAAGACGGATGGCAAGTGATTCTTTGGAAACGAAAATCCCTGCCCTCAAAGAAGCTCTCAAATATGGAGAAAATGGCTTAGACTTAGTGATTCAAACTCTCAACGACCCAGAGATCGAGATGCAATGGCAAGCTTATTTGCTACTCAAGGAAAGAAGCGAACCCAGCGTAAAAGATGCCTTAAAAGATTATATTCCCATCATCTATAAACAGTTGCATGACAATTTGGCAGATGGGAAGTGGTTGGAAGCTGACTGGGAAACATCAACAGCAATGCTTAAAGTAGCGCATCGCGAAAAAGCAGGTAGCTTGAGAGTAGAAGACTTTCAAAGATTTCCCGTTTCAGAACTACGCATTATTGATAAATTGTGGGTGCAATATTCTCAAGGAAACTTTGGCTTTAGTATTCAAAAACAGATTTGGCAAAGTGTGGGAAATAATTATTTTAAGTTTGGCGATCGCATAGGTTGGCGACAGTCTGGAACTTGGCTTTCTTATTCTCAACTAACCTTTGCTACCAATGCACCAAAAGGACACCTGCCTGCCGCACACCTCACTTGGTCGGGTTTAAAGCGGAGTCAATCTTGGCAGTGGTATGGTGGAACAGAAGAAGATGTGCGCTTCTTTGAGGTCAAATCTCTGCTATTGCGTCGAGATTGGTAAATAGTACGAAAGCGTTTTCAGTATCATCTAATGGCTGTTGATTTAGCCGCTAGCAAATTGTGTAATACAACGCCCATCAAACTGAAGCAAAACCTGAAGCGATATGACAGATCCCAATTCTCAAGAAGCTATTGAAACGCGACTCCACTACACTTACACTCTGTTTCAAAATATTCGGCAGAGATTTAATGGTGCTGCCATTGAACGAGGAGGCTATGAACGAACAGGTGTTACTTCTATGTACGTGAGTAAATTTGGTGCAAGAGCCTATGCATTCTTAGCTGGTGCTAAAACCTGTACTGTGGAGTCTTCATTTACTGAGGAGCAAGAGCAGTATATTAATGAAACCCTAACATCATTGACGGGTTTTATTGTTGGCAAACATGCCAATTGCTCATTCGCGGATAGAGTGACTCACTATTACGTTCATAGCAATTAGCCACAACTTCCAAGCCATCAGCTCCCAATTCTGTTATATCATTAAGGTCAAAATTCCAAGTAAAATTTTTAGCTGGCAATTAGATGATTGTCATAATTATTTAATCTCAATATAATGTTTGGGTGATATCCAGTCGCTTGCGAGCCATCTAACTCCGCAATCATCTTTCTTCAGGTGGAAGAAAATCAATTAAAATTTCATCGGGTTCATCTTCGATAAAGTCTTCATCAGCAAAAGGCTGCACTGACTGAATCGGGGAGATTCCAACTGACGCAGCAGAAGAATTGCTCGAAGTCGAAACTACATGCGATCGCTGCTGCAATTCCTTGACTATTAGTTCTAGTTGTGATATAGAACCGCGTAATGTTGTGACTTCGGCTTCCAAAGCATTCAGGCGACTGTCATTACTATTAACATCTTCACCTAAATACTGAGCCAGTGCCTCGTAAATAATTTGGCTTGGCTCTTTTTTCCTTTCTGCCGCTAGATGCTCAATTTTTGCCTTCCAGTCTTGGGGTATCTGGCAACTTACCATTGCTTTTTCTGCCATCGGTAGTCTTGTTAATTCGTAATTGATAAAAAGCGCTGTGAGTTTATAATACAGCGGATTGCAGTCGCATGAGGTACACCAACAGCTGTAATTGTACAACATCTTTTTTTGGGAAGCTGCTGATGAACTGATTCAAGAGGAAAGTTAACAGATATGGCGATCGCGGGGGGTAAATTAGCAGCAGTAGATGAAACAACAACTGTATAGCGATCTTCAACTTGTCCCCCAAAATTATCGTGGACTAAAACTTCTACCTGTTTTGGCAACACCCTAAGTTCCAGAAAGCCAGCCCCAGAAAGCCAAGTATTAGGTTTAGCCCATATTACATCTCAGATTTGACAAAGCTTTTTGGGCTGCTCAAAAGTCGCGAATCGCCTGACCCTACACATCAAACCAGGGACTTGTTTGGACTCTTTCTATCCAAGTATCGTCATCCTCTAAAATGAACTTAGTTGCCGTTACATCGTTGAAAGTAGAGACAAAAAAGTTAGCGTACTTAAAATAACCAATTAGCGACCTGTAAACAATAGTTACACTACAGTATAGCAATCGCTTTGAACCCGTTTTTTCAAACAACGGGCTTGCTTTTACATTTGCGATCTTAGCCTTGGCAAATCGTCGCAATTAGGAGCGGAAGAGACGCCTGTTTGGGAAGGCAGATTTGCGACTAATTCTAGTTGGCCTAAATCGTTAACTATCCAGCCAGTTGCTTCTACTAATTGAACATTTGGCTCGGATTTCTTTGAGGAAATATTCGCCCTTGGCGTTGCGCTGGAAGCGTTACGCACATCGCGCCATATTGCCCTACCTCTGAGGGGAGTTGTTGGACTTTGCGGTAAGCCGCCGCGTCCGGTAATGGTAAATGAGTTGCCTAATGTCGCCGCACAGCCAACGTTGATTTGGTTGCTTTGATCGGTAATATTTTCCGGTAATTGCACCAATCCCGCAGTGGTGTTGACATCGGGGGTGTTAATGGTAACCGTGCCGCTAAACTGCGGCCCTAGTTCGGAAGTGGCGGTGATGTCGCTGTCTGGGGTGAGGCGATCGCGAAACTGAGTACCAAAAATTGCTTGGGTATTAATCGTTACTCTTCCGCCAAAACCTTGCAGTGCGTTGGCGGTGATGTCGCTGTTGCCGAGTGCGGCTAATGTATCTGTGCGAATATCGATGTTGCCGCCATCGGTGTTTCTGGCGTCGGTGAGGATGCGGCTATTATTCAATAATTGGAGACTGCGCGATCGCAATTCAATATTCCCCCCTGCACCGGCAAAGGTAGTCGCGTTGAGACTGCTACCATTCTGAAGGCGAATCGAATCAGCCATGACAGTTAAAGTTCCCGCATTACCCATGCCAAAACTCCGCACGTCGAGAGTTGCTCCATCCCGCACGATTAATGCTGGTGTTTTGATGGTTAAATTACCTCCATCTCCGGTGGCTACTAGCTGAGGTATATCAATCCGCCCCGATGCGGTGACTAAGTTTGAGGGAACCCCGCCTATTTCCGAAAAGCCGATAACTTCCACCGACTCGGAAGCTTCGATGGTGAGGGTTCCCCCTTTTCCAGATCCTACGGTAGCGGTGGATATGCCCGCTCCATCTGCGACGGTTAATCTGCGAGTGCGAAGCGTTAAATCTCCGGCGGGGGATGAACTGAACGTTGTCGTACCGGGACCGCTGGTGACTACACCCTGAAGCTGTCGATCTGGGCTAACGGCTACAGCGCCACTCAATTCTACCGAGTCTCGCGCTTCGATCGTGACATTCCCACCCTTGCCGCCAAAGGGAATGAAACCCGATGCTACAACACCCCCACTATTGGCGCCGATCACTCCTCCAGAGCGCATAATTAACCGTTCCGTGGTAATGCGGATGTCGCCGCCTGCGCCGGTGCCAAATGTGTTGTTGAAGATGCCGGTGGGTGCGAAGGCTTCGGGTAGGGTGCGGCTGACTTCGACAAAATCGGCGGCATCGATGCTAATATCTCCCCCGCGTCCGCTTCCTAATGTCGGACTGCCGACTAGGCTGCCATCCCGGATGGTGACTCGATTGGCGTTGATGGTGATGTTGCCTGCTGCGCCTTGACTGCCCAAAGTGGTGCCGTTACCCAGGATGGAACCAACTACGTCTACGGAATTAGCGCGGATGTTAATATTGCCACCGACGGCAAAAGCGTTACCAAATGTTGGGGCAAAGGCGATCGCACCATCCTGGAGCGTCACCGCACCCGCCTCTACGGTCATATTCCCTGCTGGTGCGCCATTTGCGGTGACGACGAAGGCGCCACCCGTGCGATCGCTTGGACGCAACTGACCCAACAAAATCGCACTCAAAAACTGTTCCAGGCTATTAAATCCCATTCCCACCAAATCTGCTCGCTCGGTCGCTCTTATCGTCAGATTTCCTCCTTTTCCCGTACCCAAGTTGCTCGCTGATAAGTAAGCCGTACCTTGCAGCCAGAATTGTCCGGTTTCGATTGTGAGATTGCCACCCGATCCCGAACCCCTTGTATCTGTTGATACAGCAGTAAATTGGGATGGGTTTGAGCCAGTTATTTGTACTGACTCGCTTCCTTTGATGGTTAGATTGCCGCCCGGTTGGTCACCTTGTGTAATAGTTAACACTTGCGCGCCGTCGCTGATGGAGATGCGACGTCCAAGGATAGCGATCGCGCCGCCCCCGACTCCACTCGCGTCTGCGATCGCTTGTTGCGAAAGTTGAATATCTCCATAGTTAGTTGTTAATTGTGCAGTCTCAATCCCCAGTTGTGCGTTGCTATTAACAATTGATACCGGACTATTAACAACTGACACTAACTCGATTCTGCCAGCAGGTGCTTTCACAATTCCCCCTTCCAGGAAAAGGTTCCCACCAATTAACCCTATTGTTTGACCGGGCGATACTTGCAAGACGCTTTGACGCACCGCGATATTGCCCGGATTCGTACCCAATTGCAAGCCAATCGGCACTTTAACGGTTAAAAGGGGTGTATTTTGCGGATTGGTGGCGCTAAACTCAAAATTATCGCTAAATTGGATGCTGTTAGCTGTACTGGCAAAAAACGACCCGCCAACATTTAACCGTGCATTAGGGCCAAAAATAATCCCACTCGGATTAATTAGAAATAGATTTGCATTTCCGTTGGCACGAATCAGTCCATCAATGTTAGAAATTTGTCCGCCCGTGACGCGAGTGATAATGTTATTTATCGTTCCAGTATTGTTAAAAAATGCTTCTGAATTCGTGGGCAGAGAAAATTCGCGAAAGCTGTGAAATAAATTGCCGCCTGCGGTGGTTCCCCCATTAATGGTAAAGCTATTGCCAGCAGGCGAGACAATCGAATTATTGGGTAGGGTGGTATCGGGGACAATTTGGGCGATGACAGCGCTATTTAATGCTAATGCACCGATCCCTAACAAGAAGCTGGCGATCCATTTCACGGCAACAAACTCCTGTTATAGCTAGGGGCTAGGGGCTAGAAGAACGGGCTTGCTGGAATTGGGAACGTCCTAACTGCCAGTGCGGTTGGCTTTTGCATCCACTCTGCTAATTTTAGCATAAATCGATGCTCTAGCCATTTTGTTGGAAATTTATAAAGTAGGAAAAGTAGGAAAAGTAGGAAAAGTAATATCAAATTTGGTTGCATCGCGTGGGATTAGCTTTCTTGGTAATTGGGAAAAACGTTAATTACCCAGCCAGTTGCTTCTACACGTAAGTCCTGAACATGTTCAAATTGAGCAAAGAGCAGATTGAACCTAAAGCCGATAATGGAAATATTTTCCAGATCTACAATTAGCCATTAGCAATTAGCTAAGTTAAGCTAGTTATTTAAAGAGCGATCGCTGATTTATTTAAGCATTCGGAGTTTTGTCAATTCTCCCAAAACTCATCGATATCGATATTTGCCACTTCTGCTTGTAAGTCTTGAAAATAATCGGCTTGGGTAATTGCAGCGACTTCGCGCGCGCGCTTTTGGTGGTCGATTTCGATGCGGAGTTCTTGCAATTGACGTTTGAGGGATTCTTCTTCTTGCTTGCGCTGGGTGACATCTTCGATAATCCCTTCGTAGTAGAGTAAATTACCATAGCGATCGCGCACTGCCCTAGTATTCTCTTCAACCCATATTTTGCTGCCATCTTTGCGATAAACTTGAGATACCCAATCCTTGACTTCGCCGCATTCTTCCATCAAATTTTGGAACTCTTCTCTCCCATGAGGATCGACATAAATTTGAGTTGCAATCTGCGTCACCTCTGCAATCATTTCTTCAGGAGATTGATAACCATAAATGCGAGCCATTGCTGGGTTAACGCTAATGTAGCGCCCATCGGGACTAGATTGAAAAATTCCTTCCAGCGCGTTTTCAAAGATACTGCGATAGTTTTCTTCAGCAATTCGTAAAGCTTCTTCCGCTCGTTTGTGTTGGGTGACATCAATTCCCACAGATACAGTTGCCTTGCCTTGCTGATATTTCTGCGCGGCAATTAAGTAATAATTCACCGTGTCATTGACGCAACTTTCAATAATTTGACAAGTAGATTCTTGCGAACTTGCTAAAAACTGGCGCATAAAATTTGCGAACTCATTGCCGCTGTTGAGAAAGCCAAGTTCTTTCCCCACAAAGGCATCTGGGGAAAGATGCAAATTTTGCGCGAGATAGCGATTCACGCCAATGTATACACCTCTAGAATCAATCCAAGAAATAGCACCAGGGACGGCATTTAAAACCGCTTCCAGTTGCTCTTTTGCCGTGGCTAATTCTTGTTCGCGAGTTTTGCTCGTTAGCACCATCTGAGTAAATACTCGTGCCAGATGACCGAGTTCATCATTTCTGGCAGCAACTTGTTTTAACTTTCTAGGATCAAAGCTGTTGTTTTCCACCGCAGCAGCAGCATCTGTCAGTTTTTCCACCTGCTGGATGTAGCTTTCCATATCTGTATTCTTCTGATGGATTTGGTTTTCCAGGTAGGTGGCATGTTCGGTAACGGTTTCCATTATGATTTCTAAATCGGCTTTTTCTTCCTTAATTTCTTGCAGTTGCCGTTTTAGAGCTTCAATTTCTGCCAGTAGTTCCTCTCTCGATAGTTCGTTCATTTTTTTATACACCCTTATTTTTCTGTAAATACCCAGATGCCGCACCAATTTTTAGGGATGTCCTGGTTTGCTAGCTGTGTAATTCGCTTCATACGATATCCAAATCATCTTCACAAATGGCAAGATTATCAATGAAATCTCCTAATATATTGAAAAACTAGGGTAATCCCAGGTATAAAACCTTGAGTATTTATTTAACTCAAATTGCTAGTTATAACTATCATGGGTTGCTCGCATTGCTAATTGCTAATTGCTAATTGCTCATGGAAATATTTTTCTGTTATGCCATCAGCCATTAGCTATTAGCCATTAGCTGTTAGCTGCCCTCAAAAGATAACTAGCAACTTGGGTTATTTATTTACCTTCTTAATAAAGCCACCCCGATTTATAGATTTTTTTCCGAGAAACCGGGGTTCTTTCCGTCAGCCCTAGACTGGCTGCTTTTCTATCTGAAACACCTCTATTTTTTCCTTCTTATTAGGAAGCTCTTTACCCACGACATAAAAATCTTGGGGATAGATCCAATGGGTGTCCATTGGGCCGTGAATTTGAATGCCCGTCATCACTGCATACTTAAATATCGCAGGATCTAAAGTTCCCAACAGCTTCTCTACATCCTTGGAAATCACCCGACAAGCCAACTTTGTTATCTCTACCAAATCTGGTCTTTCCCCATATTTAATCGTCGATAAAATTTTCTGCCGGATAATCGATTGTTCGATATCTTGCATATCGGTTGCTAAATTTAGAAATCCCGAATCTAGCTCCTTAACTATTGCTTCTAACGCACCGCAGGCATGAGAAGCTTTTTGGATACCTTCTCGATAAACCTTGCCAACTTCTCCGGTTTTGGAAATTGCGATATGGGGCATGGCATAAAAAGTAAACCGACGCAGGCCGTCAAAAATCGGGGTATGGTCTGTTGCTGCTGCTAACCCGGTTTTCCCCATCATTACGAACCCAGCTAAGCTACAGCAATTAAACGTTTTGCCCCAATATTTAACCACTTCATACAATAAGGCATCGGCAATTTCATCCCGACAAATTGCCAGCATTCCCATCGTGTTTTGATCTTCAAAACCATATCTATCTAGAGATTTATAGGTTTGTTTCATGTAATCTTTCATGGGCAACGCCCCTGGAAAATGATTTTGCAACGTTTCGTAAAATAATGTGTTAGCTGTTGGATCGTAACCATCTATGGCTTGAAAAGTTTCGTTCCGCAGTCGCTCTAAGTAGTAGTTGCCGGTCATTTGATTGCTCCTCAAATTTGTAATATATTGTCCAGATGCATCGGTATTGTATCAGGAAGAAGGTGGGAATTTGCACGGCTGTCTATATTTAGCTTAGATTGACAGTAAAATATGGGGCAGGCAAGGGAACACTGCCTCTACAGTACTAAAAAATATACACAACCTATGCACCCGAAGATGATATAATACTCAATGCAAAAAGTGAATAACTGATTAGGGATACTCTAATTAAAGATACTCTGTATCCCTAAAAATCAAGGTGAGTGACGTTTTGGGTAAGGAACAATCCTGAGTGACTTACCAATTATCGACCGAATCGCCTCCTTCGAGCCAGTCTTTTAAATCTCGTTCTGGTTTTGCCACATTAAATAGATGCAAGCCAAAATCTTTGGCGAGGTCTTCACAAACTTTGATTCCTCTGACACTATTTCCCTTGGCATCTAAGAGTGGCGAAAAAGTCCCAATCCCCAGTTTTCCTGGAACTAAGGCAGTAATTCCGCCGCCGACGCCGCTTTTTGCAGGCATTCCTACCCGATACGCCCATTCGCCAGAATAGTCGTACATGCCGCAAGTGAGCATGACGCTGATCGCATCTTGCACGTAACGTTCATCAATCGCACGTTCTCCGCTAATTGGATTAATGCCTCCGTTAGCAAGAGTAGCTGCCATCATTGCTAAGTCATGTGCGTTGACCATGATGGAACATTGCTGAAAATACAGGTCGAGGGTTTCATCAATGCGGTCGGTTACCATGCCAAAATTGAGCATTAGGTATGCGATCGCTCGATTCCGATTCCCCGTTGCTTTCTCTGACAAAAACACCGGAACGTTAATATCTGGCGTCCTCCCAGTATAGCGGCGGAACATCTCCAAGATCCGCTTGAGTCGTTCCGTGGCGCCGTTACCTTTGATTAAGTCGGTGGTAGCGATCGCTCCTGCATTTACCATTGGATTGTAGGGACGATTGGTTTTTTCATCCAACACAATCGAGTTAAATCCTTCTCCCGTTGGCTCGACGCTGACTTTACTATTAACGTATTCCCGTCCGTGGTCTTCCAGCGCCAAGCCATAAATAAATGGTTTAGAAATTGACTGAATGGTAAACTGTTTGTCCCAATCCCCAACATCAAACACCTGACCATCCACTGTCACCGCACAGATACCAAACGATTCGGGTTTTGCCAGTGCCAGTTCGGGAATGTAATCAGCCACAATACCATCGTTTAAGTCTCGATATTTTTCGTGCAAGTCGCTCAAATAGGAGCGAAACGGGGAAGCGACTGCTTGAATTGAACTTGCCAGCGATTTCAGATTGTGTTTTTCTGCCATAAGTCCTTGGAATAATTTCCCATTAAAGTTTACGACGATCCTCTTGCGATTTGGGATTTTGGCTATTTCCCTGGCTTCTACTAAGGGTAGCGGATTTTGCGATCTAAAATCCTCAATCTAAAATCCCAAATCTAAAATCTAAAATTCTTGGGTTATTCCATAATTTGCAGCGCTATTTTTTTAAATTCATTGCTGACGTAATGGTCGGGGAATTGCACGCAGAACACGCCGTTGCTTGCCAGTTGCACTACATCTTCCGATAAGGGAAATATCCCCGCTACGTTGGCGTCGTAAGTGGCTTCTATCTTTTGCTTCAGCGCGTCAAAATTCATGCTGTTTAAGACTTTGTTGACTGCCAAAAGCATTTTACGAACTTTTAATTGCCGCGCCACATCGATAGTTACCGCCGTGCCTTGGTAGTCTTGCTTATCCGGTCGCAGAACTAAAATCAAAATGTGGGAAATCGCAATCGTCAGAAAGGTTTCTTTGGACAAACCGGGGTGGGTGTCGATGAACAGGTAGTCGAGTTGAAGATTTTTAACTAATTTGCGAAATCCATCATTGAGCAATTTGACATCATATCCCTCGCTCAAGATGCGGGAAATGTCGTCTGCTTTGACGCTGGAGGGAACTAAAAACAAACTACCGTTGCCATTTAAACCTATATTGGCACTTACATCGTAGGCTGTATCTTCGATGGGTGCTTGTCCCCAGAGATAGTTATTGAGGGTTTTGTTTGTGCTTTCCGGTTCCAAACCGAAAAGGTTGTGAATTCCAGGCGACTGAATATCGGTGTCTACTACACCGACTCTATGACCTTGTATTGCAACTGTGGTAGCAAGATTAGCAGTAAAGTTGGATTTACCAGTACCACCCCGATAAGAGTGAATTGAGACGACTCTAGGCATTTGACTAATTAAGGATTGAATATTCTGTTGCGACTCATTATGACTAGATAATTGTTTCTAGTCAATAAAATCGTCGGCAAAATTATTCTTTATTAACTCAAGTTGCTATTCCCATCAAGCCAAAGAAACCCGGTTTCTCTGAAAAATCTTGGGTTTGACAGCGAGAAATCTATGAAGAAACCGGGTTTCTGAGCCAATGGGTAATGGAAATATTACCAATTACCCATTACCCATTACCAATTACCCAGTACGGGCGTAACGCAATTGCGGTAGAATAACTTTGACTTATAGCCAAATCTTGCAACCGCAATGCTTCGCCCCTCCTAAACAACTATTAACTAGCAACTTGCGTTATTATTTTGTGCCTTTATACAAAAAATGCTCAAATTCTGGTATTTCCATTGAATCTTGGTAATGTCTTGCATACTTTTCCGTCATGTTGATAGTTTAAAATAAATTATCTTACCAGATCGATTTTCAGATTATATAGCAAAACTTTTATATTGGCGTTAATTGCTGTATTTTCCCTACTTTTCCTACTTTCCCTACTTTTCCTACTTCGACAACTGAATAAATTTTTGGCAAATAAAATATTGATGCGATCGCGGTTAGCCAATCTCTCAAGTCTGGGGTTTTTCTTAAACTTTATTTACATAACGTTGCATTGGAGAAAGGTATAATTTAATACCTTGTGTTTGCCAAGCGAGTAAAGGCGCGATCTATAGCCAAAAATAAGAGATTACAAACTAAGAGCAAGGTCGAACGATAATAAATTAGCTCGTCAGGTGATAATTATTATTCCCTTATTAACCAGCTAGACAATTCTAGGAGCAGGCTTATAATAGAGCTATCAGACAATATACTTGGGTTGGATTAAAACTTTTTTAAGTTGATTTTAGTTTGTGTAAAAACCGACACAATCTATTTGAGATGATACTTTACTAATCAAGTTAGGTAAGACCGATGCGGGAAAGTGTTGGAGAACAACCTATAACGTTTGAACTCGCTCTACAAGTAGCGGATGCGGCAGTTTTTGCCAAAACCTCTAGACACCTGAGAAATATTGAAGTGGCTGTTTTGCGGGGATCTTGGTTCGGTCAGAGGTATGACAAAATTGCCGCAGAAAGTGGCTACGCGCCTGAGTACATTAAGCACGATGTTGGCCCCAAATTGTGGCAACTGCTTTCATCGAGTCTGGGGGAAAAAGTTAGTAAAAATAATTTAGTCGCAGTTTTAGCACAGCGAGCGAACCAGGATGCAGGGGAGAATCTGGTTGCCGCTTCTGAGTCTATAAAATTAAACTCATTAGTTGGACTGGTGCCGCTTTCCTCGCCTTTCTATGTCGAGCGGGAGCCAGTCGAGTCTCGCTGTTACCAGGAGATTATGAAATCGGGTGCGCTGATTCGGATCAAAGCACCCAGTCAAATGGGTAAAACGTCTTTGATGGTGAGAATTCTCGCTCATGTCAAACAAAACAATTCTGATGCTGGGGATGTTTACACAGTATCTTTGAGCTTGCAACGAGCAGATCGAGCAGTTCTGACGGACTTGGATAAGTTCTTGCGGTGGTTTTGTGCTTCGATTACGCGCAAACTTCAGTTGCCTTATAAACTAGAAGATTACTGGAGCGAAACCTTTGGCAGCAAGAACAATTGTACGGCTTATTTTGAAGACTGTTTGTTGCCAGAAATAAAGGGGAATTTGGTATTAGGTATAGATCAAGTTGATGAGGTGTTTTTACACCCAGAAATTGCCGATGATTTCTTTACTCTCTTGCGATCTTGGTACGAAGAAGCAGCTTATGGAGATAGCGGCAATCCTCTGTGGCAAAATTTGCGGTTGGTTATCGTCCACTCTACTGAAGTTTATATTCCCCTGGATATCAATAAGTCACCGTTTAATGTGGGATTGGCGATTGAATTACAGGCGTTTACTTCTGAACAGGTAGGGGATTTAGCTCAGCGTTACCGACTTAATTTATCAGAAACCGAATTATCCCAATTAATGCAACTGGTGGCGGGACATCCTTATTTAGTGCAACAAGCGCTGTATCATTTGGCGCAGCAAGATTTGACCCTGAGTCAACTCGTGCAAACGGCTGCTACTGATGCAGGTATTTATTACAACCATTTGCATCGGCATTTACGCAGTCTGCAAGAACATCCCGAATTAGCATCAGCTTATGACCAAGTTATCAAAGCATCCAAACCTGTGGAGTTAGAACAACTTTTAGCGTTTAAACTGCACAGTATGGGACTGGTGACACTGCGGGGAAATCAAGTTGTATCCAGTTGCGAATTATACACAAGGTATTTTAGCGATCGCATCCCCTCCCCATAACTTTTCCCTCCCAAGTTAAAAGTTAAGTTGTTTCTACCCTAAAACTCCTTAACTTTTCTGTATCGACGCAAGTCTTTTGCAAACTTTATAAAGGGATTATCAACGCTACCCAATTCCTAGCGAGACAGAATTATGCAACTCTCTTATCGCGGTGTTAGCTACGAATTAAATCCCTCTGATAACCTCACCATTCCCGGTGAAGTTATCGGTAAATATAGGGGTGCAGTAGTGAGAAAGCAACATTGCACAAATCCACCCGTACCGGAATTATTCATCACCTTGCAGTACCGAGGAGTTAGCTATCAGGCTGCGGCAAATTATTCATTTAACTCGGTAAGCGATAATACTTTTCAGGACGAGCGATTGGCAATTAGCTATTAGTTAATAACATACAGCGGATTGCAAGTGAGCGAGAGAAAGCCTTAAGGCTTCGTTTGTGTAGCGGCACCCTTAAGGGTGCCGCTACACAAACGAAGACCGCCTGCGCGGTCT
>DNGJ01000454.1 GCA_003486305.1 Cyanobacteria bacterium UBA11371
TTTGGTTTTGTGGAAATGGGATCTGATGCTGAGGAAACAGCTGCGATTGAAGCCCTTGATGGAGCCGAGTGGATGGGCCGAGAACTTAAAGTTAATAAAGCTAAGCCCCGCGAGGACAGAAAGTCATCTGCTGGTAGCTGGGGTAATAACAATCGGGGTGCCCGTCAATCTCGTTACTAACTAGAATCGTAACAGATTCCCTATTTCGAGTGAAATTGCCTCCCTGTAGTTAAAACGGAAGCTTCTAAGGGGAAAACGCTGGTGAGGCGAAACAGTTTTAGCGAAAGGTAATTAAACCAACTTGAGATAAAAACGAAAGCAACCATTCAATCCCTGTAGTTGCCATGCATACTACAGGGTTTTTAGTCGATCGGAGGGAGAGGGAGAAGCTATAGATCTGGCTAATGGCTAATGGCTAATGGTTAATGGCGTGTAAGGGCTATCGCAAATGCGATGAAATATTTCAGATTTACCGACAAGATAACAGCGCAAATGCGAAAGCCCCTACGGCTAATGGTTAATGGCTAATGGCTAATGGCTAATGGCTAATGGCTAATGGCTAGCTGGCGAGTCTGACAAGAATAGCTAGGTGAATGACTTGACCGCTAAGTCGGCTAGGGTGACGGTGTAACTTTGTTGCTGGAAGGAAGAAACAAAGGCGATGGTGACTTCACAAGCAACGGCGACGGCCAGGGTTACCAAGTTGCGTGCGAGGGGGTAGTCGCAAACATCATCGTTTGCGGGTGAGGGGACGCGATACACTTCGTTCCAAATTACTTCGGCGTAGTCAGGGGCTAATCCAACGTGCAAGCAAGGCAAATTGGCTGTTTCGCAATAATCCTTTACAGCTTGGCGGGCGACGCTGTTATCAAAAGTGTCGATAATTAAAGAACTATTGCATAGCAGTTGTGCGGCATTAGCCGTCGTCAGTTCTTTAGGTTGTGCGTCTACATTGACTCCCAAGGCGCGATAGAGGGAATTCGCCAGCATTTTGGCTTTCATGGCACCGATATCTGAGCGATAGTAAGGTTGGGTGGAGAGGTTGCGTTCTTCGATGCGATCGCGGTCAATTACCTTGAGTTTCCCAAATCCAGATCTGGCGAGACTTTCGGTGATATTCGCGCCTAACGCACCCGCACCGCATATCGTGACTGGGAAGTCTTTTATTTTCGCCATCACTTGGGATGTGCGATAAAGTTGTTCGTGGAAAAAGATGGACATAATAAAATTTGCTAATTGCTAATTGCTAATTGCTCATGGGTTTTTACCTATTACCCATTACCAATTACCTATTCAGTAATCTTGCTGTTCGATGACGCCGACTAGAGATTGTAAGTCGAAATCGCGATCGCGTCCGCTTAGACATATGCCAGAACTGATGACGGTGAGGTCTTTTTTGTCAATAGCAGAGGTGTGACGAAAGCCATCTGCGGTTGTCCATTCTACTAGCCAGTGGTCGGATCTATCGCTAAATTTTTCCAAATTGCCGCCACCTTGCTTTAAGGCGGCTGCTAGGCGCAATCGATCGCGTTTTTGCTGCCAGTTTGCTATGCGTTGCGTTGCCAAATCGTAGGCGGTACGCATTTCTCTTGTCATGCCTTTAAAGCGTAATTCTTCTATTGGGGTTTGTTTTTTGAAGGCTTGGCGCAGGTTTTCGGCTAGGATCGGATCGGCGCGACGGTCGAGTTCTTCAAACCAAAAGGTGCGTCCATCGTAGCGTGCGATCGCGCACTCAAATGCTACCCCTTCCGTCACTAAATGTACCAATACTGGCTTGACATTACCAAGGCGCTGTTTAGCATCAGATTCATTAATAGGATAAGCCAGCCATGTTTTGCCTTGCAAACTATAAGCTAACCGCAGGCGCATTGTAGGAAGTAACTTTAAATATTCTGCCAATTGTGGCAAGCTGGGTTCATCAACTAATTCAGCAATACTCGTTCCCTGACTCTGGCTGGGAACGCTAATAGGTTGAAAGATACCCCAGCCTTCAAAGTTACGCGGTTTGGGTGTAAAAGTATAGATAATTCCAGATACTTTAGTGCGTACTAATCCTTTATAGACGCAAGGTGCAAGGAATTGAGTATTGCTGAGTTGTGCTTCTTGTTCAGCAATTTGATTTATTAGCTTGCGGATGTCTGCCACAACATTACCTCAATTTTCTAGTTTTTGACTGTAGGGTGCGTTAGGCGCATTTTTTAGATAAATGCTGGGGGATTAATTAATATTATGCGCCGTAACGCACCGCCGCCAGAAGGTGCGTTACACTTCGTTAACGCACCCTACGGTTTAAGATTAATTTATATAATTCCGTCGGGAACGGTAATTTTGTTATCAATCTTTTTCCATATTGCTGACTCATCGCTACTATTGCTTGGATGATAACTGTAACAGCCATAGTTGCGATAACATAAAACAAAACCCGATGGGTCAAATAGCAGCCACTCGTTTGTAAGTGGTTCATAGTCCCCACTGGTAGTTTCCAGTAAGCCACCCAAATCGAATTGAAAGCTACAACTATCATTAGTCGGCTCGATTTCTATGCTGACAGGTTTTTGACCATCTAAGTAGTTTAATGCTTGTTCAATTAATCGATCCTCGCTTTCACTATCAGCAATATATTGACCGTTTTGAAATATTTTCCAATCGCAACAATAGATCCACAAATGCCATTCACCTCTCACAACAATAAGTCGGGATAAAATTCCTTTACGTTTAATTGGTTCGTCTATTTCTAAACTGGGTTCTCCAAATTCAAAGGTTATAAATGAACCGTAGCCTTGTTTAACATTCCAGCAGGGTTTACCGATGATGTTTTTTAGGACGGAAGCGATCGCTTGTGTGGTCATAAACTAAAACTTGTGGTTGAGCGGTAGATTTTATTCAAGCGATCGCCGACATGCCATTTAATCCTAAATCATACAAATTTATGATTAAATTCGCAGATAAAATCAACTCTCCCTTTTCGTAAAACAGCCGGATCTAATCGTTCAGTTGTGTTGCAAGTCATCAACACGACGAATTTTTGCTTATCTTGAATTCCCCCTTCTTCTATTACGCTTTGGTACACAGTTCCATCTAACAAACTCAAAATATGTTCTGTTTTGTTACTGTATTGAGCGGCTTCGCTGGCTCGGTTTTGAGCTAAGTTATCGGCTTCGTTGATAATGATGCAAATCCGCTGCAAGTAAGTCGGTGGAACAAAGTTTTGCACCGCATCGTGATCTAGGATAAAAATCACAAATCCCAGCGGAACTAAAATTTCTTTGGCTACGGCTTGCGTCCAGGCTGTTTTACCAGTTCCGGGTTCTCCATGTACTAAAACCGCTAGCTGATTTTGGTCTAAAATTGCTTGTTGAACTTTGTCGGTAAAGCTTTGAATATCATCGGGAAATGACCGAATTGGATACTGACTGTTAACTTTTCCGACACGGCATTTGTAACCGCTGAGAATAACTGCTAGATTGTAAGTTGCTTTGTTAATCAGCGGGGCTAAATCCTGGGAGATGAGGCTATACCAGCGGCGTCCTTTTTCGTAGGTTTCGATTTGCAGCCAAACTTGATACTTTGACCAGTAAGCATAAACCGTGCCTAATGTTTCGAGACGATTCCAGCTAACAAAGCGATCGACGGGATAATAAAAATGTCGTTCCAAACAAGACTGAGTAATTAAATCCGGACGGCCTAATAATTCCAATACTTTGAGTACTGTAATTTCCCGCAATTTGTTGAGGACGTAATCAATGGGAATGCTGTCGCGGCTGACTAATTGAACTATAGGTGTTTCGGTAGACAAAACGTCTCTGTAGCGATAATCTGGGATGGGCGGATCGGGGGTGATGAAATTCCAAAATTCATCGATGTGGTAGCGGGTATCGTCAGAAAATACATTGAGTATATTAGCCCACCAAGAATATTGGTTACGCCCTAAAGCATCGCCAAGATCGCTGATTAAATCGAGAGCTTTATGGGAGAGTTCCCATGTATCGTTAGTGGCTAGGTGGAACAAATACCCCCAGTCAATTTCTCGGTTTAAAGGTCGCCACCCAGCGCCGAGTAAGCCTCGGTTTTGCGGGTTGTTTTTTGCTGAATTGTCGTCGTTGTTGCCAAATGCTGAGAACATAATTTATTTTAGTTATGCTTGCTGTGGTGGTTGTTGTGAGGAAGCGATCGCTAAATATTCCGGTGGTACCATATCCACTAGCCACACCCCGTTTTCCGAACAGTAAAACGTATAACCCGCCTCGTGCATCGCTGCTGCATTGACAGCAAAAACCACTGGACGACCATGCCTTTTGCCTACTGTTCGCGCCGTATTTATATCTTTAGACAGATGTACGTGGTGTCGCGACATTTTGTTAAGACCCGCGTCAAGAATCGATTCAACTGCACCTTCTCCTGTACCGTGGTATAGCACATCTGGAGGAGTAGCGGGTTCCAATTGTAAATCAATTTCTATGCTATGTCCTTGGTTGGCACGAATATGTTTACCTTTGGCATCAAACGAGAAGCGTTTTTTATCGTTATTGGCGACAACTTCTTCCAGTTCGTCGCGAGAAATGGGAAACCGATCTTTTTTAGCAGCAGCTAAGAGTTCGTTGACAGAAACCCAGCCATCAGAGGTCAGTTCTAGTCCAATTTTATCTGGGCGATGCCGCAGGTGGTAACTCAGATATTTGCTGATTTTAACTAAACGAGTATCGTTCACAAGCTGATTTTTATAGTTTATTAAACGCAGAGGTGCAAGTTGTTAAACAAGGGAGCGAGGCAGAGCCTCGTTCTTTCGTTCCCAGGCGGGAGCCTGGGAACGAGTGAGCCGGAGGTAGAACCTCCACTTGTGCGTCTGGCAGGCAAGTATTTGTCTTATATTATACTACAGCTTCAAGGCGACAGATTTGTGATGCTTGACTGCACGGACGCAGAGTTGGGCTACTAATTCTGTCGAGGTGGCTGCACTTTGGATCTGAGCAAAGTTTAGCGTATATGGGTTGATGCCTGCTTGATGCAGAACTGTTTCGACGCCTTCATCGCTTAATTTCATCCCAGTTTTGAGGAAGTCGGTGCAGGGCGCTTGGTGGCGGGGTGTGGGGGTGCGACTTCGCTTGCACCAAAAGTGGCTAATGACGTGGAACACATGCCCTTTGCCCCAATCAAAGCTTACCGCAACGACGGGCGCGTTGTAGCGTACCAATAGCTCGTGACTGGCTGCTTCTATCCGCACTTTCTCAAAGTTCAGCACTTCGATGGGATGGCTGCTGCTTTCTAGCCACCACTGAGGGTCTGCACCGAGTACGACAACTTCCGACCACAAGCTATTTAAACTTGGTTCGACGGCGATGACTTCATCGCCTGTTGAACGCTGCGTCCACTGCACCGTGTTGGGAAATGCTTTCGCAATCAAGTGACCCAACGCCCAGTCGGAACTTACCAGCCACTTTGAAGCTTCTACTTGTCGCGCCAGTTGGGAAATTAAATCTTGGTGGTAGGAACCGGAACAATTAACGAAAATAATCTTTGCTTCTAGTTTATGTGCATCCGGATTCATTAATACTGGGACGCTCAAGCAGTTCAGAATATCTTCTACTCGGTCGAAGCTACCGGAGTAAACTGCAACTTCATCTTTGCCAATGTTGTTAAGTATTTTCAGGTCTTCTGGATGCTGTTCGCCGAACCGTTGGCGCACGGCTGTTGCGGCTACTTTGTAAGCGGTTTGCATGTCAGTCATGGCGTTCACCTCGTTAATTTTTAGACCTCTGGAGTCGTGTTCAGATAATTTGAAGGGCGGGCGGGACGCCCACCCCACAAGAACAAATTTGCTATTTTTGTGGGGTGGGCATCCTGCCTGCACCAGTTATTTTGTTTGCTCCGGGTTTTGCTGGGTTGGTTTTTGAATTTTTTCTGCTATTTGTTGGGATGATACGTAGGTTTTTTCAGCGGGATATTCTTGGGTTAGTTGCTGTTGGACTGCTTGCGCGATCGCTTTGTAAACTTCTTTCAGTTCGCTCATAACATTACCTCCAAATTTATTTATGTTAGAATTAGATTTATGCCTCAATACGACCTGTACCATAACACCGTCAAAAATGCTCTGATTAAAGACGGATGGGTCATTACAGACGACCCATTCACGATTAAATTTGAAGACTTGCGTTTGTTTGCCGACTTGGCGGCAGAAAAATTAATTGCTGCGGAAAAAGATAAACGCAGGATTGTCGTTGAGATTAAAACTTTCAAGAGTCCTTCCTTAATTACAGAATTAGAAAGAGCGGTTGGACAATACGGGATCTATCGGACTTTACTCAAGCAGGCTCCTCCGGAACGAGAAATATATCTAGCAATAGATGAAGAAACTTACGAAAACTTTTTTCAACAGCTTGCAAGTCAAACAATTATTAATGACCATAGGATTAAGTTGAGAATTTTTGAATCAAATTCAGAGGAGATTTTACAATGGATAAGCTAGAAAGATATCGGCAAATTATTTATAAGATAATCTCGGCACATGCTCAGTACAAGTCGAGTTATGGAGACATTGAAAATCTGCCAATTTGGGACTTTGAAAATGACAATTACTTATTGATGAGTGTGGGATGGAATGGAATTAAGAGAGTTCACAATGTTGCCTTACACGTGCGGATTAGAGAAGGGAAAATTTGGATTGAATGGGATGGTATAGAAGAGGGTATTACTCAAGAATTGCTGGATGCTGGAATTCCCAAAGAAGATATCGTGCTGGCATTTTATCATCCCTCAAGTCGCGTTCATACTGGGTTTGCGATCGCGTAGCGCGGCGGCATATCTAAGCGATCGCTTTATGTTAGTTTGATGGTTATCGGTAAATTTGTTTCTGGATCTATCTCCCCCTGAAAATTCTCGCCGTAATAAGCGGCTTCAATTGTAATTTTGCCGATGTGACGGTTAAACTCTGCCAATTCTTCAGCAGGTATCCACAGTTCCTGATGAATTCGGCTACCAACAGTTTGAACTTCAAACTTGTTCGCGTAGTCGGATTCGATTTCAAACTTAGTCACAAAGCCAGCAAAACTATTAGTTTTTGTATTCCAGTTTCGTGCAATCTGTTCGGCATATGCAAAGTTTAGCACTGGATAAAAAATCGGCTGTTCGGGAAGTCGAGGGGGAAATGCTTTAAAGTCAGATTGAGCGATTAATTCGAGTTCTTTTAATCCGACTGGACGGTAGAGTATCATTGGTTTAACTAGCGGCTGCTATTTTAGTAGGGTGCGTTAACGAAGTGTAACGCACCAAGTAGGTTGGTGCGTTACGGCGCGGATTTCCATTTTTTGCCCAAGTAGCAACATTAAATGCCGCGCCTAACGCACCCTACAATCATTACTCAATATCTTCGCCTAGTACAAAGCGGACAAAGCGACGAACTTGGATGTTTTCGCCGAATTGAGATTGAGCTTGTTTCACCAGATCTTCTATTGCCATACTTTGATCGCGAATGTAGGGCTGATCCATCAAAGACATTTCTTTGAGACGTTTTTCAATTCGCCCTTGAACAATTTTTTCTTTGATGATTTCTGGTTTGTTCTTCAAGTCATAGCGTCCCATCTCG
>DNGJ01000508.1 GCA_003486305.1 Cyanobacteria bacterium UBA11371
GAAAAAGTATCTTATCAACCATAACATTACCCAGTTCCTGGTTCTTTTGGAATTGGTATGCTAATGTTCATCATTAACATTTTTACTCTTCCTCTCCCTCAGCTCCTAGAGATCCCGAAAGCATACTAAAAATGGAAGAGCCAAGTTTTTCAGTTGCTCCTCTTGGCTCCAAAGCCGCCCTATAAGGGCGGAGGCTCAAAATCCATTTTTTTTGGTCAATCAGCTAGCCAATCTTCCCCCCCTGGTAGCTGTGATAAATAACTATCAATGTAATCGGGTAAATCTTCAGCAGCATAATTATAGGTCAATTTCAGCATCTTTTGGGCAGTTATAATAAGTTGGTTTCTATCCAAACGTTCCCCAAGTTGTTTGGGTTTTAATTGTCCGTTTAAAACTTCTAAGCTAGCTGGACGAATGGCTAGTTTAATCGCGGCTTCTAGAAGTGGTTGCCATTCATCGACATTAATGTAGTAAGACTTTTTATTATCTTTTAAATTCAGTTTTTTGATTTGAACAAGTGAATCCGAAATAGATGCAGCCCAAGAATTGGTTAATCGTTGCTCGATTTGGTTTTTAATTAGGTGGACTATTAGCCTAACTAGAAAGGATTCAATATTACGAATAATAGCTTGTTTGCTCGTCCCTTCTAATTCATCAACAATTGCAAGTGCATCTTCGTAGCGTCCTTCTAAAATGCTGTTTCTTAAGTCTATAAGTTCTTGGGTCATAACGGTTAGTTACCAGATTTATAATTGTTAGATCGACCAGATTGATACCCAAGTTAAAGTTGTGGAAAATCCGCCTCTACTTCAATCCTACTGCGGATTGGACTGATTGCGTTTTGCTTTTCTTTTTTGACCTTGACGCTTGGAGCGTCCTTTTTTCGGCTTTTTGGGTTCAAACACCTGAGTTATAAACGTGGCATCTTCCAACACCAATTGGTCAGCAACTCTTTTTACCTTCAAATCCCAAAACTGACCGCACGGTAAACCTTCACTAGGCAGAACACCAGTAATGGTAAAAATATGGGGTTTGTATTTTGTACCTTCTTGCTCTTTCCAAGGCATAAAATTGCGATAAACTTTGATAACAAAGTTGCCAGCTTTACGGTTAGTGTAAGTCACGATGCCTCGAATGGAAAAATCATCGACGCTCTGGTTAATGACCTCTGCATCTTCTCCTTCCAAAGGGAGTCTTGCACCTCGAATAGCAAAGTTAAGAAAGGGCGGATTCTTGACTTGGACACGGGGATAAACAATCCAAACTTGGGGAGATTCCAGCAGGTTGGGATGTTTCTTGACGGTGTAAACAGCAGAGGCTAATAAATTGGTGGGTGCTATTACACCATCATCTAACAGTAAAATTCCAGAGCCTAATTTTTCTGTACTAGGAAGATACTGCCCGCGCACTAACCCTACGGCTTGAAAAAACAGTTGTGGTTCTGATGGAGCGGTTGAGTTGGAGGTATCGTGCGTGCTTTCGTTTTGGTCTTGCTGCGATATTTCGTTGTTACAGGTAGGGTCAGACAATCCTAGAGCGAGATGCAGTTCTTTGTCAGAGATATCGGTGATAATTCCGACCTCTTTAGAATTTTCCAATTCACTTTGGTTAATCACCCTGGTCTTCACGGTAGCTGTTTTCGCCTAATATCTAAAACGTACTATGTGACATCTCCTACACCAACCTGAGTACAGGTATGGTGTAGGCTTCGCAACCAATCCGGCTATCGCTTAGGAGGTGTTGCGCTTTAAGGACTGGATGCCCCTCAGCCCTGTTTCTGATATTTATTGCTGCGTTGTGGTCACGGTCCTTGCTGCACCCACAATGAGGGCAGTCATGCCAACGAATATGCAGCTTCTTTGGTACTTTCTCACCGCAACTGGAGCAATCTTGTGAGGTGTTATGGGCGCTTACTGAGACAACCAACTTTCCAGCATTTTCGGCTTTGAAAGTTAGTATCGACAGGAAGATTGACCACCCAGCGTCCAATACAGATTTTGCCAATTTTGTACGAGCTAGTGCTTTGACATTCAATTCTTCGTGAGCTACAATATCAGATTTTGATAACAGCCAATTCGCTGTTTTGAAGTGAAAATCTTTCCGCTTATCTGCAACCTTTTTGTGTTGTTTCCCTAGTTGCTTAACAGCTTTTTGTCTACCATTACTTCCTTTCTTTCTGCGGGATACCCGTTTTTGGATAACACGCAGACGTTTCTGAGTTTTACGATAGTGTTGAGGAATGGCAACTGTTTCACCCTCGGAAGTTATTAGAAACTCCTTCAGCCCTACGTCAATCCCATTAATTTTATCAGGATTGAAATCTGGCTTAATTTCAGGAACAGTTTTGTCTTCCAATGAGAGTGTCAGGTAGTAACCATCGGCTTTCTTGGTAACAGATGCTGTTTTGATTTTGAAGCCATCAGGAATAGGGCGATGCAAGACAACTTTGACTTTGCCAAACATTGGCAAGTTAATCAGATTGCCTTGTAAACAGCCCTCTTTCATCTGAGGGTAAGTGAAAGTGCGATAGCGGTTACGAGCCTTAAACCTTGGTTTCCCGCTACGTTTACCATTGCTATCCCCCTTAAGAAAACGGTCGAATGTTACTTTAACTCGCTTAACTACATCCTGAAGAACTT
This sequence comes from Cyanobacteria bacterium UBA11371, assembly GCA_003486305.1. Taxonomy (GTDB): domain Bacteria; phylum Cyanobacteriota; class Cyanobacteriia; order Cyanobacteriales; family Aerosakkonemataceae; genus Microseira. The sequence continues at coordinate 2,640 of DNGJ01000508.1, forward strand.
GTGAATATATTTCGCTATACCAAGGATGAGTTTTTTTGAGTTGCGGCAATGTTTTCTTTTGCGAGTAATAGTCCGGGTTGTCACGCAGTTCTCTTAGGTGACAAACAAGAGGACAAGCGTTAATGGGAGAACGGTTTTGTTCGTACCAGTTAAACCTATCCGCCAACAAAAAATTATACTGAGCGCACAACATTGACAGCCACCTGTCTAGTTCTGCGGCTTGGTGTTTTGTTGGGCGTAGTCGGTACTGGTAGGCTAGTCTCACTATCTCGCTTAATTGGTGTAACAGTTTCAGCATTAAAGAAATACATTGAAAATCAGGACTCACCTGATTAATTTATTGGTCATTTCCGTACCTCCAATGACCCGCCTATCCATCCCGACACCAAGCGGAGTACCGCTATGGTGTGGGGCTTCCGGCGAAGAAAGCTAAATATGTATTAGCGATCGCTCTTAAGTTATACCTCTATTAATTCAGCAGAAATATTAACAGGCGTTGGGTTCCCGCTTAGCCGCCATTGTTTCCAAGGCAGCTTGAGCCACTTCAGCAGCCGCCTCAAAAGGCAAATTTTTGACTTCTGCCAGCAACCGCGTAATTGAAAGCATCTGAAAAGGAGCTTCCCCCTCTAAATAAATCATCAACTCATCCAGCGTCCAACCCCTGAGAGCAGCAATTTTTGCCAGAACTCGCAGTTTTGGCTCGCCTTTTAACTCTACCTCCCAACGACGCACGTCGGAATGGAATGCACCAATCGTTTCAGCAAATTCCCGGTACGAACGGTTCCCCCGCAACTCTGCTATCAAAGTTGCCAGTCTTTGATTAAACCCAAGTTCCCGTTCAACTGTCAGGCCGCTCATCCAAATTTTTTCTCCTTTTACTCCAAAGTACCACACACTCAACTTTCTGGGACACAAGCGAGGTACGATGGAGCTATACACTACACAATCTGGAGCTAGTAACTCCAATGATGAAGCCAACCTTTGACTTGGTATCCCCCCAGATTCTTGCGCCCCACCCGCGCAATATGTGTATCTATGGGGATGAAGATGTTAAATCGCTTGCCGAACAAATATCTAATAGTGGATGGGTCAGACCTCTAGTTATTACACCAAACGGAACGATTATCAGCGGTCATCGCCGTTGGAAGGCAGTTTGTCAGTTAGGTTGGGAAGCGGTGCCAGTGGAATACCGGGAGTTTACTGGGGAAACGGCCCAGTTAGAAGCGCTGTTGCTGGAGAACGCTGCCAGAGAGAAAACTGTAGAACAGAAGGTACGAGAAGGATTTGCGTGGGAGGAGATTGAGAAGCAGAAAGCCAAGGAAAGGCAAAGGCAGGCTGCGTCTAAAACCAACGAAAATAAGAAAACCAAGGAAAAGCAGGGAAAAGAGACTGGGGAGACTGGGGAGACGCTTGTGCAAAATTTTGCACAAGCGTCAGGGGGAAAAACTCGGGATGCGATCGCCAAAAAGGTAGAACTCGGTTCGGGCTACACCTATTCTAAGGCGGCGACGGTAGTGAAGTTGATCGACACTGAAACCCAAAGCGGTAAGCAGGCAGCGGCTTATGCCCTGCGCCGGGTGTTAAATCAGGAAAGTATAAACGCTGCTTATGGGCTTGTCAAACAACCGTCATCGCAGCGAGATTGCATCTTGGGTCTTATTATAAGCGGCAAAGCGTCCAATACAAAAGAAGCGCAACAAATTTATCAGCAGCAGGAAAGTGAAGCTTGCGATAAACTGAGTGCGATCGCGCAATTGGAGCAACCCGTGTGGCGCAGTTGTTGGAATTGCCAGTATCGCGGCGAGATGATGGATAACCAACAGATCTACTGCTACAAAAAAGGCAAGTTAAACTTGACAAATATTGGCGCTGATGCACGTGGGGAAGAGTGTAAAATGTGGATGCAGCACACAAGTGACTACGATAATTCAGAGTATCTAACCCAATCTAAAACCTTCCGCCTCGATCTCCCCTACACGCTCAAACCTATTATTGAGGCCGCCGCCGCAGTGGAGGAAACGACTTCTGCCGCTTGGGTAACTCAACTGATTTGTAATGCACTGCATATTGATCTAGAAAATTTTGCCAAAGATTAATAAATAGAATAGAGTCAATATTTCTTGAGGTAGTGATTAAATATTGCTGACAAACTATGTTTACAAGATTAAACTCAATATTTCTTAGTACCTAAAGATAGTGCCAATAGTTTTAATATATTGTGGCAGAATAAAGTAGATGCACCCTGACTAAATGCGATCGCAAATGGGTTGGTAAACCGTTAACCGCAAGGACTAGAGGGAGCGGATTCTAAAAGACGGTTATCTTTTTGTACCTTTCTGATTCGACTAGGTAAAGATTCCTGGGCAAGCGCTCTGAGACAAGCAATTGCTTTGCCATACCTCCGTTCGGCAAAAAACTCCCATATGGCTAAACAATCACTTAGCTCAATGGTATCGGTACTTGCTACTTCACCTTCTGTGTCTGTTTTCGCCATATCTTCCGCAAAGATGTAGTCAGTTTTACTCACCCCAGCGAAACCTTTTTTTAGCAATCGGGCGCGAGTTTTTGGTCGTAATTTATCCAGCCATTGGGGATCTACTCCTATCACTTGCAAGGCTGAAACAACATCAATGCTATATTCTACCCTCCCGTTTTCATCAAGCCGCAAAACGCGCAACAGTGGACTACTTTGTAAGATGCTCAGGTCGTATACAGCCTTTAAAAATTTTATAGGCTTTGAGCAGCAAGAAAGTGAGGATTCTAGGTGTGCTAAATATTCATCAATGGCTTTCCACCCCAGAGGTGCAATGTGCGTATCAATACCCGACTCATCCAGATGTTTCCAGTAAGCTAAAACCGTTGACATAGGGACAACAATCCCCCATATTGAGCTATTAAATTGAACTTTTAGCCAGGGCAAGCCAGCTTGCTCTACAAACTTTCTAACAGTCTTTTTGTCCTGCATAACTTTTAACGCCATTTGTCTGTACGACATGACAAATGAATCATCTGGCAGTTGATAAGCAGCAGTTGTAAAGTCTTTCCATTTCCATATTGTCAGTTTAACGCAGTGAGGGCGTGGTAGTTCTGTCTCAAAGCCGCTTATATGAGCGTTGTTTTGAGATTGCATAGGCTTCCTCCCACAAGATTTTTCAAATTTTTGCACACTCAGTCAATTAATTAATAGTTTTGTAGCCATGTGTGCATGTGTAGGTATTTTGTGTTTTATCCCCCGCACAATTATCTATCTTTGGATAGATAAGTTAACTTAAATCTTGTTATAAAATAGGTCGCCTATTATTTGAAGAGAAAGATTGACTCTCTTGGGTATTGTTTGCGATCGCCCGCCTGAAGCCACCCCATGTCTAAAGTTTTTTGACACCGCGTGCGTTATCGGCGATAATTATAAGAATTTACGCGGTTTTATTAGGGAAATGGGTAGCCCATAGCTAATTTGAGTGAAGGTGTTAGGCACAACAAATCAATCTGCAAACTTTCTTTGATTTGGTGGAACGATCCACAAAAAACAGAAGCCACTAATTGCTGTGCGCGAGTTAAATTTAAGCGTTACTTGCAATGCTTGAACATCTTTGGCACAAGCTTTTGTATCCAGATATCCTCGATTCCAATCCATAAGTTTTCTGGCAAATTCGCCTTCACTTGACTGCGCCCAACGTAGGGCATCAGCATCTTTTTGAGTCAAATTTACTTGTCCTGCGTACCCGCCTTCTAAAAACGGAGGCACCATCAGTCCTATAAAACAGCCGATACCCAAAGCACCCAGTAGTACGCCAGCAGCGGGAATGATGGCAGAGAATAACCTTTTGGCATGATTTGATTCTTGCTGATGAATCAATTCCTTAGCAGCATCAGCGATCGCTGATTTCTGCCGTTCGACTACCAACTTTTCTGCTAAGTGTAAAGCACGTTGAATTTCTCCAGCCCACTCTCTAAAAAGGCGATCGAACGATGCAGGGGCATCCTCCAGCATGAACGCTAAATTTCCGGTAAGTATTGCCATAATAATCGCTGGATCGTCAGGACTTAACTCAGTTAGTTGAACATAATCCCAGACTTTGCGTTTAAAGTCTTCGTCTTTACCTTCCAACAACCGATCTAATAGTGGCTGTTGAGAAGCAGAATTAGATTCGACTGTCTGAGAATTGTTCATAAAAACCTCGAAAATAGGAAAGCCTCAATATGACTTGTTCTGGTGTTGGAAAACGGCAATATTTTAAAATTTATCTACAATTCGAGGGGGTTTAATTTCAACAGCATTTACGCGAAGCCTCTATATGTAAGGTGTGTTAGCATAGCATAATGCACCATGACCGCTATAAATGGTGTAGTTGTGTAAGTCTTGTTCAAATCAGCCCTGTATTTTCTAATTCGGCTTCGGCTTTTTTAAGAAAATCCTGGATTCGCTGTCTTGACCAAAGAGGCCAAGCTTTTTTTCCCTCTTGTGTATTACCTACCTTATCTACGGGAGGCAATAAAGCTTGTGCAAATGTTACTTCTTCTGTATTCAATCTGTCTCTTTCTTTTTTAGAGAGGCGCGGTAAGTTAATTTGGATGACTCTTTTAATTGGCAATTCCTGAGCATCTCGCATTTCCAAACCTTTCTCATCTCGAACAAATTCTCCTTTGCGATCGCCTGTAGATGACCCAGAAAACAATTTAAAATCTTCATGGGTATCGACGACTGACCAATCGCTGGTCATTCCGTGATTTCGCACCAGGATATGCTGCACGCATCCACCGAAGTGTTTTAAGCTTTTAAGGAAGAGATTTAGGCTGTCTCGTTCGCCATTAAACAAGAACCAGTTGTAAATTTTTACTTCTACTTCGCGATGGTCGTTTTCCCCAAGCTCAGCGTTTTCTACAATGACAGGTATAAGCGTGCGGTCAATCCATGCCGTTACAATTTCATGCACCTGTCCTGGTAAATTGATGAGAACAGGCTTTTTTCTCTCGGTTGCCCAATTTAATATGGCATCTGGATCGTCTTCTGTATCTTGGTTTTCTGAGAAGAAAACCCTTTCGGCTTCTTTATACACGTTCGACACGTCTGGATTGATGCGATCGCAGTCTACCAAAGTAATGAGTTTATGTCTGCCCGCACAGTAATGCGCTATGGTTTTCACAAAAAAACTTTTACCTTCTCTCCCTCTATACCCACTTACAAAATGCAGCTCAATTGTTGCAGTTTCAAGCTTTGAATCAGAGTCATTCAAATCGCTTTCAACAGATGGATCGTATTCATCAATCTTTGGTGCTTCCGGTTCACCCGATAGGTTCTGATTTTTTTCTAACTCAGTCATCTTGTTTCCTCCTTGGGAAATGCTGGTCTGGCTAATCTTGGTTTGACTGCCTGAACTTTTGCGATTTGGATGACTTCTTCTGCCCACGAAAACTCCCTAAACCTTAGTGGGTGTCATTTATTTAGGTAGTCATGTTTTCCTGCCACTCAAGTAAGTCAATAATTCAATAGAGCTAAACTACCTATTTATTAATCATCTCAAATTTGGTTATTTGACACCTCAAACTTCTGACAGAATTCGGGAAAACGAAAATTAAACCGCGAACTTCAATCACTCAAAGTATAATGCATCACTTTGTATTAATGAGTAACACGCCTTTCATTGCAGATATGAGATCTATTTTGAATGTGTTTAGTAATACTTTTGTCTCCGTATACGTCAAAAGACGTAAAAAAATTACATTATTACCGTTGACGTAGTTTCTAAAAAACTTTACTGGTAGTTTATTAATTGCTGATGAACAGCTTGTGTTAGCCAGTCAGTTAAGCTGCCAAAAATCGACGAAAAATTAGGCGATCGTCTTCAAGTTATGAAAAAAGATATTAACAAAACCCGCGAAATTTAGTGACAAAGACGATATGCAGGTAAATAAAAAAAACAACATGTGAGCCGTTCGTAACTTGAGCGTAAAAATTTCTGGCAATTTCCGAAAATGCTGTTATAATTTTTTTAAATAAAATTAAGCAGTAATTTGAGTTGGTGTGCGATCGCTGGATGGGGCGGATTAATAAGACGCTGGCGACCACTAAGATTAACGAGTAATCCGTAATCGTTCACCCGTCTTTTTCAAGAGTGCGACGCAGGGATAAATGTAAATCCTCACGTCTAGACATTTTTATGAGAATTTAGCTGTTGTACTCACTTTTTCCTTTCGCCATTTTTCTGCACTTTGTTTAACAGCTTCTATTTCCTCGAAATCTACCCGCATAACAGCATTTTCAAATTCTACGCCTAAAACAGTACTAACTTCGAGGATTTCTACAAAACTGGCACATTGATAATCAGTGTCCTCATACTGCCTAACTCGCTGTTCTTCAATTCCTAGTATCTCAGCTAATTCTTGCTGACTGATTTTGGCTGCTATTCTCGCTTTAACTAGAGCATCTGGCAGCTTATTTAAGCTTTCAACTTTAATGTGAATTTGCTGGCACTTGTCGCAATTAATCAGCCTTTCATATTCAGCAATTTCTTCTTGCAATTTATCTAAATGACATTGTAATGCCCCTCGGTTCATTTCCCATCGCTGAGGGTCATTTTTTTTACTGGTTTCATCCTTTTCTATTGCGGCTATAGATTTTTCAAACTTCTCTACCCATTCTTGACTAACTTGATATTCCAATTCATTTTTAATCATGATTTCCACCTCATTAAATCTATGGCGATAATACCTTTAACATTTCCCCTTCTATCGCGCTGAAAAAATAATTATCTTTATAACTCAGCCACGCTTATTTTGGGTAAAACCTCAAGAATCTTATCACTTAGAGCATTACCCAATTCCCTTGGCTCCAGCTTGTGCAGTCCACCCCCATACACGCGCCCCTCACTCATCAATGCCTCATCAGAAATTCGCTCGAGCGCCTGCCACACTTCTTTTAGTAATTCTGGCTTATCCAAAAGCGCTTTAGCCACAGCAGATTTAGGATACAACATCAAAAAAACATTGGTAGCTGTCGCCCTTGAATGATTGAGGATAAATCGAAAAGGTCTACCTCTACCAGTATCCTGACGACCCATATAGGTGCAAAGGAACGGAGAAGGAGGGCGCTTTTCCTGAGCATACCAGGGAGAGCGATGCTTGCAGAGGTAGCGATCGCAAATTCCCTCCTTCACCCCCATCTGCAAATATTCCCAAAGAGACGGATACTTAGCTTTCACCTCCAAAGGGGGCAAATCGCACGATAGCAGGAAAAGCTGACGGTCAAGAATCGGATTTCCCAAACAATCGGCTTCAATTTCATCCACCGATAATAGCCGAGGACTGGGCAAAACTGGCTGTAAAAACTCCAGAGGCAATTGGTAAGCAGAAACTTGCTCTGATGTCAACACAAAAAAATTATTCGCCCCCGTCGCTAACCCCCGTTTGATCGTAAATAAATCCTTCAGCTTCAAAGGCTGCTCTTGAGAACTCACCCTACCAGACGCCAACCCAAACTTCGTCCACTTGGCTGCACCGCGTAGCGACTCCACCGACATCATCAGAGACATTTTAGGTTCTGTCAAACTCCCCCCGTAGGTCATTCGTGCCAGGTTAAGAAAGT
>DNGJ01000567.1 GCA_003486305.1 Cyanobacteria bacterium UBA11371
GTTTAGAGGAGATATCTTGCAAGCCGTGCCCCTACTTCTAATTCTTGCGTAAATACAGACAGTGACGCACGCTTTGACTCAGGGGGGTAGAAAATGCTTCAATTGATTCTAATTTACCACCCAGCCGCTCGAGAACAGGTTGCAAATCTGCGGTTTCCTCATCTGTCCAATGACCTCGATAGAGGATAGCTAAACCGCCATTTTTGAGAAAAGGTAAGGCGTATTCAGCACAAACTGAGGCCGAGCCAACTGCTCTGATCAAAGCCAAATCGTAATTTTTTCGATACTGGGATTGCTGGTTAATTTGTTCGGAACGACCGAGCAAAGTTGTAGCATTTGACAAACCGAGTTGAGCCAATAGAGTATCGAGAAAAGCGATTTTTTTGCGGGTAGAATCGAGCAGGGTAACTTGGCAATGGGGGAGAGCGATCGCACAAGGCACCCCAGGAAAACCAGCCCCCGTTCCAATATCGATAACTTGGGGATTGGTAATGGGTAATGGGTAATTGGTAATTGGTAATGGATTCAAGAGAAATGGTGCGATTCCCCGCAAAGAATCCCAGAGGTGTTTTTCCCAAAAATCACTTGGTTCGGTAATGCGAGTTAAATTTAACTGGCGGTTCCCTGCCACAATTAATTCGTACAGTTGCTGAAACTGACGCTGCTGTTTTTCATCGGGTTGCCAATTTAAAGTTTGCTGCCAAATATCGACCATTAAAGGCAGCATAGAATCGGTTTTAGTTGGTTGAGAATTCATTTCAAATAGCCGGAAGTGGCTGAGTTTGTTTAGCAGCTAAGGTAGCAGGATCGACGTATTCTAGTTCGCCGTGGTTTAATAACCAGCACCGATCGGCGATGCTGAGTAAATCTCCAGCATCGTGAGTCACTACAAATAAACTCCAGTGATTCTTGAGTTTAGCCAGTAAATTTACCAACTGGCGTCGCATTGACCAGTCTAGCCCAGCCGTAGGTTCATCTAATAACAATAAGTGCGGCTGACGAATCAGTTGTACAGCTACGCCCAGGCGTCGCTGCTGTCCCCCACTGAGTGAATGGGGTGAAGTTTGCAATGGCAGGTGTGCTAGTCCCACTTCTGTTAAAGCTTCTTTGACTCGTTGGGTGCCTAATTCTGGATGTCCTAGCCGCAATTCTTCTAAAATAGTGCCGCCGCAGAAATGTCTTTCGGGAAACTGAAACACTAACCCGCTTAGCTGTTGCAAGCGATCTGGAGTCAGTTCTTGATCGCGCCAGAACAGCTTACCGGATGTTTTTTCGCTCAATCCTGCCAGAATTTCGAGTAAAGTTGTTTTACCCGAACCGCTAGGCCCGATTACAAGCCCCATCTGCTGGGGTGCTAATTCCAAGTTGATAGATTTTAAAATCGCTGTGGGGGTGGCTGGGGGATGATAAGTTAAGTCTCGGAGATAGAGCATTAAGACAAAAAAACGCATCTTACTGCAACCATTGTGGCAGACTTGTTGAGTTTGGGCATGAGGCATCGGGGCAGAGGGGCTTCTTGTACAGGTGTGTTCTTGTGTTCTTGTGCAGGTGGGATTGTCAGAAAGATTTGCTTATATGGTTAATTGTGTTGTAGGGGCGGGTTTTACCAATCAATCCTTGGAACCACGCGATATGTCGTTAAACCCGCCCCCCCCGTGGGATGCCGATGCAACCGGAAATGATATCACCTAACGGGGCGGGTTTAATTAAATTGTCTGTTGTTGCGAAAGCTTGTTGGTTAAACCCACACCGTAATTGCTCACCTAACGGGGCGGGTTTAATTAAATTGTCTGTTGTTGCGAAAGCTTGTTGGTTAAACCCACACCGTAATTGCTCACCTGCACAAGAGCACAAGAACACACCTGCTTCGCTCCTGGCGGAACTACCTGCGATTTCTGGCGTCGAACAGCTAGCTAATTTTCCAAACCTTTGGCATCATTCTGAATTGAGGTTACAAGGAACCAAGCTATGATATCGCGCGTTCCTAGATCCAAACGGCTGGTGTCTGCGCTTGCAGGTGCTTTTGCGATCGCGTTAGGCGCGTTTTCTCTCCCTACTTTGGCTGGCGATCCTTTTCGCGCCAATAGTCCCCGTCCGATTGGGGAAAAAACGCAACAGGCTTTCAATGCTATCTTTCTTGAGGGAAACTATCGCGACGCAGCAGAAGGTCTGCTGCAACAAGCGGAAGTCATGGAGCCAAACGAACCTTTAGTTCATGCCATGCAGGCATCGATCGCTTATACGGATTGGCAAGCTAATAAAAAAAATACCGCTTTGTTGGAAACTGTCAAATCCTACGCGGCTAAAACGGGGGAAACTGCTGCAAGACTGAAAGCCACTGACGCGGTGCGGGGCAATCTTTATACTGCGGTCAGTCACGGCCTAGAAGCGGCTACTATCCTGGAGGAAGAGGGAAGCATCCGGGGAGCGGCTAAAGCATTGGGCAAATTGCAGCAAGTGTATGGGTTTTTGGATGCGGCGGAAAAAGAAGCGCCGCAAGATCCAGAACTGAATTTAATTAAAGGGTGGATGGATTTGCTGATTGCGGTAAATTTACCATTTTCCGACCCGACGGGTGCGATCGCTCGCCTAGAAAAAGCCAGTCCCTCCTATCTCGCAGATCGAGGCATTGCCGTCGGCTACCGCGATCTGAAAAACTATGACGAGGCGCTCAAACATGTCGAGCGCGCCTTACAAGCTGCGCCGAACAATCCAGAGTTACACTATCTAAAAGCCCAAATTCTGGTTAGACAGGCAGAGAAAAATCAACAAATAGACCAGCGCCATGCTGCTAAAGCTGCTTTTCAGACAGCTTTGACCAAACCAGAACGATTACCCAAGAGTTTAGTCGCCCAAATTTTCTTCGAGCATTGCAGAAATCAAAGGCGCATCGATAATAAAGAGCGCAATTGCGACGGGATGCGCGATCAAATTAGAGATGCTAATTCTCGATGGGGGCCTACCGCAAGCCTTTTACCTGGATTAGATTAGAGGGTGAATCACAATGCAAGTGCAGTTCCGCGAATTTAATCCGTTTGACCTCTGGATCTGGATCGAGTTCGATACGGTTCCCTCAAACGCCGAAAAACAGTATCTTGAAGAAGTCTTCGATTCCTGGTTTTACTTAGGCAAGCTGGGTGCATTCAACGCGGAAAATCTCCAGGTTCAAGATACAGGTTTAGATATCAGTTACATGGAGTACGACGAAGATGCCGCCGATAATAGCTTAATGGCACTGATGCACAATATGAGCGATTTTGAGTATCAGGGGACTTGGGGGCGTTGCTGGTTTGACTTAGGAACCAGCGATGCGATCGCTATCGATATCTTAATCAACGCCCTCAAACAAATAGGCAAGGAATACGTCACAATTAAGCAAGTAATTTTTGGCGGCGAAAATCAGTCATGGCCCGTTGGAGAGCGACGCGAAGCTAAAATTTACGACAACTAGCTGCTGAAAAATGGACAAATCTGGTAAAATCCGCGTACTTGCATTGGGGCTAATTCTCAGGAGCGATCGCCTCTTTTTATCAGAAGGATACGACCCAATCAAGCAGCAAACTTTTTATCGCGCATTGGGCGGCGGCGTTGATTTTGGCGAAACCAGTCAAGCCGCCTTAGTGCGCGAATTCACTGAAGAAATTCAAGCTGAATTAACTAATATTCGCTATTTGGGCTGTTTGGAAAATTTGTTTGTCTACAACGGTCAGCCAGGACATGAAATTATTCAACTTTACCAGTGCGACTTTACCGACTCTCAATTTTATCAACCAGAAAAAATATTTCATTTTATTGATGGGGAGGAGCGACAAAAGGCAATGTGGGTAGAACTTAAACGCTTTACCTCTGGGGAATTAAAGCTAGTGCCAGAGGCATTTTTAGATTATGCCTTAAACTTGTCATAGCATAGAATAAGCACTATTTTTCTGATTTAGGGGCATGGCGCGATTATAAGTTATCTACCACACTCAGAGATATTTTAAATGCCTTGCCCCTACTGACCAATGACTGAAGGAAGCTTATACTAAAGCAAACTAAACGGTTTCTGAAACGAATGATCGGGCAAGTTAAACGATTTTTGGGCATTAAAGACCAATCTCCTTCTCGTCCAACTCAGCCTACTGTCAGTTGGGTACTTCCAGGAAAGTTAGCCGTAGGAGGGTTACCCCAAGCAGGTGACGCAGAACAACTGCTAAAAGGCAACGTCAAGGTTGTACTTTCCCTGTGTGCGGAATCAGAAGGAAGTTTGCCAGAGGATATTACGCAGAATTTTCAATGTTTGCGTCTGGTGTTACCAGATCGGTATTATACAGCCAATCTCACCGTAGAGCAGCTCGCACAAGCTGTGGATATTGTCCGCCAACATGTCGATAACAGCTTGCCCATATTCGTCCATTGCTTGGCAGGAGTTGAGCGATCGCCCACCGTTTGCATCGCCTACCTGTGTCGTTATCATAAACTCGAACTCTGGGAGGCGCTCAACTGGCTCAAACAAGTCCACCCCGGTTCGATGCCTTCCGCCTCCGAACTGCGCGCCATCCGCGAATATATCGATCAAGCATAGTTTTTATCACATTGAGGCCAATAAGTCAAGGTATTAG